>QHSR01000326.1 GCA_003221635.1 Candidatus Rokuibacteriota bacterium | reverse complement strand
CGCAGCTCCGGCTCCGCAAGCTCGTGCTCATCAGCCCGTACGAGAAGGCCATCAACGAGCACGAGATCGAGTTCCTCGGTGAGGCGGGCTATGAGGTCGTGCACGACCTCGGGCTCGGTCTCCGTGGCGGCGGCGACGAGTACCTCCGCATCACCCCGAAGGAGTGGACGGACCTCACGGTGGAGAATCGCCGCGCCGAGGCCGACGGCTACTTCCTGAGCTGCACAGCCACGAGCATGATCGACGCCATCGAGGACGTCGAGCGACGCCTCGACAGGCCGGTAGTGAACAGCAATCAGGCGGTGCTCTGGTCCGCCCTCCGACGGCTCGAGGTCACCGAGCCCATCGCGGGCCTCGGAAGATTGTTCGACGCGGCAAACAGGGCCGGGGCGAGCTGAGCGCGTGGCCACCACCGAGCTGAGCCCCGAGGACCTCAAGCAGTACGTCGGACGCCGCGCCACGGCGACCGACGTCGTCACCGCGGGCCCTGCGAATCTGCTGCGGCTCGCGTTCGCCCGGCCGGAGCCTGAGTTTCGCGGCGGCGACCCGCTTCCGCCGGGCTGGCAGATCCTTTATTTCCTGCCGCGGCTCGGTCCAGACGAGCTGCGGCCCGATGGCAGCGCGCTCGACTCCGGCGTGGTGCCGTCGATGCCGCTGCCGCGCCGCATGTTCGCGGGCGAGCGCCTGCGCTTCCACCAGCCGATCAGGATCGGCGACACGCTGCGGCGCGAGACCGAGCTCACCGACCTCTCGCTGAAGACCGGCGGCACCGGCACGCTCGTGTTCGCGACGACGGTGTCCCGGATCTTCACGCGCGACGGCCTCGCGCTCGAAGAGGAGCGCCGCACGGTGTTCCGCGAGGAAGTGAAGGCGGGCGCGCGCAACCAGGCGCCGCGCCGCGAGCCCGCGCCCACCGACGTGTCGTGGCGACGAAGCGTCGCACCTGATCCGGTGATCCTGTTCCGCTTCTCGGCGCTCACGTTCAACAGCCACCGCATCCACTACGATCGCGCGTGGGCAATGGAGGTCGAAGGCTATCCGGGCCTCGTCGTGCACGGGCCGTTCACGTCGACGATGCTGATCGACTTCGCGCGCGATTCGAACCCGGGACGCGAGCTCGCGAGCTAAGGAATCTCTGAATAAGTCTCTCGCTCTCGCGCGGGCTGTGCTGTGATGCGCGGAGCAGCATCACGCGAGAACGGGAGGTGGCGATGACTCGTGCGCAACTGACGCTGGCCGGCCGCGGCTTCGAGAAGTACACGAAGGTGACGCGACGGGAGCAGTTCCTCGCCGAGATGGATCGCGTGGTGCCGTGGCGCGAGCTGTGCGCGCGTATCGAACCGGTGTACCCGAAGCCCGGGAACGGCCGGCCGCCCGTCGGCGTGGAACGGATGCTGCGGATGTACTTCCTCCAGCACTGGTTCAATCTTTCCGACCCGGCCGTGGAAGCAGCGCTGTACGACTCGCCGATCATGCGGACGTTCGTGGGCATGGATCTCGGACGCGAGCCCGTGCCGGACGAGACGACGGTCTGCAAGTTTCGCCATCTGCTCGAGGAGCATGGCCTGGCCCGCGTCTTGTTCGACGCCGTCGCCGAGCACCTGCGGGCCCACGGCCTGACGGTGAGCACCGGCACGATCGTCGATGCCACGATCATCGCCGCCCCGTCGTCCACGAAGAACGCCACCGGCACGCGCGATCCCGGGATGCATCAGACGCAGAAGGGCCGGCAGTGGTACTTCGGCATGAAAGGGCACTTCGGCGTCGATAGCCAGAGCAAGCTCATTCATTCCGTCGAAGTCACGCCCGCCAACATCCATGACAGTCACGTCCTGCCGTGGCTGGTACACGGTGAGGAACGGCGCGTGTGGGGCGATTCGGCGTACGCGGGCCAGGCCGCGGTACTCAGTGTGTGCGCACCCCACGCGCGCGACTTCATCCATCGTCGCGCCACGACGCCCGAGCTGCGCGCGACGAATCGGTGGAAGTCCCGTGTGCGCGCGCGGGTCGAGCATCCGATCGGCGTGATCAAACGCGTCTTCGGCTTCACCAAGGTCTGCTACCGCGGCCTGGCCAAGAACCGGCATCGGCTCGTCGTCGCCTGCGCGCTGGCGAATCTCTGCATGGTGCGGAAGCGCTTGCTCCGCCTCCAGGAGGCGTAATCTGCCCATCGACGGACCGGAACGCATTACGAACCAATTCAGACCGCATTCGCGTCGCCGGCCCGCCTCGATGTGGTCATTTACGACTCACTGCGGCCTCGTGGTGATCCCTGACAAATGAACGACACGACCGGGCGGGGGTCGATACACGCCAGATGTACCGATCCGCCAAGTGGACAGGACAGAAACCAGTTGCGTTTAAGTGCGTGTGATTCAACTGGTGGCCCCAACGGGTACCACCCGCTCGAATTGGTCCGTACCGCTCGACGGCGTGTTCAAGGTGGCGGCGTAAATGCGAGCCCGCCGATGCTCTGCCCCCTGTCCTTCGCCAAAACTCCATCCGGCGGCCAAGGTCGTTGATCTGTCGGCTCTCATCCGGACACAATCCAAACTCGATGATCAGCCTCCTGCTCCACTTACTTCGACTCCTCCCCTTCCTCTTCGGCGGCCATCGCCAGCTCGCCCTCGAGAACCTGGCCTTGCGCCACCAGCTCGCCGTCTACAAGCGAACGGGGACCCGGCCGCGACTACGCGGAACTGATCGCCTCTTCTGGATCGCGCTGGCCGCAGTCTGGGCCGGGTGGAAGCAGTCCCTCGTCATCGTGACCCCCGACACCGTCCTGCGATGGCAGCGGCGCCGCTTCCGCGAATACTGGACCAAGCTCTCTGGTCGCCCGACCAGAGGTCGCCCGCCTCTCAATGCTGAGATCAAGGCCCTGGTTGCACGCATGGCCACCGCGAACCCACTCTGGGGCGCCCCGCGAATCCATGGCGAGCTCCTGAAGCTTGGCCTCGCCGTCGCCGAGCGTACAGTCTCCCGGCTCATGCCGAAGTTGCACCCCGGCCCTCTCAGACCTGGCGGACGTTCCTCGCCAACCATGTCCAGACCTCGTCTCCCTCGATTTCTTCACGGTACCCACCATCCGCCTGCGCGTGCTCTTCGTTCTCGTCGTGCTCGCCCACCATCGCCGCCGCGTCGTCCACTTCAACGTGACCGAGCACCCCACCGCCCACTGGACCGCCCAGCAGATCGTGGACGCCTTCCCGGACGACTCCGCGCCGCCCTATCTCCTCCGCGATCGCGATAGCATCTACGGTCACGCTTTTCGGCAACGCGTGAAGGGCATGCGCATCCGTGAAGTGTTGACCGCGCCCCACAGTCCGTGGCAGAACCCCTTCGCGGAACGGCTCATCGGCTCGATCCGGCGCGAGTGTCTCGATCACGTTCTCGTCCTGAG
>QHSR01000265.1 GCA_003221635.1 Candidatus Rokuibacteriota bacterium | reverse complement strand
GCCTGAATCTCGTCGGTTGCCTGCCTTCCGAGCTCGAAGACCTCGCCGTCGAGCTCGGCGTCTCGCGTTATCGCGGTCGCCAGCTGGCGACGTGGATCTTTCGGAAGTCGGTCTTCGACCTCGACGCCATGACCGACTTGCCCCGGGACTTCCGCGCCCGGCTCGGCGAGCGCGCCGTCATCGAGGTCGCCGAGCCCGAACGCCTGACCCCCTCGCTGGACGGAAGCCAGAAGCTGGTCTTCGTGCTCCACGGCGGGAGCCGGATCAGCTCGGTGCTGATGCCCGATGACGACCGGATCACGCTGTGCGTGTCCACCCAGGTGGGCTGCGGATTCGCGTGCGGCTTCTGCCTGACCGGAGTCATGGGACTGGAGCGAAACCTGACGGCGGCGGAAATCGTGGGGCAGATCCTGGCCGCCAACCGCCTGCTCGACAAGGAAAGCCGGCGCGCCACCCACATCGTCTTCATGGGCATGGGCGAGCCGCTCGCGAACTACGCGGCGCTGGTCAAGGCGCTCAGGATTCTCACCGACGCGAAGCTCGGGGTCGGATACTCGCCGCGCCGGCTCACCGTATCCACGGTCGGTCTCGTGCCCGGCATCGACAAGCTCGGCCGCGAGGATCTCAAGGTCAACCTGGCGATCTCGCTGCACGCGACCTCCGACGAAGTGCGGTCGCGGCTCATGCCGGTGAACCGGTCCTTCGACCTCGCCGCGCTGATGGCCGCCGTCAAGCGTTACCCGCTGACCTCGCGCCAGCGGGTGTTCTTCGAGTACGTGATGCTGGAGGACGTCAACGACACGACCGACGACGCGCACCGCCTCGCGCGTCTCCTGCGCGGCGTGAAAGCCAAGGTCAACCTGATCCCGTTCAACGACTGGCAGGGAGCGAATTTCCGCCGCCCGCCGCTGGCCCGCATTCTGGCCTTCCAGTCGATCCTGCTCGACGCCGGGATCACGACGACGGTCCGGTGGAGCAAGGGCGAGGACATCGGCGCCGCCTGTGGTCAGCTCCGGGAGTCGCCGGCGGTGGCGAGCCTGAGCGCGAGCCGCTGAGTTGACCACCGCGCGAACCGTCTCGTTCGCGACGCTGGGGTGCCGCCTGAACCAGGTGGATACCCAGCAACTTCAGACCATGCTCGAGGCCCGCGGGTTCAGGACCGTGGACTTCGACGAGCCCGCGGACGTGGTCGTCGTCAACACGTGCACGGTCACGGCACGCGCCGAGTTCTCCGACCGCCAGATGATCCGCCGCGCGGCCCGCGTGAGCCCCGGAGCGAAGCTGGTCGTCACGGGATGCTGGGCTCAGACGAGCCCGGGCGAGGTCGCCGCCATGGGCGAGGTCGACCTGGTGGTCGGCAACGGGGACAAGGCGAGTCTCCCCGATCTCCTCGACCGCGTCGTCGCGGGCAAGACGTACGTCTCCGACATCGCGCGAGCCAGGACGGTCGAGGTGGCGCCCGTCGCTCGTCTGCACGGCCGCTCGCGCGCGTTCCTGAAGGTCCAGGATGGCTGCCAGCACCGCTGCGCGTTCTGCGTGGTGCCGTTCGCGCGGGGCGCCAGCCGGAGCCTCGAGCCCGCGGTGGTTCTCGACCAGGCCCGTTTCCTCGTCGGCGCCGGGCACCCCGAAGTCGTGCTCACTGGCGTGGACCTGGGTCACTACGGCGCGGACCTCGTGCCGCGCACGACCCTCGCCGCCCTGCTGAGATCGCTCGTCGAGATTCCCGGGCTCCGCTGGGTTCGGCTCTCCTCGCTGCTCCCCGCGTACTTCACCCCGGAGCTGGTCGAGACCGTGACGGCGTCGCCCGTGGTGGCTCCCCACTTTCACGTTCCCCTGCAGAGCGGCAGCGCCCGCGTGCTCAGATTGATGCGGCGGCCGTACGACATGCGGATGTACCGGGTCCTGGTCGAGCGCCTGGCGGCGGCGCGCCCCGGGCTCGGACTCGGCGCGGACGTCATTGCCGGCTTCCCCGGCGAGACGGAAGAGGACTTCGCCGACACGATGTCGTGCGTCAAGGAGCTCCCGTTCTCCTATCTGCACGTCTTCCCATACTCGGCGCGAAAGGGGACGGAGGCGACCCGGCTCGCGGGTCATCTCGACCCACGGACGGTCACACGAAGGAGCCGGGCCCTGCGCGAGCTCGGCCGGACGAAGAGCGCGGAGTTTCGGCGGCGGCTCGTCGGAAGCGTCGAGGACGTGCTCGTCCTGGAAACGCGCGACCGGGCGACTGGCGCGCTCGTCGGGCTCACCGGCAACTACGTCGAAGTGGCTTTTCCGGGGCCCGACAGGCTCATGAGAAGTCTCGCTCGCATCCGAGTGACCGGAGCTCAGGGAGATCGCGCCGTCGGAGATCTCGAGATGGCAGGGGCCGTCTGAGCCACGGAATGAAACCCCGGAGCGACCCGGCGATCGGCGTCATCGGCGGCAGCGGGCTCTACGAGCTCGAGGGGTTGACCGACGTCGCCTGGCATAAGGTCCGCACACCCTTCGGCTCACCGTCCGACGCCTACTGCGTAGGGCGCTTCGGCGGTCGGCGCGTGATCTTTCTGCCGCGCCACGGCCGGGGCCATCGACTCATGCCGAGCGAGCTGAACTTCCGCGCCAACATCTGGGGATTTCGGTTCCTCGGTGCTCAGTGGGTCATTTCTATCTCGGCGGTGGGCAGCATGAAGGAAGCGATCCGACCGCTCGATCTGGTCATCCCGGATCAGTTCTTCGACGCGACCCGGCGGCGCGTGTCGTCCTTCTTCGGCGACGGCATCGTCGCCCATGTGGGGATGGCGGAACCGGTGTGCCCCGACCTCGCCACGGCTCTCGAGAAGGCGGCGAACCAGGCGGGAGCGACTGTCCATCGGGGCGGGACCTATATTTGCATCGAGGGGCCGCAATTCTCGACCAAGGCCGAGTCGCGTATCTATCGAGGCTGGGGCGTGGACGTGATCGGGATGACCAACATGCCCGAGGCCAAGCTCGCGAGGGAAGCGGAGCTCTGCTACGCGACGCTGGCTCTCGCCACCGATTACGACGTCTGGCACGAGACCCACGAGACCGTCTCGGTCGAGGCGGTCGTCCAGAACCTCCTGAAGAACGTCGCGACCGCCAAGGACGTGCTGCGGCGAGTGATCCCGGCGATCGCGCCGCCGCGCGAGTGCGAGTGCCCGGGCCTCCTCCGGAACGCCGTGATCACGAACCCGAAGGCCTTCCCACCGTCGACGCGAAAAAAGCTGGGACTCCTGCTCGACAAGTACTTTCGCCCGCGACAAAAAACCCGTGGCTGACCTCCTCGTCGTCGGCTCCGTCGCCCTCGACAGCGTCGAGACTCCCTTCGGCAAGGTCCGCGAGGCGCTCGGCGGCTCGGCGACCTACTTCTCCTACTCGGCGAGCTTCTTCACCCAGGTGCGGCTGGTCGCGACCGTCGGCGAAGACTTTCCCGAGTCGCATCTGAGGCTCCTCGAGAACCGTGGCGTGGATATCGGCGGGCTTCAGACCTCCAAGGGGCGCACGTTCCGGTGGACCGGCGAGTACGGCTACGACCTGAACGAGGCGAAGACCCTCGACACCCAGCTCAACGTCTTTGCCGACTTCCGGCCGGTGCTCGGCGATGGGCTCGGCCGTGTGCCGTACCTGTTTCTCGCGAACATCGATCCCGAGCTCCAGCTCGACGTGCTCCGCCAGATGAAGGAGCGTCCCCGGCTCGTGGCGCTCGACACCATGAACTTCTGGATCCAGGGCAAGCGCGACGCGCTGCGACGCGTGCTGGCCGAAGTGGACGTCCTGACGATCAACGATGGCGAGGCGCGGCAGCTCGCGAGCGAGCCGAACCTCATCCGCGCCGCCCGGGCGATCTCCGCGATGGGGCCGCGGACCGTCATCGTCAAGCGCGGCGAGTACGGCGCGCTTCTGATGACCGAGGGCACGCTGTTCTTCGTTCCGGCGTTCCCGCTGGACTCGGTCTACGATCCGACCGGAGCCGGCGACACGTTCGCGGGTGGGTTCATGGGCTATCTGGCCGCCCAGGACCGGATCGACGCCGTCGCGATGCGGCGGGCGATCGTCTACGGCTCGGTGATGGCGTCGTTCACCGTCGAAGACTTCTCGCTCAAGCGGTTGACGCGGCTCACGCCCGCCGAGATCGCCGAGCGCTACACGGCATTCCACGACCTGATCCGGGTCGAGCCGTAGTGCGAGCCCGGGTGGCTCGGCCGGTGAGGCGAGCCGAGGACGGGATCGGATGACACGGGCCAAGTACGACCGTCTGGTGGATCTGCTGCGCGAGATGGAGAGCGTGGTGGTCGCGTTCTCGGGCGGCGTGGACTCGACGTTTCTCGCGCGCGCGGCGAAGGACGCCCTGGGCGGGCACGCGGTGCTCGTGACGGCCGATTCCGAAACCTATCCGGCGAGCGAGCTCGACGAAGCCAGGAGATTGGGCGCGCTGCTGGACATGCGGCACCTGGTCGTGCGTACGGAGGAGCTCGAGAATCCCGACTATGCCAGGAACCCCCTGAACCGCTGCTTCTTCTGCAAGGAGGAGCTCTTCACCAAGCTGGCGCCCATCGCCGAGCGCGAGGGGTGCCGAGCGCTCGTGTACGGCGCGAACATGGACGACCTGGGGGACCATCGCCCGGGCATGAAGTCGGCGCGGGAGCGCGGCGTGAGGGCGCCGCTGATCGAGGCCGAGCTGTGGAAGGAAGAGATCCGGGCGCTCTCGCGCGAGCTCGGGCTGCCCACGTGGGACAAGCCCTCGTTCGCGTGCCTTTCCTCACGTTTCCAGTACGGCGATCGGATCACCGCCGAGAAGCTCCGCCAGGTGGACGCCGCTGAAGCCTTGGTGCGCTCGCTCGGCTTCCGCCAGTTCCGCGTGCGCCACCACGACCGCCTGGCCCGGATCGAGGTCTCGCACGACGAGATCGCTCGGCTCTGGGCGGACGGGCGGCGCGAGGCCCTCGTGAAGGGGCTCCGCGATCTCGGCTACGTCTACGTCGCCGTCGACCTCGCCGGGTTTCAATCCGGAAGCGCAAACCTTCTGCTCAAGCGGCCGCCGAGAGCGGGCGGTGGATAGGGAAGCGATCCGGACCCTCCTCGAAGACCTCCAGGCCGGGCGCATCGATGTCGACGCCGCGGTCGGGAAGCTCCGAGGGCTGCCGTACGAGGATCTTCGGTTCGCCAAGGTGGACCATCACCGGGCGCTGCGTGGCGGAGCGCCCGAGGCCGTGTTCTGCGTCGGCAAGACTCCCGCGCAGGTGGTCGCGATCGTGGAGCGTCTCGCCGAGCACCACGCGAACGTCCTCGCCACGCGAGCCGACCCGGCAATTGCCGCCGCCGTCGCCGAGGCCGGTCTTTCCCACGTCTATCACGCCGAGGCTCGGCTCCTGATCGTCCGGCCGGAGCCGGGTGGGGGGCTGGGGCTCATCGTCGTCGCCGCCGCGGGCACGGCCGATTTTCCCGTCGCCGAGGAAGCAGCGCTCGTCGCCGAGGCGCTCGGTAATCGGGTCGACCGGGTCTACGACTGTGGAGTGGCAGGCCTCCACCGCCTGCTGGATCACTACGACCTGCTCGCCGAGGCCAACGTCATCGTCGCCGTCGCCGGCATGGAAGGCGCCCTGCCCAGTGTCATCGGCGGGCTCGTCGATCGACCCGTCATCGCGGTGCCGACGAGCATCGGTTACGGCGCCTCGTTCGGGGGCATTGCGGCGCTCCTGGCGATGTTGAACTCGTGCGCGCCCGGCGTGTCGGTCGTCAACATCGACAACGGGTACGGCGCTGCGCATCAGGCTAGCCAGATCAACCGGCTCATCGCTAAGCTTCGATGACGTCGCGCCGGGCGGGGGACAGCCGCGGGGGGAGGGGTCGTGGGACCACGCGGCACGCGTTCGCTGCTCCTTTGCGGCTGGGCTCCATCCGGGTGCTCTGCGCCCGTCGCTCCCTTGTCGGGAACGGGTCCCACGACCCCTCCCCCCACGTCTATCCCCCGCCCGGCGTGAGGTTCATGGCTTCGGATGCAGCCGTCCGGGGTGCCTGGTGTGGCTTTCCGCGTAAGGGTGGGGCGGCGTGAGGGTCGCGTACTTCGACTGTCCGAGCGGGGCGGCCGGCGACATGATCATGGCGGCGCTCGTGGATGCAGGGGTTCCGCTGGCCGCGCTTCGCGCCGAGCTCGGGAAGCTCCGGCTCGAGGGGTGGACGCTCACGGCGCGCGAGGTCCGCAAGGGCGCTTTCCGGGCCACCAAGGTCGACGTCGAGGTCGACCCCCACGCCCATCGCCAGCACCGGTCGCTCCGCGACATCCTCGACATCCTCGAGCGCAGCGCGCTTGAGCCGAGCGTGAAGGGGCGGGTGGCGCGGATCTTCACGCGGCTCGCCGACGCCGAGGCGCGCGTGCACGGCACGGACCGCGAGTCGGTGCATTTCCACGACGTGGGCGCGGTCGACGCGATCGTCGACGTGACGGGCGGCGTCATCGCGCTGGACCTCGCGGGGGTGGAGGCGGTCCACATCTCGGCGCTCCCGATCGGCGGCGGGCTCGTCGGCGGCCCCCACGGCCGGATCCCCGTCCCGGGACCGGGCACGGCCGAGCTCCTCCGCGGCTTCCCGGTGGTGGACACGGGGGTGAAGGCGGAGCTCCTCACGCCGACGGGCGCGGCGATCCTCACCACGCTCGCCGCCTCGGCGGGTCGGATGCCGTCGCTGACCGTCGAGGCCGTCGGCTACGGCGCCGGCACGATGGATCTGCCGGGCACGCCGAACATCCTTCGCTGCTTCCTCGGCGCCACGGCGAACGACGCCACCGGCGACGAGACGGTCCTCCAGGTCGAGACCACGATCGACGACATGTCGCCCCAGCTCTACGAGCCGCTGATCGAGCGGCTGTTCGGCGCCGGCGCTCTCGACGTATTCCTCCAGCCCGTGATCATGAAGCGAGGCCGGCCTGGGATCGTCGTCACGGCGCTCTGTGCGCCCGACCGCGTCAGCGACCTTTCCCGGGCGCTGTTCGAGGAGTCGACGACGATTGGCGTGCGCTGGTCCGAGTGGCGTCGAGCGCGTCTCGACCGCGAGGTGGTCGTGTTGACGACGGCCTACGGCGCGATCCCCTTCAAGGTTTCGCGGCTCGGCGGGCGGATCGTGACCGTCACGCCCGAGTTCGCCGACGTCGCGCGGATCGCCCGCGAGAAGGCGCTGCCGGCGCGGGAGGTCCTCGACCAGGCCCGCGCCGACGGCCGGCGCCTCCTCGGCCCGTAGCCGCCGGCGCCCCTGGCGCCTCCAGCCGTCCCCCGTTGACACGCAGGGGGCGAAGTCTTACCCTCGGACGCGCCAGATCGGGAGCGATCTAGGGCCCGCTCTCAAACCGCCGAATCCCGGAGGATGAGTCGTGAAACTGCCAGTCAAGATGACGATCAACGGCCAAAGCGTCAGCCACGAAGTGGAGCCCCGCCTTCTCCTGGTGCACTACATCCGCGAGGCCGTCGGCCTTACCGGGACACACGTCGGCTGCGATACGAGCCAGTGCGGCGCGTGCACGATCCTCATGGACGGCCAGGCCGTCAAGTCCTGCAACTTCTTCGCCGTCCAGGTGGACGGCGCCAACATCATGACGATCGAGGGGCTGGCGAAGGACGGCGAGCTGCACCCGATCCAGCAGGGGTTCTGGGAGAAGCACGGGCTGCAGTGCGGGTTCTGCACGCCCGGCATGATCATGTCGGCCTACCAGATGCTCGAACGCTACCCGAAGCCCTCGGAGGCGCAGATCCGCCATCAGCTCGAGGGCAATCTCTGCCGCTGCACGGGCTACCACAACATCGTGAAGGCGATCGAGTGGGCCGCTGAGCATATGCCCGCGAAGAAGTAAGGGACGGCCATGGCCACCGTCGCCGCCGACCGTCTGTTCGGCAAGTCGATCAAGCGACGCGAGGACCCACGCTTCATCACCGGGCGCGGCCAGTACGTCGACGACGTGAAGCTCCCCGGGATGACGTACGCGGCCTTCGTGCGGAGCCCGCACGCCCACGCGCGCATCCGGAGGATCGATACCGCCGCGGCGCTTCGGCACCCCGGTGTCGTGGCCGTCTTCACGGGCAAGGACATGACGGGCGTCAACTCGCTCCCCTGCGGCTGGGACCTCCGGAAGGAAAAGAAGATTCCGGGCGTCGTCCAGGACCTTGCGATGGTGCCCCACATGCCGCTCACGTCGGACGCCGCACGGCACGTGGGCGACCCGGTGGCGGTCGTCATCGCCGACAGCCAGACGGCGGCGATCGATGCCGCTGAGATGGTGCGGGTCGACTGGGAACCGCTGGCCGCGGTGACCGTCACCGAGAAGGCGGCGCAGTCGGACGCGGCGTTCAAGGGCGCGGCGGTGACGGTGAAGAAGCGCATCGTCAACCAGCGCCTCGTGGCCAACGCCATGGAGCCGCGCGCGTGCGTGGCCCGCTACGAGGACGCGACCGGCGACCTGACGCTCTGGGTGACGTCCCAGAACCCGCACGTGCACCGGCTGCTCATGTGCGCCTTCGTGCTCGGAATCCCCGAGCACAAGGTGCGGGTGATCGCGCCCGACGTCGGCGGCGGGTTCGGCTCGAAGATCTTCCTCTACAACGAGGAGGTCGTCTGCTCCTGGGCCTCCCGCCGGCTCAAGCGCCCGGTGCGATGGACGGCCAGCCGTCGCGAGGCGTATCTCACCGACGCCCACGGACGGGATCATGTGACCGACGCCGAGATCGCGCTGGCCAGGGACGGCAAGATCCTCGGGCTCCGCGTGAAGACCACGGCCAACCTCGGCGCCTACCTCTCGACGTTCGCCCCGGCGGTCCCGACCTTCCTCTACGGCACGCTGCTCAACGGCGTCTATACCATTGGCGCGATCCACTGTGAGGTGACGGGCGTCTTCTCCAACACGACGGCGGTGGACGCGTACCGTGGCGCCGGACGCCCGGAGGCCTGCTACGCCATCGAGCGTATCGTCGAAGCGGGTGCGCGCGGTCTCGGGATGGACGTCGCGGAGCTCCGCAAGAAGAACTTCATCCCGAAGTTCTCGGGCGCCTACCAGACGCACGTCGCGGTCAGCTACGACAGCGGCGACTACGGCGCGGCCTGGGACCGCATGCTCCAGATGCTGGACTACAAGAAGGTCCGCGCCGAGCAGGAAGCCGCGCGCAAGCAGGGCCGGCTGCTGGGCATCGGATTCTCCGCCTACATCGAAGCCTGCTCCATCGCGCCGTCCAAGCTCGTCGGCGCGCTCGGTGCCGGCGCCGGCCTCTACGAGTCGGGCAAGGTCCGCGTGCATCCGACCGGCATGGTCACCGTGTTCACCGGCTCGCACTCGCACGGACAGGGCCACGAGACGACGTTCGCCCAGCTCGTGGCCGACAAGCTCGGTATTCCGATCGAGCAGGTCGACATCGTCCACGGCGACACCGGGTCGGTGGCGTTCGGCATGGGCACCTACGGCAGCCGCTCGGCCTCGGTCGGCGGCACCGCCATCCTCATGTCGCTCAACAAGGTCATCGAGAAGGGCAAGAAGATCGCGGCGCACCTGCTCGAGGCGTCGCCGGGTGACATCGACTTTTCGGGCGGCGAGTTCCGGGTCAAGGGCGCCCCGGGCAAGGCCGTGCCGTTCGGGGCCGTGTCCCTCACCGCGTACGTGCCGCACAACTATCCGGAGGGGCTCGAGCCCGGGCTCGAGGAGACATCCTTCTACGATCCCTCGAACTTCTGCTTCCCATTCGGCGCCCACGCCTGCGTCGTCGAGGTGGAGCGGGACACGGGGAACGTCCGCATCCTGCGCTATCTGGCGGTGGACGACGTCGGCAACGTCATCAACCCGATGATCGTGGACGGGATGGTCCACGGCGGAATCGCCCAGGGCGTCGGCCAGGCCCTGTGGGAGGGCGCCGTGTACGACGGTCAGTCCGGCCAGCTCATCACCGGCAGCATGATGGACTACGCGCTGCCCAAGGCGGACATGCTGCCGATGTACGAGACCGACCGGACCGTCACCCCCACTCCGGTCAATCCCATGGGCGTCAAGGGCGCGGGGGAGACCGGGACGATCGCGTCGCCGCCGGCGGTCGTGAACGCCGTGGTGGACGCGCTCGCGCCGCTCGGCGTGGATCACATCGAGGCGATGCCGCTGACGGCCGAGCGTGTGTGGACAATCATCCAGGGCGCGAAGGGCGCCCGCTAACCGTGGTGCGCGCGGCGGGCCGTCGCGGGGCTGGGGCCCCGCCGGCCGAGGCGCGACAATGAACTGAGGAGAGCGACATGTATCCAGCCGCGTTCGAGTACCACACGCCGGCCAGCGTGAAGGAAGCGCTTGGGCTTCTCGGCAAGCTGAAGGATGACGCGAAGCTCCTGGCCGGCGGTCACAGCTTGATCCCGATGATGAAGCTGCGACTGGCGCAGCCCAAGCACCTGATCGATCTCCGGAAGATTCCCGGGCTCACCGGGATCAAGCAGGACGGCAACTCGCTGGCGATCGGCGCGATGACGACCCACTGGGCGATCGAGTCGTCGCCGCTCGTGAAGTCGAAGCTGGCGGTGCTCTCCGAGGTCGCCTCGATCATCGGCGACCCGGCGGTGAGGAACCGCGGGACGATCGGCGGCTCGCTCGCCCACGCCGACCCCGCGGCGGACTACCCGGCGGCGATGATCGCGCTCGGTGCCGAGATGGTGTGCGAGGGGACGAAGGGACGGCGCACGGTGAAGGTGGACGATTGGTTCAAGGGGCTGATGGCGACCGCCGTCGGCGAGGACGAGATCCTCGTCGAGGTTCGTGTGCCGGTCCTGCCGGCGAGCACCGGCGCCGCGTACATGAAGTTCCCGCATCCGGCCTCCCGCTTCGCCGTCGTCGGTGTCGCCGCCGCGATCACGCTCGATAGCAAGGGCGCGTGCTCGAAAGCCTCCGTCGGTGTCACGGGCGCCGGCACCAAGGCCGTGCGCGCCAAGGGCGTCGAGGCGGGATGCAGCGGCAAGAAGCTGGATGCGGCGGCGATCGAAGCGGCCGCGCAAAAGGCGGCCGAGGGTGTGGACGTGCAGGCGGATCTCCAGGGATCGGTCGAGTACAAGTCTCACCTCTGCCGCGTCTTCGCGAAGCGCGCTCGCTCGACCACGCGGCACGCGTCCGCACACCCAGTGCGGCTGGGCTCCATCATTCGCAGACGCGCCCGCCGTCGCTTGGAGGGAACGAGTCTCGTCGACCCCTATCCCCCGCCCCCCCGCCGACTACCCGACAACGCTCGAGTCGGCCGATCTCGGAAGTCCACTTAGCCCCATCCCAGCACGGTGACGGAGGAAGGGGATGCCTGCGGTCTTCGTGCATGGGGTGCCGGACACGCAGCGGGTGTGGCGGGCGCTGATCACGCGTCTGCGTCGCGACGACGTCGTCACATTGTCTCTTCCGGGCTTCGGCTGTGAGATCCCGACGGGCTTCGATTGCAGCAAGGAGGCCTACTGTGATTGGCTCCTCCGCGAGCTCGACAACATCGACAGGCCCATAGATCTCGTCGCCCACGACTGGGGCGCCATCCTGGCGCTGCGGGTCACGTCGCTCGAGCCGACGCTGGTACGGACCTGGGCCGTCGGCGGCGCACCCCTCGACCCCGAGTACGAATGGCACAGGGCGGCGAAGCTCTGGCAGACACCGGAGATCGGCGAGCAGGTGATGGAGAGGCTCACGCCGGAGACACTCGCCTCCGGGCTCGTTGCCGCCGGAGTTCCGTCCGCGGATGCGGCGGAGACCGCCCGACACGTCGACCCGGCGATGAAGCGGAGCATTCTCGCGCTCTACCGTTCGGCCGTGCACGTCGGCGTGGAGTGGGAGCCGGGTCTTGCGCGGATCGAGTCCCCCGGGCTCGTGATCTGGGGCGCGGACGACCCCTACGTCGCGCCCACCCTCGGGAGTCGGCTGGCGAGCCGTACAGGCGCGCGCTTCGTTTCGTTTCCGGATTGCTCACACTGGTGGCAGCTGCAGCGGGCCGGAGAGGTGGCGAAGGAGCTCGAAGCCCTCTGGTCGTGAGGGCGACGTCATCATGGAGCGAGCGTGATCGCGGCGGTCGTGCTGGCGGCGGGGCTGGCCCGTCGTATGGGGCGGCAGAAGCTTCTGCTCCAGCTCCAGGGCAAGGCCGTCGTGCGCTGGGCCGTCGAGCGGGTCATCGGTCACGTCGAGGACGTCGTCATCGTCACCGGCCCGGACGACACGGCGATCCGCCAGGCGCTATCCGACCTCGCGGTTCGCTTCGTCGCGAATCCTCGCCCCCAGGACGGTCAGGGGACCTCGATCGCCGTCGGCGTCGGAGCGCTGAAGCCGTGGACGCGCGCCGCGCTGATCGCGCTCGGTGACCAGCCCCGGATCCCCGACGCGGTCGTGCGCGCGTTGCTCGAGGCCTTGCAGCGCTCGGGAAAGGCGATCGTCGCGCCCCTCTATCGGGGCGTGCAGGGCACGCCGGTCGTCTTCTCGTCGGAGGTGTTTGGCGAGCTGCGCGCGCTCACCGGCGACGCGGGAGCGCGCGCCGTGGTGCAGGCGCATCCAGAGCGCGTCGAGGCCGTCGCCCTCGATCTCGCGATGCCGCCCGACGTGGACACGCCGGAGGATTACGCGAAGCTTCATGTACAATAGCTAGCCATGCGTGACGAGATCCGGAAAATCCAGGACATGATGGAAGCGGCCGAGTACGTCACGGACGCGCCGGTTGCGACATCCGTTCACCTCGCGATGCGATTGCGCAAGCCGCTTCTCATCGAAGGTCCCGCCGGCGTCGGGAAAACCGAGGTCGCGAAGGTGATGGCGCGAGTGCTCGGGACGAACCTGATCCGGCTCCAGTGCTACGAGGGCCTCGACGCCTCCACCGCACTCTACGAGTGGAACTACCAGAAGCAGCTCCTGCACATCAAGCTCGAGGAAGCGGGACATAACAACCGGGCGATGGTCGACAAGGAGCACGAGATCTTCTCGGAGGCCTTCTTGCTGCGGCGCCCGCTGCTCCAGGCGATCACGCAGGACTCGCAGTCGCCGGTGCTCCTGGTCGACGAGGCCGACCGTTGCGTCGCCGCGCGGACGCTCGTTGCGACGACGGGTGGGGTCAGGCGCGCAGAAGACGTTCGCCCCGGAGATGAGCTGATCAGCTTTGACCCCGAACGATTCCGTCTCACCCGTTCTCGCGTGCGAAAAGTCATCCCGAGGCAGACCGCCGACGTCCGGCGGATCATTGTCGGTGGCCGGTTTCTCGAGGTGACGCGGGAGCACAAGTTCGTTCGATACACAGATCATGGATTCGAGGTTGTTCAAGCCGCTGACCTGCGTGCCTCGGACCGACTTCCGCTGTCGAAAGGCGTGGAGCTGAGCCATGAATCCGAGCCGAGCGTCGAGTTCGGCGACAACATAGTTAAGATCACGGCTCACGGCAAGGCGCTGCTCCGTGGCGCGTACCGGCGCTCTGGCCTCACCTACGAGGAGCTCGCGCGACGGGTCGGCGTGTCGCGGGCGCACCTGCGCAACGTGCTCCAGCCGCGGTCCTTTCGGGATTCGTTCCGCGCCGGCGTGCTCCAGAAACTGACAGCCGAGCTCGGCGTTTCTGAGCAGCTCGTGGCCGTCGAGCACACCGGCGGTCTCCGGATCGATCAGTGCGTGGCGTTTTTCGAGATCCTCGGATACATCGTCGCCGACGGCTGCTTTACGAGCGATCGGCTGTGCATCTCCGACAAGGACCGTCGCAACCTCGAATTGTACGCCGAGAAATTCGAGAAAGCCTTCGGCGTGCGGCCGCGGATCATCCCGGGGCCGCACCGGAATTTCGAGCTGACCTACCACTCGCTCCCGCTCGGCCGCTTCCTGCGCCGGGTGCTCGGCGCCGGCATGGTCCGAAGCCGCGAGCGGATGGTCCCGGAGTTCGTGTTCGCGCTGTCTCGGGAGAAGCGTGCGGCGTTCGTCCGCGGCTACTTCGACGGCGAAGGGTGGGTCGGCGATCATCAGGTGTGCGCTGCCTCTGCCTCGCCGTATCTCCTCGCCGGAATCCAGCAGGTGCTCGGCTCGTTGGGGATGGAGGGTCGGATCGCGAAAATCAGTAACCATCCCGGGAGCTTTGGTCAGGGGACCTACTTCCAGCTCACCGTGGCCGACGTCCCGGCCTTCATGGACGCCGCGGGATTCGAAGCCCCAGCGAAACGGGCCCGCGCGAGCGTCCTGAAGGCGCCCGCGTTCAGTCGGACGGAGACGTTGCCGAGCGCGCCCGTGATGGCAGCGCTCAACCAGATCGGCACCCAGAGCGTGCTCAACAAGATCCCCGGGCACCAGACGATCTACGACATCCTCTCGGAGCGTGTACGGCCCAATGTCTCCTCACTCAGGAGAATCGCCGAGTCGTTCGGAACGCCAGCGCTGAAGGATCTTCTCGGGCGGGGTGTGGTTCTCGAGGACGTGACCTCGGTCGAGACGGTCACTGCGGCTCAGACCGTCTATGACTTCGTGCTCGAGGGCCAGCCCTACTTCGTCGCCAACCAGGTCGTCACACACAACTGTGATGAAGAATTCGAAGCATTCATGCTCGAGGTGTTCTCGGACTGGCAGGTGACGATCCCGGAGATCGGCACGATCAAGGCGACGCATCCGCCCCACGTCATCTTGACCTCGAACCGCACCCGTGAGCTCTCCGACGCGCTCCGGCGCCGATGTCTCTATCTCTGGATCGACTATCCGACCCCGGACAAGGAGCTCCGGATCATCGCGCGCAAGGTACCGGGGATCAACCAGCGGCTGGCGCGGGAGATCGCGAAGTTCATGGAGACCCTGCGGCAGGTGCGGCTCGCGAAGGTGCCGGGCGTGGCCGAGACGCTCGACTGGGCCCAGGCGCTCACGTCGCTCCATGCGGACCATCTCGACGAGCAGCTCGTGGCCGAGACGCTCGGCTGCGTCCTGAAGGACGTCGACGACATGAAGCGTTTCCGCGCCGAGGTGGCGAAGTCGGGCCTGAGCCCGTTCCTGCCCGCGGCGAGCTAGGCGGTGGCGCGCGAGCTGTCGGCGGCCGTCGCGCGCTTCGCGACGCTGCTCAGGCGATCCGGTCTTCCGGTCACGCTCGTCGAGGTCACCGACGCGGTCCGTGCCCTGGACCATCTCGACATCGGCGATCGTCAGGAGCTCTACCTCGGCCTTCGCGCCGTCTTCGTCACGCGACCCGAAGAGGTGTCCCCCTTCGATCGGTGCTTCGAAGCGTTCTGGCGCCTCGTGCAGGACGAGGAAGATCCATCGGGGTTCATCCCGGCGCCGTCACTCGACGACCAGGGTAGTCCCGGCGCCGTCAAGTCGGGACAGAAACGGGAGGCGCTGGCTCTCGACTCGTGGGGCGAGGAAGAGGCCGCCGACTCGGGTGATCCGCTGAGCGTGCCCCTGGCCTCCGAGGCCGAGGCGCTCGTCAACCAGGACTTCTCCACCTTCGGCGCCGAGCAGCTCGAGGAGCTGCTCAAGCTCACCGTGAAGATCGCGCGGCGCCTGGCCCACCGCATGAGCCGCCGCCGGCGGCCCGTGAAGCGGCGGGGGCGGATCGATCTCAGGCGAACGTTGCGCGCGAACCTCACGCGCGGCGACCTCATCGAGCTGCGCTACCGGCAGCGGAAGCGGAAGAAGGTCAGGCTCGTCCTGCTCTGCGACGTCTCGGGCTCGATGGATCTTTACAGCCGCTTCCTGCTCCAGTTCCTCTTCGCCCTCCAGAACGTCTTCGGCCGGGTCGAGACCTTCATTTTCTCGACGCGGCTCATGCGCGTGACCGAATATCTTCGTGGCCGATCCTACCGGCAGGTGCTACGGCGCCTGACGGACGTGCGCGAGTGGTCGGGGGGGACCCGGATCGGCGAATCGCTCGCCCAGTTCAACCGCGAGTGGCCGCAGCTCGTGGACCGGCGAACGATCATGATCATCCTCTCCGACGGGTGGGACACGGGCGAGCCCGATGTGCTCGCGAGCGAGCTCCTGAGGATCAAGCGGCGCGCCGCTCGGGTCATCTGGCTGAACCCGCTCCTCGGCAACCCCTCGTACGAGCCGCTCACGCGCGGCATGGCGGCGGCTCTCCCGCTGATCGATGACTTCGCCGCCGGCCACAACCTCGCGGCCCTGCGCGACCTCGCCGGAAAGCTGCATCTCTAGTCAATCGTCCCGCCTCGGGGACAGGAGTGCTTCCCGGCCCCGGTCGGCGTATCATTAGGTCCCATGGCGGAACTCTTCGATCACATTGACGAACTTCGACGCTCCCCGGGCAAGGTCGCGGTCGCCACGCTCGTGAACACGCGGGGCACGACGCCTCGAAAAGAAGGCGCGAAGATGCTCGTCGGCGAGGGCGGCGCCGTGCTAGGCTCCGTCACCATCGGCGGGTGCGTGGACGCGCAGGTCATCGAGCAGACCGAGGACGTGTTGAACACGATGAAGCCCCGACTCCTCGAGCTGAATCTGGGCGACGAGGAAGCCTGGGAGATCGGTCTCACGTGCGGCGGCACGATCGAGGTGTTCGTCGAGCCGCTGAGCGCCGACTTCCTGGAGCGTGTGCGTGCCCACACGGGCCGCGGCGGGCGAGCGGCAATCGTCACCCGGCTCGATGGGCCGGTCGGCGCGAAGGTCCTGGTTCTGGACGACGGCACGGCCACGGGCACGCTCGGCGACGCGGCGCTGGACGAGCGGTTCACCCGCGAGGCGCGCGAGGCGATGGCGGCGGGGACCTCGCGCACGCTCTTCCTCGAGAACACCCGCGCGTTCGTCGAGGTTTTCGCGCCGGCGGCCTTGCTCCTCGTGGTCGGCGCCGGTCACGTCTCGATGCCGCTCACCGAGCTCGCCAAGGTGCTCGGCTATCGCACCGTCGTGGTCGACGGGCGGCCGCGGTTCGCGACCCGTGAGCGCTTTCCGGGAGTCGACGAGCTTCGCATCGGCATCCCGTCGGAGCTCGTCAACGAGTACCCGCTGGTGCCGTCGACCGCGCTCGTCCTGATGGCGCACGACTACAAGTACGATCTGCCGGTGCTCCACAAGGCGCTCGCCACCGACGTCGGCTATATTGGGATGCTGGGCTCGGCGCGTCGCGGCGCCGCCATCCTGAAGCTCCTGAGCGAGGAAGGCGAGAGCGAGGCCGCGCTCAAGCGCATTCGCGTTCCGATCGGCCTCGATATCGGCGCCCGCTCGGCGCCCGAGATCGCGCTCGCGGTCATGGCCGAGATCCAGGCGGTCCGCGGCGGCGGCACCGGCCAGCCCATGAGTACGAAACGGCGGGGCCAGGACGCCTCTGTCTCGGGCCACCCTCGATCCGAGCCGGGCGACGAACGGAGCCACGCTGCCCCGGTCTCAGGCCACCCTCGGTCCGAGGCGGGCTTACGGCCCCCGCTACAGTGAAAGCCATCGCCCTGCGGCGTGAGGCGGCGACCCTCGAGGGTCTGGTGGACAGGGTGCTCTGCCACGACGTCCGCGACGCGGCCGGGAAGATCGCGGTCGAGAAGGGCGCGCGGCTCACCGCGGCCACGGCGAAGATCCTGCTGGAGACGCCGTGGGAGGAGATTCATCTGCTCGTCGTCGAGCCCTCCGACCTGCACGAGGAGGAAGCCGGCAAGCGACTGGCCGCGGCCATCGTGGGTGACGGTGTCGAGGTGAAGGGCTACACGGGCGGCCAGTGGACGCTCGCCGCGACACGCCGGGGGCTCCTGCGGGTTCGTCGGCAGGCGCTGGCGGACACGAACGCGCTGGAGGGCATCTCGGTCTTCACGCTCTTCGAATCCCAGCCGGTGGAGCCCGGCGAGACGATCGGCAAGTGCAAAGTCACGCCGCTCGTCATTCCCGCCGACACGCTCGGCGCCGTCGAGAAGATCGCCCGCGACGCGCACGGCCTCGTCACCGTGAACGGGTTCCGGCCGACCACGATCGGCGCCGTGGCGCAGGAGCGCCTCGACGCCAAGCAGCGCGCCCGGTTCGAGGCGGCGCTGAAGCAGAAGATCGAATGGTTCGGTGGTCGCCTGCTGCCGATCCACTACGCCGGAGGCGCGCCGCGCGTCGTGGCCGACGCGCTGACGGCGCTCAGGCGGGAGGGCGCGGAGGTTTTGATCGTCGCCGGGGCGAGCGCGCTCGACCCTCTCGATCCCGTTTTCGGCGGGCTCACGCTGCTGGGCGCCCGCATGGAGCGCCACGGCGTCCCGGCCCATCCCGGGAGCCTGCTCTGGCTCGCGACCTGGGACGGCAAGGCGGTGCTGGGGATGCCCACGTGCGGCATGTTCTCCCAGGCCACGACCTTCGACCTGGCGCTGCCACAGATCCTCTCCGGCGAGCGCGTGGACCACCGAACGCTGGCCGAGCTGGGCCACGGCGGTCTCCTTTCACGCGACATGGCGTATCGCTTCCCGCCGTACAGGACGAACGCGGCCAGGGGAGAGCTCGAGTGAGCGCGTCCACGCCCTCCGCGGCGCAGGGCCTCTACAGCGACGTCATCCGCGAGCGGTGGCGCCGGCCGCGCCACCGCGGCGAGCTTCCCGGGGCCAACGCCGTCGCCGAGGACGTGAACCCGCTCTGCGGGGACCGCGTTCGGTTGATGCTGGCGGTGGAGCCCGAGGGCCGGATCGCGGATGCCCGCTTCGTCGGCGACTCGTGCGCCATCTGCGCGGCGTCCGCCGACGTCGTCGCCGATCTGGTCTCCGGCCGGTCACGCAGCGAGGCGGCGGCCCTGGAGCTCGCCGACGTGCTCAACGTGCTCCAGGCGGAGATCCGCCCGACGCGGATGCGCTGCGTGACCCTCCCGCTCTCGGTCCTGGCGCGCGCGCTCGCTGTCGCGCCTGGATCAGGCCACCCTCGGTCCGAGCCGGGCTCACGGCCCCCGCTACAATGAGGCTCGACGAGCAGACGCGCCCGGACTTCCCGATCCTCCAGCGGATCGTCAACGGCCGGCCGCTCGTCTACTTCGACTCGGGCGCATCGAGCCAGAAGCCGCAAGTCGTCCTGGAGGCGATGACCCGCTACTACGAGCGAAGCCACGCCAACGTTCACCGCTCGATCCACACCCTCGGCGAAGAGGCGACCGAGCTCTACGAGCTGGCGCGCGACGCCGTCCAGCGGTTCATCGGCGCCGCGAGCCGGGAGGAGGTCGTCTTCACCCGGGGCACCACTGACGGCCTCGGCCTGATCGCCGAGACCATCGGGCGGACTCTCGCGAAGGGCGACGAGATCGTCGTCACCGAGCTCGAGCATCACTCGAACCTGATTCCCTGGCAGCTGGTGGCCCGCGACCGCGGCGCGGCGCTCAAGGCGCTGCCGATTCTCACCGACGGCACGCTCGACCTTGGCGCCCTCGACCGTCTGATCACGCGGCGCACGCGGGTGGTCGCGTTCGCGCACGTGTCGAACGTGCTGGGGACCATCACGCCGGTGACCGAGATCGTGCGTCGGGCTCGCGCGGTCAATGCGATCACGGTCGTCGATGGGGCTCAGGCGGCGCCTCACCTGAGGCTCGATATGTCCGCGTTGGAATGTGATTTCTACGTGTTCTCAGCTCATAAGATGCTCGGTCCCACCGGCATCGGGGTCATGTACGGCCGGCGCGCCGTCCTCGACAGTCTCGAGCCCGGGCGCGGCGGCAGCGAGATGATCAAGGAAGTCTGGATCGACCACGCCCAGTGGAACGATCTTCCCTGGCGGTTCGAGCCGGGCACGCCGCCGATCGCCGAGGCCGTCGGCCTCACCGCGGCGGTCGAATATCTGGAAAAGCTCGGTATGGATCGCGTCGCCGAGCACGAGCGCGCCCTCACCCGCCAGACGCTTGAGGGGCTGGCGCGAATCCCGGGGGTGGCAGTGTACGGCCCATCCCCCGCGGTCGAGCGGGGCGCCGTCGTCGCGTTCGCCGTCGACGGCCTCCATCCGCACGACGTGGCGGCCCTGCTCGACGCGGAAGGCATCGCCGTCAGAGCGGGACATCACTGCGCGATGCCGCTCATGCGTAGGCTCGGCGTCGTCGGGACCTCACGGGCGACATTTTCGGTGTTCAACTCGCCCGACGAGGTCTCGCTGTTCCTGGCGACGGTCGCCGGGTTGCGTTCGGCGCTCTGAGGAGGATCGCGGTGAGCACGTCGGGTCCCCGCGACGCGTTCGTCTCTCCACGATTCGGCCAGGTGGCGACGTTCATGCTGCTGCCCGTCGCCGCCTCGGCCAAAGGCCTCGATGTTGCCCTGCTGGGGATCCCGTACGACGGGGGAACCTCGTACCGGACCGGGGCCCGCTTCGGCCCGCGAGCGGTTCGGGAGCAGTCCTCCCTGATCCGTCCGTGGAATCCTGTCCTCAAGGTCCACCCGTTCGAGCGGCTCCGTGTGGCCGACTGCGGCGATGTGGACGTCGTGCCGATCTCCATCGAGCGCACCCTGACCGCCATCGAAGCGCGGGTCGCCGAGGTGATCGCCGACGGAGCGACGCCCGTCTGCGTCGGCGGCGATCATTCCGTGACGCTCGGTATCCTGCGCGCGCTCGCGCGGCGCCACGGGCGCCTCGGCCTCGTGCACTTCGACGCCCATCCCGACACGTGGGACGAATACTTCGGCTCGAAGTTCTTCCACGGCACGCCGTTTCGCCGCGCCGTGGAGGAGGGGCTCGTCGAGCCGCGACGCATGATCCAGGTCGGGATCCGCGGTCCGCTCTACGGCGCCGAGGACTTCGCCTTCCACGACCAGCATGGGATCGAGGTCGTGCGCATCGAGGCGGTGAAGGAGCAGGGGACCGCCTGGGTGACGGAACGGTTCGGCCGCCTCCGCGGTGGGCCGGTCTACTGCTCGTTCGACATCGACGCCGTCGATCCGGCATTCGCCCCCGCGACCGGGACGCCCGAGGTCGGCGGGCTCACATCGTACGAGGCGCTCGTGCTGGTGCGGGCGCTTGCGGGGCAGGCACTCGTGGGCGCCGATGTGGTCGAGGTGTCGCCCCCGTACGACGGCCCCGGCCAGATCACCGCGCTGCTCGCCGCGAATCTCCTCTTCGAGCTCGTCGGTCTCCTGGCGCTGCGGAGATGAATCCGGGTCGCGCCTGTCTCGGGCCACCCTCGGTCGCGCCGGCCTCGAGGCGCTCGCTACAATGAATCCGGGTCGCGCCGGTCTCGGGCCACCCTCGGTCGCGCCGGCCTCGAGGCGCTTGGC
>QHSR01000327.1 GCA_003221635.1 Candidatus Rokuibacteriota bacterium | reverse complement strand
GGCTACCGCAACGGCCTCAAGACGCGCACCCTGACGGGCCCGACCGGGCCGCTGGCGCTCACGCTGCCCCGCGCCACGCTGGGGGCGCCGAGCCGCGAATGGTGCTCGACGATCGTGCCGCGCTATCAGCGCCGGATGCGCGAGGTGAACGAGACGGTGATCGCGACGTACTTGGCCGGGGGGAACCAGCGGCGGATCCGCGGCGCGCTGCGGCCGCTGCTCAAGGCGGCGCCGCTTTCCAAGAGCGCGGTCTCCCGGATCGTCGCCACGCTGAAAGATGGGCTGACGGCCTGGACGGCGCGTTCGCTCGCCGAGGTCGACCTCGTCTACCTCTATCTCGACGCCGTGTGCGTGCGGGTGCGCAGCGCGGGCAAGGTCGCGAGCACGCCCGTGCTCACGGCGGTGGCCGTGCTCGCCGACGGCCGCAAGGAGTTGCTCGCGCTGGAGCTGTGCGGCAGTGAATCGGGCGACGCCTGGACGGACTTCGTCGCGGACTTGCACACCCGCGGGCTCCGCGCCCCGCTCCTGGCGATCATCGACGGCAATCCGGGCCTGCGCCTGGCCCTGAGCCGGACGTGGCCAGCGACGGCCGTGCAGCGCTGCGCGGTCCACAAGCTGCGCAACCTCGAGCGCAAGGCGCCCAAGCACGCGCTCGACGAGCTCCGCGAGGACTTTCATCGCATCGTCTATGCGGCGTCCGCCGACGCGGGCCGCGCGGCGTACACGACCTTCGAACGCAAGTGGGCAAAGCGCAGTCCCGGCGTCGTGCGCAGCCTGCACGAGGGCGGCGCGGAGCTGCTGACCTTCTTCACCTTCCCGAAGGCGCAGTGGAAGACGCTGCGCACCACGAACGTGATCGAACGGCTCAATGAGGAATTCCGCCGGCGCGTGAAGACGCAGGGCTCCCTCCCGACGGAGGACGCCGCCCTGATCCTGCTCTTCAGCCTGGTCGCCAGCGGGCAGATCAAGCTGCGGAAGATCGACGGCCACGCCACAATGGCGACCGTCATCAGCAAGCGGCTGCGGCCCGCGGCGTGACGCTCACCGCGCCGTGGTACTGTGCGCACGAAAGAAGCCGGAAGATCGCCTCTCGATTTTCCACATCAAGCGGGACACCACCTCGCTTTTCGATCTCCGAAATCATGGGCTCACTTCCCCTTGGGTCCACGCGGGTCGATGGTGTCGGGGAGGCAGACATTGACTAGGGTCGCCGTGTCGCGAGAGGCGAACTTCATCTCGATGATCGCGCCCGCCTGAGTGAAAGGGCGCAACGCGCGGGTGTCAGTTTGCCGGACCGGGATCGTACGGAGAAATACTTCTCGGTGATACGTGTCCCACTAGCAATGGTGGCCCCAACGGGACGTGATCGAACTTGCATAATTCAAATCCGCGATTTCATTGCTCGCCGATAACGAGGTTCGCCGACTTCCGCGAAGACCGTCCCGGTCTTGGGCGGCGCGGCGCGCGACTTGATCGAGACCGTTGGGTTCTGAGCCCTTTCCAAATCAAGACTGGAGCCAAGGCGCCACAAACAACGCCTCGTAAATTAAATTAGAGCTTCTCACGCGACTGAGTTTGGCGTTCTTTGGCTCTCGTTGGGAGCAACTTCCTGGGTAATTCCTGGGTGAAGTCTGGGTGGCGCCCTGCCGGCTACTGTCGCCTTGGGGCGAACTCCCGGCCCCGTTTCAGTGGAGGGCCGATATGCAGTGCCCCCGGTGCCACCAAGAGAACCCGCTCGAAGCTCGCTTCTGCAACTCATGTGGGGCGGGTCTCGAGGTCACCTGTCCGGCGTGCCGCCACAGTAATCCGCCTGGAAGCCGGTTCTGTAATCGCTGTGGGGCTTCTGTAGGAGAAACGTCGACGCTGGCCGCGCCTCGTTTCTCGTCGCCTGAGTCTTACATTCCCAAGCATCTCGCCGAAAAGATCCTCACGTCTCGGGCTGCACTGGAGGGCGAACGCAAGTACGTCACGGTCTTGTTCGCCGATCTCAAAGGCTCGATGGAGCTGCTCGCCGACCGCGATCCCGAGGAGGCGCGCAAGATCCTTGACCCGGTCCTCACGCACATGATGGACGCCGTGCACCGGTACGAGGGGACGGTGAACCAAGTGATGGGTGACGGGATCATGGCGCTGTTCGGCGCGCCCATCGCGCACGAGGACCATGCCGTCCGCGCCTGCTATGCCGCGCTTCGGATGCAGGAATTGGTCAACCGGCACACCGAGGAGGCACAGCGTGCGCACGGCGTGACGGTGCAGATCCGTGTCGGGCTCAACTCCGGCGAAGTCGTGGTCCGCGCGATCGGCAACGATCTGAAAACGGACTACACGGCGGTCGGTGAGACGACCCATCTCGCGGCGCGGATGGAACAGCTGGCGCATCCGGGCACGGTGCTCATCGCGCCGGCGACGTTCGACCTCGTCGAAGGATTCATCGCAGTGAAGCCACTTGGTCTGGTGCCGGTGAAAGGTCGCGGCGACCCGGTCGAGGTCTACGAGGTCTCCGGCATTGGTCCGGCGCGCACGCGATTGCAAGCCGCCGCGCGGCGTGGGCTCACCCGGTTCGTCGGCCGGGACGCTGAGATCGAGGTGCTCCGCCGATCGCTCGAGCGGGCCGGCGCGGGACACGGGCAGGTCGTCGCGATCGTGGG
>QHSR01000325.1 GCA_003221635.1 Candidatus Rokuibacteriota bacterium | reverse complement strand
GACGCTCTTCCCGGTGAGAAGAACAACGAGTGCACTACTCCAGTACGCCTTTGCCGGCGGCAGCAGATTTTGCTAGTGTGCAGCCGTTGCTCGCGCCCAGGGTGCCCACAGGGGGCCCAGGGAAGGCGGTGCGAATCCGCCGCGACCCCGTCACTGTGATCGGGGACGAAACCCGCGAGAGCCACTGGCGAGCGAGCCGGGAAGGCGCGGGGAGTAGGACGATCCGAGAGCCAGGAGACCTGCCCAGGCGCGTACCACCGTCAACCGGTCTTCGCGGGAGGACCAGGGGGAAATGGGTTCATCGACTTCCACATCGCAAGTTGACGTCTCGTGAAGCCCGGCGTGCTCGTCATCGCCGGGGTGGCGAGTGGCGTCGGCAAGACGACCGTCACGGTCAGCCTGCTCGAAGCGTTCCGGCGCCGCGGGCTCACGGTGCAGGCCTTCAAGGTCGGCCCAGACTTCATCGACCCGGGCTTCCACGAGGTGGTGACCGGACGACCGTCCTACAACCTCGATGGGTGGATGTGTGGGCGCGAGCAGGTGCTCGACACTGTCGCCGACCACGCCGCCGACGCCGACCTTGCGCTGGTCGAGGGCGTGATGGGGTGCTTTGACGGGGTCGACGGTACGAGCGACGAAGGCTCGACCGCACAGATCGCCAAGTGGTTGGGATCGCCTGTCGTCCTCGTGATCGACGCCAGCAGCCACTCGCGGAGCGCGGCCGCTGTCGCCCTCGGCTTCGAGCGGTTCGATCCCGGCCTCCGCATCGGAGCCGTGATCGCCAACCGGGTCGGCGGCGAGGTGCACGCTCAGTGGGTTCGCGACTCGATCGCGGCAAGCTGCCGAGCCGTGCCCATCGGCGCGATCGTGCGCGACGAGACCCTGACCTTACCAGAGCGGCACCTCGGCCTCGTCACCGCTGCCGAGGGCCCGCTTACACCTGCACTCCGACGCCGGCTTGCGGAGACCATCGAGCGGTCGGTCGATCTTGATGCGCTGATCGCGATCGCCGTCCCCCTGCGTGACACCGGTCGGCGATCAGTGGCAGAGCTCCAACGACCGCGCGTCAGGATCGCTGTCGCGCGCGACACCGCGTTTCAGTTTTACTACGCTGAAAATCTCGACCGGCTTCGGGCCGCTGGGGCCGAACTGTGTTTCTGGAGTCCCCAGGCGGATGCGGTCCTGCCTGACGTCGACGGCCTCTACTTCGGTGGTGGATACCCCGAACTCCACGCGCGCGAGCTCAGCGCCAACGTCGCGATCCGTGAGGCGGTGCGAAAGTTCGCCGACGCCGGCAAGCCGATCTACGCGGAGTGCGGGGGTCTCATGTACCTGGCGGAGGCCATCGAGGATCTGGAGGGAGTCATCCATCCGATGGTTGGACTGCTACCGACCACCGTCCACATGAGGCCGGGCCGGCTCACGTTGGACTACACCGACGTGGTGTTTACCGCTGATGCTCCGATCGGCCGCGCTGGCTCCACCGCCCGTGGCCACGAGTTCCACTATTCCTCGTTGGACCCGGTCCCCGACTCGGTGCCGCGGGCCTATCGGATCAGTCGACGTCGCGGCGGAGAGCGCGCAGAGGGCTACCTCATCGGGCGGGCGCTTATGAGCTACGTCCATCTTCATTTCGCATCGAACCCAGACATAGCTCGCAGCCTCGTCGACTCGTGCGTGGGCGCGCGATGCTCGTGATCCGACGGAGGCGCCGCCATGTACCTACGTCCATCTTCATTTCGCATCGAACCCAGACATAGCTCGCAGCCTCGCCGACTCGTGCGTGGGCGCGCGATGCTCGTGATCCGACGGAGGGGCCGCCGTGTAACGACCGCCCGCGCATGCATCGCAGAGCTGATGCGAGGGAGGGTCAGGAGACCTGAGCAGGCATATAGAGGAGGAGAGTCGATGGCCACAAGAGCCGGTAACGTCGTGGCAAGGGGTGGCCAGGAAGCCCCGGAAACGGTTGAGCTGTGTGTTCGCAACAAGGATGGCTTCCGTGCCTCGGTGTGATTCATCGCCTGGAGCCCGATGGGCGGATCTACTGCACGCGGTGCGGCGGGAACGCTCCCGGTGCGACCTACGTCAAGCGAAGAGGCCGACGCGGGGTCGGCGCGAGGAGCCGCGATGGGGACTGGCCTGAGGATTTGCTCGCTCCTCCCGAGTGCTACCGAGATCGTGTTCGCGCTCGGACTCGGCGATCGGCTCGTCGCCGTGACCCACGAGTGCGACTATCCACTCGAGGCCACCCGTCTCCCGGTCATCACGCGCAGCACGCTGGATCACAGGATGCGTCACAGCCGCGAGATCCATCACCACATCGCGAGTGCTCTCCACGCCGGCAGCAGCATCTACGCTCTCGACCACGCCCTCCTGGAACGGCTCGACCCGACGCTCATTCTGACCCAGGAACTCTGCGACGTGTGCGCCGTTTCGTACGACATCGTCCAGCAGGCCGTTCACCGTCTCCGGGGCACGCGCACGATCCTGTCGCTCGAACCGACCAGCCTCGGCGAGATTCTGCGCACCATCCAGCAGGTCGGAGACGCGGCGGACGTGGCGGAGACCGCCCGGACGCTCGTCAGCACGCTTCAGCAGCAAGTTGATCGGATTGCGGCCGAGGCGAAGAGCGCAAACGTCCAACCGCGGGTCTTCGCCATGGAATGGCTGGATCCGCCCTTCACGGCAGGCCACTGGGTTCCTGAAATGATTCGTCTCGCCGGGGGCCGTGACGAGTTAGCGCAGGCGGGCCCGCCCTCGTCACAGGTCGCCTGGAGCGGCATCGCCGACTACGATCCCGAGATCATCGTCCTCATGCCGTGCGGCTTCACCGCTGAGCGCACGGTCGAGGAGTTTACTCAGATGAAGTTCCCCGCCGAATGGCGCCGTCTCAACGCAGTTCACGAGGGACGGGTCTATGCGGTAAACGGCTCGGCGTACTTCAATCGCCCTGGTCCGCGGATCGGCGAGGGACTCAAGATCCTAGCCGAGGTGATTCATCCCGAGATCTTTCCGCGGACTACGCCGCCCCAGGCCTGGCGGCGCCTCGGCTAGAGCCACGCTGCACCTGGGAGCGCGCTTCACCGTGGACGATCTGGCCCGACCGCTCCCGCTGGGCGCCGGGGCGCACCAGATTGTGTCTCTCGCGCCGAGCTGCACGGAATGTCTCCTCGCACTCGGCGCGGGCACCCGCCTCGTCGGCGTCGATGACCATTCTGACCTGCCCGAGCTGCTGGCACCCGTGGTGCGCGTGGGCGGCTTCAAGGATCTCGATCCCGTGCAAGTTACGAGGCTCGCGCCAGATTTGGTCGTGGCGGCGTCACTCCACGCCGTGTCGGTCCTCCCTCGCCTCGAGGCCCAGGGTACGCGGGTGTTCGTGATGGTGCCCCGGACCGTGGACGGCATCGTGGACGGGATGGCGCGGCTGGCGAGTGTCATCGGGATCGCAGTCGAGGCAGCGCCGTACCTCGCTTCCTGCCGTGCGCGGATCGCGGCGGTCGTCGATCGAACGCTGCGCCGGCGGCGCCGGCCTCTCACCTACATCGAGTACTCGCCGGAAGGGCACACCGGCGGGCCGCAAAGCTTTCTTGACGATTTGGTCGTGAAGGCGGGCGGTCTCAACCTGGGCGGCATTGCGCGGGTCGAATGGCCCGTGCTGCAGACCGCAAGGGTCCGCCGCCTTGATCCTGACGTGATCGTAATCGCGACGTACCCCGGTAGCGCGACGCGGGATTCCCTTGTCAGACGTGACGGGTGGGATCGGCTCACTGCAGTCAAATCTGGACGTGTGTGGGAGTTACCGGCAGGCATGGTGAAGCGTCCCGGCCCGGGCGTGCTCGAAGGCCTGGAGCGTCTCGCAGAGATCCTCGCCCCGTAAAGGGAGATCTCTGCCTCATCACCTCAGCTTGCCTGCGCCAGTGGCGACTCCGGGAGCGTCGGTCTGAGTTCGCCAGCGCCGTTGCGGAAGAACCTGATCGGACTTTTATCTCGGTTGAGACGACCTCGGATAGACCCGCAAGCTGCCCGGTAGCAGGACGTCCGTGGCCACAGCGACCCCGGTTCTCCCGATCCGATGTGATTCCTGATCATAAGCGCGACGCTTTCCCCGGATAGGATCGGTGGACCACCGTCGAGAGGCACCTGGACGAA
>QHSR01000264.1 GCA_003221635.1 Candidatus Rokuibacteriota bacterium | reverse complement strand
CTGACCTCCAGCTCCATCGTCGGCATCGCGCTGCTGATCGCCACGCCGACGTTGATCTTCTGGGGCTGGCTCTCGGACAAGATCGGCCGCAAGCCGATCATCCTGGGCGGCATGGCCCTGGCGTCGCTCACGTACTATCCGCTTTACTCCGCCCTGGGCATCTACGCCGATCCCACGAACGTCAACTACGCGATGTCGATTCTCATCGTCGTGATCCTGGTCAACTACGTGGGCATGACCTACGGGCCGATCGGCGCGTTCCTGGCCGAGTTCTTTCCCAGCCGCATCCGCTACACCTCGGTGTCGGTGCCCTACCACATCGGTAACGGCTGGGGTGGCGGGCTGGTCCCGATCGTGACGACCTCGATGTACCTCTCCACCGGCAGCGTGGGGTATGCCCTGATCTATCCCATCGTGGTGCCGGCCGTCATGTTCCTGATCGCCGTCTTCGTGATGCCTGAGACGCGCAAGAACAGCATCTGGGAGGAAGGCGCGATCGAGGCGGCGCGCTCCCGCGCCTGAGCGCTGAGCGCGAGTCCAATTCCGACCCGCCTATACGTAGCCGCGCGCACCTGATTTCCGGTCCCGCCCGGGGAACGAAGGTCCTCCGGGCGGGACGACTTCCTGGCCCCGTGGGTGGGCAAAATGTTCCCGCGGTGCCGCCAAATTTGACAGGCCAAATGGGCATTTCGCCCTGCCAGGCCCAGCCTGGTACCCGGCAAGTCGCGGGGATTCCTGATGAATTGATCCCCGGCCTCCCTCGTCTGATCGCCGGCACAGCGGTTGCACCAGAGACAGGCCCAAGTACCGAGGGAGTGGCCAGGAGGCTCAGACAATGGAAACCATCCGCGAGCGGCTAGAGGAAGATCTCAGAACGGCAGTCCACCGGCTTCGCCAGCTCGGTGGTGGGGTGACTGTCGAAGAAGTCCCCGGAGCGATCGGCGACAACTCGCCGTTCGCCGACGAGGTCGACGAGATCCAGGCAAACGAGCGTCGGGAGATCGGCTTCGCGACTCGTGAGCTTCTGGTGGGCCGGGTCAACCGGCTGTCAGCGGCTCTCGACCGGCTCAACGACGGTCAATACGGGACGTGCGTGGAGTGCGAGGAGACCATCTCGCCCGCACGGCTCCGAGCGCTGCCGGAGGTCCAGACCTGTGTGCGGTGTCAGGATCGGATCGAGCGCCTCGGGCGCCAGTTCGAGCAGGACGAAGAGGAGCTCGAGGCGGTCGGCGACGACGACTAGCAGAAGTCAGGAGCGCTTTTCCCGCGGGGCCGGAAGAAGATTCCGGCCCCGTTTTTTGTGTAGGCTAAGGGCCGTGCGGACCCCGATCATCGACCTCGTGCGGCCGGCTCTGCACCGTGTCAGCCGCGCATACTTCGGCCTGGAGCTGGCGGGCACCGACAACATTCCCGCCAGCGGGCCCGTGATCATCACCCCCAACCATCAGACCTATGCCGATCCAGCGCTCGTGTCGATCCCGGTTCGCCGACGCGTCTACTACATGGCCTGGAGCCGGCTGTTCGAGATCCCGATGTTCAGCTGGATGATCCGCCGGCTGCGGGCATTTCCCGTCCGCATCGATTCGACCGATCCGTCGTCCACACGTGAGGCCGTCCGCCTGCTCCAGGCGGGCCACGTCGTCATGATCTTCCCCGAGGGTGAGCGGACCCACACCGGGAGAGTCGAGCGCTTCAAGCCCGGCGCCTTCCGCCTGGCGGCGTCGCTCCGGGTGCCGGTGCTGCCGGTGACCATCGCCGGCGGGCACGCGTCGTGGCCGCCCGGGCGGGTCTTTCCGCGCCCGGGACGGATCACGATCAGCTATCACCCCGTCCTCGAGCCCGACCCGGCCCTCGATCCCCGGCGAGCGGCCAGCGAGCTGGCCGACCGGGCCCGCGCCATCATCGTCGGTGCGCTGGGCGATCCCGCGACGGCGCCCGGCCGGTCGCCTCACGTGCGGCGCTCCTCGACGCCATAGCCCGACGCGACGAGGCGCTGCATCAGGGCGTCGATCTGCTCACGGCCGGCGGTCTCGAGCGTCAGCTCGACCTTGCTCTCGCCGATGGCGGCGCGGGAGAACGCACGGTCGTGCTCGATGCGGACGATGTTCGCGCGCGCCTCGGCGATGAGGGCCGTGAGCCGCGCGAGCGCGCCCGGCTGGTCGCGCAGGATCACGCCGAGGCGCACGAGGCGGCCGTCCTTCACGCGGCCGCGCTCGATGATCCGCGAGATCATCGTGACGTCGATGTTTCCCCCGGAAAGGACGAGCACGACGTTGCGGCCGCCGAGTCCGAGCTTGCGGTTCAGGAGCGCGGCGAGCGGGGCCGCGCCGGCGCCCTCGACGACAGTCTTCTCGATCTCCAGCAACAAGAGAATGGCGTTGGCCAGCTCCTCTTCCGTCGCCGTCACCACCTCGTCGACCCAGCGCGAGGCCAGCGCGTGCGTGAGCTCGCCGACCTGACGGACCGCGATGCCGTCGGCGATCGTCGACGCCGCCGGCAGCGTGACGCGTGTCCGGGTCTGCAGGGCCCGTTGCATCGACGGCAGCGCCTCGGCCTGGACGCCGATCACGCGTACCTGCGGCCGGACGGACTTGATCGCGAGCGCCACGCCCGCGATCAGCCCACCGCCGCCGATCGGAACCAGGACCGCGTCCATGTCGGGGGTGAGCCCGCGCTCGGTCGCGATGTCGCAGGCCCGAGCGTATGCGTCGTCGTAGTTGGCGCCCGCGAGGATGACCTCGGCGCCGTACCGCCGGGAGGACGTCACCTTGATGAGTGGCGCCCACTCCGGCATCACGATGACGGCGCCGATCCCGAGCCGCGCCGCGTGGAAGGCGACGGCCAGGCCGTGGTTGCCGGCGCTGGCGGCCGCGACGCCCCTCGCCCGCTCGGCGGGGCCGAGCTGCAGGAGAAGGTTGGCGGCGCCGCGCTCCTTGAACGACCCGGTCATCTGGAGGTTCTCGAGCTTCACGAAGCAGCGCACGCCGCTCATCTCGGAGAGCGTCTGTGAGTACGGGCAGGGCGTCTCGTAGAGGGCGCCCTTGAGCCGCTGCCGCGCCGCCTCGATCTCGGCCGTCCCGAGCATGCCCCTCAGAACGGTGTCCGCGGCTCGCGGAGCGCGGGGGACATGACGGCGATGGGCATCAGCGGTGTCGAACAGGCGTACCCCGCGCGGCCCCGCCAGTCGAGCAGGATGAGCCCACCGTGGCCCCGCCCCTCCTCGACGAGGAGATCGACGGCGACCTTGGCGGCGTACTCTGGATCGTCGGCGTCCTTCAGGTAGCACAGCGCTCGGTGCCCGAGGACGACACGGATGATGGCCTCACCGTCGCCGGTGCACGACACACCGCCGATCGAGCTTTCGGCGTAGGTGCCGCACCCGATCAGGGCGCTGTCGCCGACACGTCCCGGGAGCTTGCCGGCAGTGCCCCCGGTCGACGTCGCGACCGCGATGGTGCCGCTCCGGTCGAGGGCGACGGCGCCCACCGTGCCGCCGAGCATGGCACGCGGCGGGACGGGCTCGGCGTGACGTCGCCGCTGGCGATCCGTGACGAGCGATGCGGCGTCGCACTCGGGAATTCCCACCGAGCGGGCGAACGCGAGCGCGCCGTCGCCCACGAGCATGACGTGGCGACCCGCCTCGAGGACACGGCGAGCGAGCGTGATCGGATGCGCGATGCGAGGGACGGCCGCGACCGCGCCGCACTGGAGGCGGTCGCCTTCCATGATGGAGGCGTCCATTTCGACCGTGCCGTCGCTGGTGAGGACCGAGCCGTGACCCGCGTTGAAGCGGGGATGGTCCTCGAGCACGCTCACCGCGCTCTCCACCGCGTCGAGCGCCGCGCCGCCCGTCGAGAGGACTCGCCAGCCGGCCAGGGCGGCAGCGCGCATGCCCTGGCGAAGCTCATCACGTCCCTCGGATGGATCCGCGGCGGCGCCGCCGTGAACGATGATCGTGGGCACGCGTGTCGTTGGGGCGCGCTCGGCGGGTGGCGGCATGGCCTCCACCGTGTCACAATCCCGCCGGATTGCAAGACCCTCGATCACTCTCGCGCCTGAACGCGGCCATCGTGAGCTGCCGCCGATGTCCCCGCCTCGTCGCGCATCGCGAGTCGGTCGCGGCCGCGCCACCGCCACGCTATCGTGGCCAGCGCTACTGGGCGCGGCCGCTGCCGGGCTTCGGCGACCCACGCCCGCGGCTTTTGCTGGTGGGCCTGGCCCCGGCGGCTCACGGCGGCAACCGCACGGGGCGGATGTTCACCGGGGACCGGAGCGGCGACTGGCTCTTCGACGCGCTCCACCACGCGGGGTTCGCCAACCAGCCGAGATCGGAGCGTCGCCGGGACGGTCTCCGACTCCGTGATGCATACATCACGGCCGCGATCCGCTGCGCGCCGCCGGCGAACAAGCCGACGCCGGCGGAGATCGCCTGTTGCGAGCCCTACCTGCTCGCCGAGCTCAGGCTGCTCACCCGCGTGCGCGTCGTTGTCGGGCTCGGGCGCATCGGGTGGCAGGCGTATCTGAGGGCCCGGCGCGCGCTCGGGTCGCCCCCGCAGCGGCCGGCGCCGCTGTTCGGGCATGGCGCGCTGGCCAGATTCGACGACGGGGTGACGCTGATCGCTTCGTACCACCCGAGCCAGCAGAACACGTTCACGGGGAAGCTGACTCGGCCGATGCTGCGCGCGATCTTCGTGACCGCGCGACGCCTGCTAGGGGACGACGGGGGCGAGAGAGACGCCCGTGCGCCTAGTCAACCAGATCGGTCGGCAGGCGCGGACGCTCGGCGACGGTGAGCGTGAGCTCGCGCCGCTGACCCTCGCGCATGATCGTGAGCCGCACGCGCTGGCCGGGCCGTAGCGTCTTCACCTTCGCGAGATAGTCCTGATGCGTCCGGACGGACGTGCCCTCGATCGCCGTCAGGATGTCGCCTCCGACGAGGTACTCCTCGCCCTGCACGATCACCGACACGTTGCCGCCGCGGACGCCGGCGCGCTCCGCGGGGCTGCCGTCGTACACGATCTCGACGAGGTAGCCGGGGGAGAGCGGCAGCCGGAAGAGCGACGACACGTGGCTGTCGATCTCGCGGCCGTGGAGCCCGAGCCACGGGCGCGTGACCCGGCCCGTCTCGCGCAGGTCGCGAAGGACTGCCTTGGCGGCGTTGATCGGCAGGGCGAAGCCGATCGAGTTCGCCTCCTCCGAGATGAAGGTGTTGATGCCCACGACGGCGCCGCATCGGTCGACCAGCGGGCCGCCCGAGTTGCCCGGGTTGATCGGGGCATCGGTCTGGATCATCGGCTGTTCGGCCAGGCCCGGCAGGATGCGGTTGAGGCCGCTCACGATCCCGCGGGTCATCGTTTGCTCCAGACCCATCGGGTTGCCGATCGCGACGACCTCGTCGCCCACGTGCAGCGCCGACGAATCCCCCAGGCGCGCGGCGGGGAGCGGCGACGTGGCCTCGAGCCGCAGCAGCGCGAGGTCGGTGACCGTGTCCACTCCCAGCACGCGGGCCGGCGTCTTCGTCCCCGAGTCGAGCGTGACCGAGAGGGACGCCGCGCCGTCCACGACGTGGGCGTTGGTCAGCACCTGGCCGTCGCGCTCGATGACGACGCCGGACCCGACCACGGTCTCGAACCGACGCTGGGGCTTCGCCTTGTTGATCTTGGTCGCCTGGATCGACACGACGGCCGGCGACACACGCTCGAAGAGCGTCGCGAGCGACTCGGTACAGGGCTGCGCGAAGGCCAGCGGCGGGATCGCGATCACGAGGAGAACGACGAGCACGCGCATCAAACTGGATGATACAACGGCCGAGTGCGAGGCGGGCGGTATAATCGACCGGTGCGCACCGTCCTTCCCATCCTCCTCCTGGCCGTCGTGCTCTTGATGCCGCGCGAGGTGCCCGCCGCCGAGCGCGTCGTCGCCGCCACGCTCGACAACGGGCTCCGGGTCCTCCTGCTCGAGGATCACCGCAGCCCGATCGTGTCCGTCCAGGTGTGGTACCGGGTCGGCTCGCGCGATGAGCAGCGGGGCGCGACCGGGATCGCCCATTTCCTCGAGCACATGATGTTCAAGGGCACGCCGACTCGCGGCCCGAAGCAGTTCGCGCGGCTCGTCGAGGAGAACGGCGGCCAGGACAACGCGTTCACCTCGCAAGACGTGACCTCGTACTTCGTCGACATCGCGGCCGACAAGCTCGACCTCGTGATCGAGCTCGAGGCGGACCGGATGCAGAACCTGCTGCTCGACCCCAAGGAGATCGCCTCGGAGCGTGAGGTCGTCATCGAGGAGCGGCGGACCCGCACGGAGGACGACCCGGGCGGGTTTCTCGGCGAGGAGGTCAACTCCATCGCCTTCAAGGCGCACCCCTATGGCTACCCGATCATCGGCTGGATGGAGGACATCAAGCGGATCACGCCGGCGGAGATCCGCGCCTTCTACAAGACGTACTACGTCCCGAACAACGCGCTGGTCGTGGCGGTCGGGGCGTTCGAGGCGCCCGCCGTGCTCGGGAAGATCCGCCGGAGCTTCGGACGCATCCCGCGCGGCAAGACGCCACCGCCGGTGCTCGCCGTCGAGCCGCCTCAGAACGGCGAGCGACGCGTGACGGTCAGGAAGGAGGCCGAGCTCCCCATCGTCTATCTCGGCTGGCACGTGCCGAACCAGCGCTCGAACGACGCTCCGGCCCTCGAGGTCCTGTCGACGATTCTCTCGGGCGGCCGCGCGTCACGGCTCTATCGTGACCTCGTCTACCAGCGCCAGCTCGCGCTCGAGGCGGGTGGCGACTACTCGTACTTCTCGATCGACCCGAACCTCTTCTGGTTCTGGGCGACGCCGATGCCGGGCCAGACGTCGGAGACGCTCGAGACGGAGCTTTCCAAGCACATGGAGCGGCTCAAGACCGAGCCCGTCACCGACGAGGAGCTGGCACGCGCCAAGAACCAGATCGAGTCCGCATTCGTCTTCCAGGACGACTCGGTTCACCGTCGCGCTGCGCTCCTCGCCCGCTTCGAGCTCATCGGGGGCTACGAGCTCAAGGACTCCTTCATCACGAAGATCCGCGCGGTCACCGCCGCCGATCTCACGCGGGTGGCGGGCGCCTGGTTCGCGCCGGACCGCAAAAGTGTCGGCGTCCTGTTACCGAAGGCGCGATGACCGCCCGAGCTGATCGGTGTCGAGGTGCCGCGAGAGCCGTCGTCGGCCTCGTGGGCGTGCTCGTGTCCGGCCCCGCCTTCGGGGCGCCCCTCGCCCACCGGGAGGTCCTGCCGAACGGCATCGTCCTGCTCGTGGCCGAGCGGCCCGCCGTGCCGATCGTCGCGGTGCGCGTCCTGACGCGGGCGGGTGCGGCCTTCGATCCCGACGATCGCGCCGGGCTCGCAAACCTGACGGGCGCCCTGCTCACCCGCGGGACTGCGAAGCGCACGGGGCCGGAGGTCGATTCAGCCATCGAATTCGTGGGCGGCAGCCTCGAGGCGACGGCCGGCCGCGACAGCCTCACCGTCGCGCTGTCCGTGCAGAAGAAGGATTTGACGCTCGGACTCGATCTCGTGTCGGAGGTCATCCTGTCGCCGACCTTTCCTCCGGCGGAAGTCACGCGCAAGGTGTCCGAGATCCAGGCCGCCATCAAGCGCTCCGAGGAGGACCCCGGCACCGTGGCGAGCCGGGCGCTGTCACGGCTGGTCTACCCGGGCCATCCGTACGGCGTGCCAGTCGAGGGAACCCGCGAATCGGTGGCCCGGCTCACGCGCGATGACGTGGTGACATTCTATGCGCGGCACGCGCGACCCGACACGACCGTCGTGGCGGTTGTCGGGGCCGTCACGGTGGACGAGGCCCGCCGCGAGATCACGGCGCGGTTCGGCTCGTGGGCGCGTCCCGCCGGCGCGGCCCCGTCGATCACGCCGGCGACCGCCCCGCCGTCGCCGCGTGAGGAGACCGTCAAGCGCGAGCTGACCCAGTCGACGATCATGCTCGGCCGCCGCGCCATCCGGCAGACGGAGCCGGAGTATTTTCCGCTGTCCGTCGCGTCCTACGTGCTCGGCGGCGGGTCGGTGTCGCGTCTCTACGCGCGGGTGCGGGAGGAAGCGGGGCTCGCGTACGCCATCTACAGCTGGGTGTCGCCGGCGCGCTACGGCGCGGCGTTCGCCGTGAGCGCCCAGACCCGGACCGCGGAGGTGCCGAAGGTGGTGGTCATGATCCGCGAGGAGCTCGCGCGTATGACCCGCGAGCCGGTCGCCGAGCGCGAGCTGGCCCTCGCCAAGCAGTACCTGATCGGGAGCTTCCCGTTCCGGCTGGAGACGTCGGGCAAGGTGGCCGACTTCCTCGTCGCGGTCGAGGACCAGGGCCTGGGGCTCGACTACGCCGATCGGTACAAAGAACAGATCGGGCGCGTCACCGCGCGCGACGTCCAGCGCGTCGCGGCCCAATTCTTTCCCCCGGAATCCTTCAGTCTGGTCATCGTCGGCGACACCAAGTGAGGTCCCTCGCGCCCGCGTGGGTCCTCGTCCTGCTGCTGGCGAGCCCGCCTGTCGTCCTCGCCGCGTCGTTCACGCTGGGCCCCGGCGAGCGGAGCGACGCGATGCGGGTGGGCGCCCGCTCGATCACCCGCGAGTCGTTCGATGCCGAATGGCGCGTGACCAGTCCGTCGGGCGACAGCCTCACGGTGATCACGCCGTTCCATCGGCTCGTCCTGGCGGCCCGGCACGCCGCCTTCAAGAACGAATCGCTGAAAGAAGATGAGCCGGAGAAGCTTCTCCGAAGTCAGCAGGACCGGCTGGTGATCTGGGCGCAGCTCCGCGGTCCTCGGGAGGACTTCGCGCGCTTCTACGCGCCGCGAATCCGCGTGGGCGAGCGGGAGATCGAACCGGCCTTCGTCCAGAACGAGCGCACCGCCGTGCGCACGGAGGGCGGGGGGTACCTCGCACGCTGCGTCTACCGGTTTCCGACCAAGGAATTGACGGCGAAGGAGCGCCTGCTCCTGGTCATCCGCGACGCGGACGGCCGCGACGTCAGCCGCTTCGCGATCGACCTCGGGGCGATGCGATGAGCGTATCGAGCGCCCGGACGCCGGCGCCGCGCGGCGGCGCATCGAAGGGGTAGCGGCCGGGAGAAGGCATGGGCGCGCACGGCTGGGCGGGTCTGGGCATCATCGGCGTCGCGGAGGCGCTCCTCGTTGCCGGCGACCCGACGATCGCCGGCTGGCTCACGCCGATCGTCTGGACCGGCTACGTCCTCTTCGTGGACGCGCTGGCGGCCCGCGTCACCGGCCGCTCGTACCTCACGACCGACCGTGTCGAAGGCGTCCTCGTCGCGGTCGCATCTCTCGGCTGCTGGTGGCTCTTCGAGCTCTACAACGCGCCGCGGTTCTGGCGCGGCGGAGCCGACGCGGCCGGCCTCTGGTGGCGCTATCACGGCCTCGAGCCGAATCTCTTCCTGCGCCGCGTCGGCTACGACTGGGCCTTCGCGACGATCTTCCCCGCGCTGTTTCTCACCGCGGCCGTTCTGCGCGCCACCGTGTTCGGCCGTGCACGCGTCGGTCCCTGGCGCCCGTCGTCGCGTACGCTCCGTCAGGCGGTCGTCACGGGGGCGGTGAGCGTCGTCCTGCCGCTCGCCGTCGTGTCACCGTGGCTCGTTCCCCTGGTCTGGATCGGCTGGGCGCTCCTGCTCGAGCCCCTGAACTACCGTAGCGGCCGGCCGTCGTGGCTCGCCGACGTCGCCAACGGAGACGCGTCGCGCCTGCTGGCGCTGGTGGTCAGCGGCGCGATTTGTGGCGCGCTCTGGGAGTTCTGGAACTATTGGGCGGCCGCGCGGTGGACGTACGCCGTCCCGTACCTCGGGAGCATCAAGGTCTTCGAGATGCCGGTGCTGGGCTACCTTGGCTTCCCGCCGTTCGCTCTCGAATCCTACGCCATGTACCAGTGGCTTCGCGGGTGTCTCGGCCGCGATGCGGGAGCGATGCTATAATCCGCCGGCATCGAGCCGAAACCCCACGGAGGTGACCCTGATGAAAGCGATCCGCGTCAACACGCCCGGCGGTCCTGACGTCCTGCGCTACGAGGATGTGCCCGAGCCCGCGCCGAAGGCCGGTGAGGCGGTGGTGAAGGTCGACGCCGCCGGCATCAATTATGTCGACGTCTATCAGCGCTCCGGCCAGTACAAGCTTGCCCTGCCGCTGACGCTGGGTCTGGAGGCCGGTGGCACTGTCACGGCGATCGGCCCGAACGTGACCGAGGTGAACGTCGGCGACAAGGTCGCGTACACCGGCGTGCCGGGCGCGTACGCGCAGTATGCCGCCGTGCCGGCGGCGCGCCTGGTGGCGTTGCCGACCGGGCTGAGCACCCGTCAGGGCGCGGCGGCGATGCTGCAGGGGTTGACGGCGCACTATCTCGCCTGCTCGACCTATCCGCTCAAGAGCGGAGACCGCTGCCTCGTGCACGCGGCGGCCGGCGGCGTCGGCTTGCTCCTCTGCCAGATCGCCAAGATGCGGGGGGCTCGCGTGATCGGGACGGTCTCCACCGAGGACAAGGCGAAGCTCGCGCGCGAGGCCGGCGCCTCCGACGTCATTCTCTACACGAAGCAGGACTTCGAGGCCGAGGTGAAGCGGCTCACCGACGGCAAGGGTGTGCAGGTCGTCTACGACTCGGTCGGCCAGACGACGTTCGACAAGGGGTTCAACTGCCTGGCGCCGCGCGGGATGATGGCGCTCTACGGTCAGTCGAGCGGCCCCATCGGCCCCTTCGACCCGCAGACGCTCAACGCCAAGGGTTCGCTCTTTCTGACGCGCCCGAGCCTCAACCACCACATCATCACGCGCGCCGAGCTCCTCCAGCGATCGGGCGAGCTGCTCGGCTGGATCCGGGACGGCAAGCTCAAGCTGCGCACGGAGTTCGAGTTCCCGCTGAAGGACGCGTCGGACGCGCACCGGGCGCTCGAGGGACGGAAGACGACCGGGAAGGTGCTCCTCATTCCGTGAACATCGCGCAGCACCTGCAAAATCCTGAAAAAGGACCTCAGACAGCGGGTCGCGCTAGAATGACGCCAGAGGTGACCATGCGACCAAGAGTTCTTCTGCTCATACTAGGACTTTCCCTCGCATCGCTCCTGCTGCTCGACAACGCCACGGTGTGGGCGCGCGCCGGGAGCGGCGGAAGCCGGGGCTCCCGCTCATACTCGTCGCCGTCCTCGCCGTCCAGTTCGTCCAGCCCCTCGCGGGTGACGACCCCACCACCTTCCTCGGCCCAGCAGCCCACGCAGCGGCCGGGCATGTTCGGTGGCCTGATGGGAGGCATCGCCGGCTTTGCCCTGGGCGGGCTCCTGGGTTCCATGCTGTGTTGATCGGTGGGGCGGTCTTCTTCCTGTTCCGGATGCTCCGTGGCCGCCAGGCGGCCCGACCCGAGCCGGCGTACGCCGGGGCCGGTGGCGCCAGCTCGTACAGCTCAGGCGGACAGAGCTGGTCGACGCCAGGAGGCGGCACGACCGTGGAGGCGCCGCCGAGCGTGTCCGATCTCGATCGCGGGGTCGAGCATATCCGTAGTATGGACGCGAGCTTCGATCCCGACGGTTTCGTGGAATTCGCGAAAGCGGCGTTCACCGACGTCCAGGTCGGCATCGTCAAGCGGGATCTGAGCGCAGTGCAGGACCGGCTCACGCCGCAGGAGTACGCCCGTCTGCAGGCGCAGTGCGATCAGCTCCGGAGCGCGCGACGGACGAACCGGATCGAGCGGCTCCGGATCAACCGGGCGCAAGTGAGCGAGGCCTGGCAGGAGAGCGGCCAGGACTGGGTGACGGTGTACTTCGCCGTCTCGCTCGCCGACTACACGGTCGACGACGCGACCGGCGCGGTGGTGGAGGGATCGGCGACGCCTGTGGACATCGAGGAGTATTGGACCTTCACGCGTCCGGTCGGCCCGAAGCCCTGGCGGCTGTCGGCGATCCAGAACACGTAATCCCTCCGGAGGTGCGCGTTGAAGCGCGCCTTGAAGTGGCTCGTCGGGCTCGGCGCGGTCGTCGTCCTGCTGCTGGTCGTGGCGGCGATCGCGCTCCCCCGGCTGGTCGACACTCCGCGCGTCCAGGCGATGATCGCCGGCAGCGCCTCGCAGGCGATCGGGCGGCCGGTTAAGTTCGAGTCGCTGTCCGTCGCGCTGTTCCCGCTGCCGGCCGTCGAGCTGCACAAGCTGGAGGTCGCCGAGGACCCACAGTTCGGCACCACGCCGTTCATCACGCTCGAGACCGGCCGGCTTCACCTCAAGCTCCGCCCGCTTCTCGGTGGCCGCGTCGAGTTCGGTGACATCACGCTCGAGCGGCCGCGCATCGCGCTCATCCAGAGCGCGGACGGTCGTCTAAACGTCGCGAGCCTCGCGCCTCCCTCCGAGTCCCGGAACGCGTCGCGGCCGGGACGAGGCAGCGGCGGCGGCACGGGCGGCGTGGCGGCCGCCGTCGTATCGCGACTGAAGATCGACCGGGGGATCATCACGTACGTCGTCCGCGGGAAGGGGGAGGCGCCGACTCCATACCGGGTCGAAGACCTGGACCTCGCGCTGACCGGCCAGGGGATGCAGCTCAACTTCAAGGGCGCGCTCCGCGTGAATCCGGGCGATCTGGCCGTCAAGCTCGCGGACGCGGTGGCGGCGTTCAACGGCGCCAAGGCGGTGCTCGATGCGCCGGTCCGCGCGCGGGTGAGCATCGAGGGGAAGAATGTCGAGCAGCTCGTCACCGCCGCCGCCGGCCCGACCCCGGCGATCGCCGGGCCCATCAAGGGCGACCTCGCCCTCGGCGGGACACTAGGGACGCCCCGGGTCTCGGGGAACGTGGAGCTGGCAAACCCGAGGGTGACCCGGACAAACGCCGCGTGTCCAGAGCCCACGCGACGCACGCTCTCGCTCGGCCCGCTGAAGCTGGCGGGCGCGTCGTGGGACGGCGGCCGGTTTCAGAGCCGCCCCACCACGACCTCCATTGGCAGTGGAACGATCAGCACCAATCTGACCGCGACGCTCGACCGCGGCCTGCACGTCCAGCTCGGCGACCTGGCCATCAGGGCGCTGCCGGTCGAGAAAGTCCTGGTCGACTTTGTCTGCCAAGGCTACGCGGTGGCCGGACCGCTCGACCTCACCGGGGCGCTCTCCGCGAGCGCGACCGACCCGTTGAACACGCTCGGAGGCTCGGGAGAGCTCCGGCTCGGACCCGGAAAGGTGGTCGGGCCTCAGGCGCTCGCGCTCATCGGCACGCTCACGCAGCTCGCCGGCGCCGTATCGTCGGTGCTCGCGGCCGATGTGCCGACGGCGCTCACGTCGTCGCCCACCGACTTCGACTCCATCACCGGCACTTACCACATCACGAACGGGGTCGTCACCACACGCGATCTCCTCTACTCGAGCCCGGGCATCAAGGTCGGCGTGGCCGGCGACTATGGTCTCGCGACCGGGCGCATGAACCTCGACGTGCGCGTGCACCACGGGCGCGGTGAGTTGCGGGCAAAGGTCAGCGGAAACGCCGCGTCGCCGTCGATCAGGGTGGATCCGTCCTCGGTCAGCGGCGAGGTCAGCCGGGAGAAGATCGAGGGCGGGATCCAGGATCTCCTCAAGCGCTTCGGTCGCTAGTCCCGCGTTTCAGCGAGTCGCGGTGAAACGCCCACCGCCGAGCTTTCCGTCCTCCACTAGCCGCACGAAGAAGGTGTGGAGCTGGTCGTATTCCAGGTATCGCTGTTCCCCGAACCGGGCGACACCGTCCGTGCCGAGGGCGCGGTTCAGCTCGAGCCGCGTTCTCACGATCGGTCGCCACTCCGCTGACAGGTCCTCCGCCTCGATCGCCGCGAAGCCGGCCCGACCGAGCAGGGCGCAATAGCTGTCAAGTGTCTGGAGGGTCGTGGCGGCCATCCACTCCCGGAGCCGCTCGCGCTCACGGCCGCCGAGGCTCGGGTAGGCGATCCAGTCGCTGAAGGCGATCCGTCCACCGGGAGCCAGGACGCGGTGGCATTCGGACAGAACCACCGGCTTGTCGGCAATGTGCAACAGCGCCTCCTGGCTGAGACAGGCGTCGAAGGTGCCTCGGGCGAAGGGGAGGGCGGTCGCGTCCCCGCGGACGACCGCCACCCCTGTCGCGTGGACCAGCCGGTTGAGCCGCGCCGCCCCGCCCGCACGGCCTGCGTGGAGCTCGAGCGCCACGACGGTCGAGCCTCGGCGGCTCGCGAGGAACCGGGCGGGCCCGCCGAGGCCCGCGCAGACGTCCAGAACGCGGCTCGTGGCGCCCACCCCGGCCCGACGCGCCAGGATGTCCACGGCGGCGAGGCCCCCGTAGTGGTCCTGGTCGAACTCGAAGAGGTCGTCGGCCGTCAGCGGCCCCGGGGGGCCGAGCCCGGGCCGAGCGAGGGCCGCCAGCACCCGGGCCTCGCTGATGGGATGGTGGTCGTAGAACTCCCTCACGCGCGCGGGGGTGCCTTGAAGCATTCGCGAACGTATGGTAAAAGCAAACCGGTTTCACCACACCTTCGACGAGGGCAGCCCATGGATAGCGCAAGCCGAGGCGGTCTCGAGGACATCGTCGTATCGACGTCGGACATCTGTTTCATCGACGGGCGTGAAGGCCGGCTCGTCTACCGTGGGTACGACGTCAACGACCTCGTCGAGCACTCGTCCTTCGAGGAAGTCATCTTCCTGCTCTGGCACGGCGGCCTCCCGAGCAAGAAGGAGCTCGTCGCGCACACGAAGGCCCTGAGCTCCATCGCGAACCGGCGGCTGCCGCCGGGCCTCGTCTCCCTCTTGAAGGCGCTGCCGAAGAAGACGACCCCGATGGAGGTCCTGCGCACCGGGGTGTCGGCGCTTTCGGCCTACGATCCCGACGCCGCCGACAACTCCAAGGACGCCACCGCCCGCAAGGCCCTTCGGCTGACCGCCCAGATGCCGACGCTCGTGGCCGCATGGGAGCGAATCCGCCGCGGCAAGGCGCCGGTGGCGCCGAACCCGAAGCTCAGTCTCGCCGCGAACTTTCTCTACATGATGAGCGGCACGAAGCCGACCCCGCTCGCGGTGAAGACGTTCGACGTGGCGCTCATCCTGCACGCCGACCACGAGTTCAACGCCTCGACCTTCGCCGCCCGCGTGACGGCGGCGACCATGTCCGATCTGCACTCGTCGATCGTCTCGGCGATCGGCGCGCTCAAGGGGCCGCTCCACGGCGGCGCCAACGAGCAGGTGATGCTGATGGTCCAGAAGATCAAGTCGCCGGCGAACGCCGACGCGTGGATCCGGAAGACGCTCGCCGACCACGGGCGTGTAATGGGTTTCGGCCACCGAGTCTACCGCGTGGAAGACCCGCGCGCGAAGCATCTGCGCCGGCTCGCGGAGGAGCTCGGCAAGCAGGCCGGCGACACCAGCGCCGTCCAGATCCTGGACACGGTCGTCCGCGTCGTCGGCGAGCAGAAGCGCATCTTCCCGAACGTCGATCTCTACTCCGGGGCCGCGTACGCCTCGATGGGGATCCCGACCGACCAGTTCACGCCGATTTTCGCGATGAGCCGGGTCGTCGGATGGGCGGCCCACGTCATGGAGCAGCACGCGAACAACCGGCTGATCCGGCCGCGCGCGGAGTATACCGGCCCGACGCACGCCACGTACGTCCCGATCGACCGACGCTAGGGAGGCGGTGCGCGCCTCGTCGCGCGTGAGCCTCGTGATGTGCGTCCACAACGGGCTCGAGGACACTCGAGCCTGCCTCCAGAGCCTCGGGATCACGACCGAGCCGTTCCGGCTGATCGTCATGGACAACGGCTCGACCGACGGCACGCCGGAGTTCTTCGAGCGCTTCCCGCACCCGTACCCGCTGACCTTCGCGCGGAGCCCGGCCAACGACGGCGTGATCGCGTCACTCAACCGCGCCTGGCGACTCGCCGACACCGAGTTCCTCTGCTTCCTCCACAACGACACGGAGATGCTGGAAGGGGCGTGGCTGTCGCAGCTCCTCGGGGCCCTCGCCGAGCCGGACGTCGGGCTCGCCGGCCTCTACGGCGCCAAGCGGTTGCGGGCCGACGGACGGGCGGTCGGCCGCACGATCGTCCACAGCCTGCTTCCGCGGCCGACTGTCAGGGCCCCCTGGGAGGATGTGGCCTTCGTCGACTCGGTCTGCATGTGTCTCTCGCGCCGCCTCCTGGACTCGGTCGGCGGCTTCGACGAGGGCTACGGCTTCTACCACGGCCACGACCGGGACCTCTCGCTCGCCGTCCTGGAGGCCGACCGGCGGTGCCTCGTCGTTCACGCCCCGTTCCACCACCATGGCGGTCGGACGCGGACCCGCGACTTCGCGCGGGACCCGTCGCGGGCGGACGCCGACCTCGCGCTGCGCGATGCGGCGCTCGCGCGCTTCGCCGAGAAATACCGCCGGCGGCTCCCGTGCGACGTCCGCGGCCCGCGCGAGCGGATGCGCGACTGGCTCAAGGAGCGCTTCGCGTGAGCCCGCTCCGGATCGGTATCGTCGGGGCCCGGTTCGCCGCCGACCTGCACGCGACGAACTATCGACCGCTCCGTCCCGCCCGGGCCGAGCTGGCCGCGGTGTGCTCCCGGACGCCGGACGAGGCCGAGCGCTTCGCCAGGCGCCACGCGATCCCGCGTGTCTTCACGGACTACCACGCGCTGGTGGCGTCGCCCGACGTGGACGTAGTCGACATCTGCGCGACGACCGACATCCATCACGAGATCGCGGTGGCGGCGGCTGGGGCCGGCAAGCACGTCATCGTCGAGAAGCCGCTGACCGGCGCCTTCTGCGACGCGACCGAGCCCCGGGAGGCGATGCTGGCGATGGCGCTGGCGAACGCCGACGCGGTGCTCGAGGCCGTCGCGAAGGCGGGCGTGACGCTCTGCTATGGGGAGGACTTCGTCTACGCTCCGCCCCTGGCGAAGCTCCGGCGCCTGCTCGACGCCAGCGGCGGCGCGATCCTCGAGCTTCGCGCCGAGGAAAGCCACTCGGGCTCTCACGCCGCGTATGCGCGCCGCTGGAAGAGCGCGGGGGGTGGGGCCCTCTTGCGGATGGGCTCGCATCCCGTCGGCGCGGTGCTCCACCTCAAGCACTGGGAAGGCCTGCGGCGGCGCGGTCGCCCCGTGCGGGTCCGCGCCGTCTCCGCCGAGGTCGCCAGCCTCACGAGGCTGCCGGCGGTCGCCGGGCTCAGGCGCCACATGTCGACACTCGCCGAGGATGTCGAGGACTGGTCGGTCGCCGTGCTCACCTTCGAGGATGGGACGATGGCCACGATCCACTCGAACGACATCACGCTGGGTGGAGTCCGGAACGTGGTGACCGCCTATCTCACGAACGCCGTCATCCAGGCGAACATCAATCCCAACACCGCGGTGACCGCGTACGCGCCCGAGGCCGCCGTCTGGGGCGACGAATACATCACCGAGAAGGTAGAGACGAAGGCCGGCTGGCAGTTTCCGAGCCCCGAAGAGGACTGGATGCGCGGCTATCCCCAAGAATTGGAG
>QHSR01000263.1 GCA_003221635.1 Candidatus Rokuibacteriota bacterium | reverse complement strand
AAGTCGCGAGCACCTCGATGAGCCTCGGATCAGCCGCGGCAACGGAGGCCTGCCGGATGCGGATCACGTGCGGGTCGACGGTCACAATCGTGTCAAATCCTACTGGGGCGCGAACGTCTCAGCCGGCGGCAAGCTCATGCCAGGCGCGCAGCGTCTCGGCGACAGACCACGCTTGCGCAATACACCCGCGCGGGGCAAACGGCGAATCGCCATCGAAGATCTCGGCGACGGACCCGAGCCCGTAGTCGCCGAGGTGATGGGCCATTGGCGAGAGAAAGGAACGCGCCGCCTCGGCGTTGCCGTACACCTTGAAGTGTGCGAGCGCGAACGGGCCGAGGAGGAATGCCCACACCGTGCCCTGATGATAGGCGCCGTCGCGGTGCCACTGATCGCCACCGTAGTGGCCCTGGTACTTCGGGTGGCCCGGGGCGAGACTCCTGAGCCCGTAGGACGTCAGGAGATGGCGGGCGCACGCATCGACGATCTGGCGCTGGCGTTGGGGCGAGAGCGGGCTCTCGCGGAGCGAGACCACGAAGATCTGGTTCGGCCGGAGTTCGTCATCGTTTGCGTCGGGCGAGTCGATGACGTCATAGCAGTATCCGGCGCGCTCATTCCAGAAACGATCGAATCCAGCTTTCACGCGCGCGGCGAGCTCGTCCCACGGCTTGGAAGGCTGCCTCAGCCGCTTTGCGAAGCCGGCCATCGAGCGGAGCGCGTTGTACCAGAGCGCGTTGATCTCGACCGCCTTGCCAGTCCGTGGCGTGACGATCCAGTCACCAACCTTGGCGTCCATCCAGGTGAGCTGGACGCCGGGCTCGCCCGACCTGAGGAGACCGTCGGCGGAATCTTCCTTGATCCCGTACCGTGTGCCCTCACGGTGGAACCGCACGATCTCCTCGAGCACCGGGAACAGCTCTTTGAGAAGCCCGTCGTCATCCGTCGCCGCGTGATAGGCCCGGATCGCCTCGAAGTACCAGAGGGTCGCGTCCACGGTGTTGTACTCCGGCGCCTCGCCGGCGTCGGGAAACCGGTTCGGCAGCATGCCGTGGTCCACGAACCGGGCGAACGTCGTGAGAATCCGTCGGGCGATATCCGCGCGACCGGTCGCCAGCGCCAGTCCCGGCAGTGCGATCATCGTGTCGCGTCCCCAGTCGCCGAACCAGTGGTAGCCGGCAATGACGGTCATGCCGTCAGGGTCGGCGGGTGTGGGCCGTCTCGCGACGAACTGGTCGCTGGCGAGCACGAGGTGCTTGATCCAGTCGGGGGCCTTCCGCGCCTCGGGGCAGGCGCGCGTCCAGGCGGCGACTAATCGTTCCTCGTGTTGCGCCCGCCGCTCCCACGCCTGCTCGCCGTCGAGGGCGGGCGACGACTCGGTCGAAAGCACGAGAGTCAGCGCCTCGCCGGGTGCGAGTGAAACGGAGAACGTCCCGGCGTGCAGATGATCCTCGGTCGCGTCGAGCCCGCGCTCGCGCTCACCGGGAAGGTCGAAGTCCCGATACCAGGCATGCGCGACCTGCGTTTCCGCGCCATCGGCCAGCAACCAGAGCGGCGTGGCGCGGTCGAACGCCGCCACGCGGAGCCCGTGCTTGACGGGTGCCACGTCCATCTGCCAGCCGTCGCCGCGTGTGGACCCGTGATAGTCGCGGTAGTTCACGAACACCTTGAGCTTGAGTGCGAGACGGCCGCGTGCCCGCAGTACGCGATAGCGGACGTACGTCGTGTTGGCGCCCTGCTCCATCCAGACACGCTTTTCGATAAGCGCGTCGGCGACCGCGTAGGTCCACACCGGGGTCGTCCCTTCAAGGGTGAAGCGCTCGATCATCCGGTACCCGTGGGGGTCGATCGTGTTTCCGGCCCAGCGGTTGGCGAAGAGCGGTAGCGCCAGACCGTCGTACTCCACGGTCTCGTCCACCCTGGTGCAGAAAACGGTGCGCCCGAGCGGTGGCTTGAGCGCGGCGACGAGGAGCCCGTGGTACCGCCGTGTCAGGGTGCCCGCCACCGTCCCCGAGGCGAATCCGCCGATCCCGTTGGTACAGAGCCACTCCCGGCGTTCGGCCGACGCCAGATCGCCGCAGATCTCTCGCCCCCAGTCGATGATCATTCGCGGCCCTCCTTCAAAGGTCTCCCTTGAACACTCCCGTCACGCCGTTCGACACGCCGGCGCGGCGCGCGGGTTCGTGGTCAGGCAATCGGGACGAATCGATGCTCGTGCGAGACGTTTCCAACTGCAGGATGACACCTCGCTGGTCTCGCTCGGCGGTTGCCGTCTTCTTCTTCATCAACGGCGCCGCGCTCGCCAGTTGGGTCCCGCACATCCCAGCAATCAAGAGCCGTCACATGATGAGCGACGGTCAGCTCGGGCTCGTCCTCCTGTCCATGGCGGCCGGCTCGGTGGTCGCGCTCCCGGTGGCGGGCTGGCTCGTCGGCCGGCTCGGTAGTCGCGTGATGACGGCGGCCGCCGGTATCGCGCTCTGCCTCGCGCTCCCCCTGCCCGTCGCGAGCCCCAGCGTAGCCCTGCTCTCGCTCTCCCTGGCCCTCCTGGGCGCCTGCAATGGTCTTCTCGACGTATCGATGAACGCCCAGGCCGCCGAGGTCGAGCAGCGCGTCGGACGGCCGATCATGTCGTCGTTCCACGCACTGTTTAGCCTGGGCGGCGTCGCGGGGGCATTGCTGGCGGGCGGTGCGATGGCAGTTGGCATCGGGGATGTCGCGCACGTTCGCGTGTCCGCCTTTGTTGCGCTGTCTGCCGCGGTGGTCGCGCTCCCGGGGCTCGCACGCCCGCGGGCGGCGGGCGACCACGCGGGCCCAGCCGTGGCACGGCCGTCCGGTACGCTGTTGACGCTCGGGATCCTGGCCTTGCTCGGGCTCCTGGCGGAAGGCGCGATGGCGGACTGGAGCGCGGTGTACCTGCACGACACGCTCGGCTCCAGCCCGTCGGTGGCCGCAGTCGGATTCGCCGCCTTCTCGCTGGCGATGGCGGCCGGACGCTTCACCGGCGACGCCCTGGTCGGGCGGCTGGGGCCGCGCCTGGTCCTGCGTGGCTCAAGCACGGTCGCGGCGGTCGGGCTCGCCGCCGCGCTGCTCCTGGGTCACCCCGCGATCGGCATTGTCGGATGCGCGCTCGTCGGGCTCGGCATCGCCAACATCATCCCCGTGCTCTTCAGCGCTGCGGCGCGAGTTCCGGGCGTGCCGCCCGGCCGGGCGCTAGCGGCGGTGGCGACGACCGGCTACCTGGGATTTCTGGCCGGGCCGCCGCTCATCGGCGTCGTGGCCGAGACTGCGGGCCTCGCCGTGGGGCTGGGCCTGGTGAGCGGCGCCTGCGCGTTCGTCGCGCTGAAGGCGAGCGCGCTGCCGGAGGCTTCTACCCTTGGCAGCTCGGCGACCAAGGGCGCGCAGAGCGCCGCCGCACCCGCCGAAGAAGCGCAGACCGCCCGCACGTAGGCCGCGAAGGCTCCGCGTTCAGGGCTCGTGTCTCGCCGCGCGCAGCGCGGTGGAGAGAAACGCGTAGCCCGCGCGTACGGTACCGAGAAGCGTGCCAGAAACCTTGGAGCGACCCGCGAGTCGAGCTGTATGCGACACCGGCACTTCGAGGATCCGCGCGCCGAGCACCGCGGCCTTGACCACCATCTCCACGGGCCACCCGAATGCGCGGTCCTGCATGTCGAGGCGCCGCAGCAGGTCCACGCGTACGGCGCGTAACGGGCCGAAGTCCGTGATCGGCACGCGCCATCGCCAGGCCACGAACCGCGCGACGAGCCGAGTGCCGGCCGCCGCATGCATGGGATGCCGCCCCACCAGTTTCCGCGCGCCGAGCACCAGGTCCGCGTGGCCGCTGAGGACGGGATCCAGCACCAGCGGGATCTCCTCCGGTCGCTGACTGCCGTCCGCGTCGATGAACACTGCGACGCCAGCGTCCCGCGGAAGCGCGGTGACGCCAGCGAAGCAGGCAGCTCCGTAGCCGCGCCTCGGCTCATGCACCACGCGGGCTCCCGCATCGCGCGCGACGGTGGCCGTCGCGTCGGTGGAGCCGTTGTCCACGACGATCACCTCGGCGATGATGTCGCGCGGCGTTCGGCGAACAAGATCGCCGACGACGGCGGCCTCGTTCAGCGCGGGTACGATCAGGACCGCCTTCATCCTGCTCTGGCGCGGGCACACACGCTCGGGAGCCACCCGAAGGCCCCGCAGAGCTTCACGGCGGCGGCGATCGCCAGCGGCGCCACTTCCACGAGCCTGGCCCACAACGGAATCGTCCAAGGTTCAGACAGGAAGAAGCTGTACGCGAAGCCCACGGTGCCGGTGAACGCGATCAACGGTACGGAAGGCGTCACCGCCAAGAACGGGACGAGCCACACGACGTACCACGGAAAGACATTCGCCCCGAGCACGATGACGCCTGCCACCATTGGCACAGCCCGCACGGCAAGGCTGCCGCCATGCGCCCGCGACGCGGCCACGACCATCCAGGCGGCGGTCGCCGCGAGCGCCAGCAGCGGCTCGTTCACGAAGGTTCGCACAAGGCCGGGATTGAAATACTCGGCAGAGACGTAGCGCCAGATCGGCGTGATCGGCCAACGGCCAAGTCCACCCGCAGCGATCGTGCCCGCGACGACGACGGTTCCGAACAGCGCGTACACCGATACGCGGCGCCGTCCGGGCAGCAGCAGGAGCAGCACCGCGGGATAGAGCTTCACAAGGGTGCCGATGCCCAGCAGGATGGCCGCGATGCCGTCCCGGCGCCGGGCGGATGCCAGCGCCGCGGCGGTGACTGTGGCGAGCACCAGCGCATCCAGGTGACCACTTCCCCAGATCTCGACGAGGAGCAGCGGGTTCCACGCGTAGATCGTGAGCCGGCCGAGCGGTACGTCGAGCGTCCGAAGCAGGAGGGCGAGTGCGGCGAGGGCGAGCAGCTCGGCAATGCCGAGCGCGAGTTTCATGGCGAGTACGTTGTCGGGCGCGAGCCGGTACACCGCGCGAAAGAACGCCTGCGCGACAGGAGGATATACGGTGCGCCACGTCGAATGGTTGAGCCTCGGGTAGATGTTGGTGTCGCGCAGTCCTGCGACCTCGGGAGCCACTGGGGCGTACGCGTAGGGATCGATCCCGGCACCGGAGAGGCGAGCATCCCAGACATACCGGTAGGCGTCGGTGGAGAGCGACGGCGAAGAGGGAAGCAGGAGCATACGGCTCGCGACACCGACCGTCAGGATCACTATGACCGTGACCCGGGCGCGGAGGTGAGCGGTCACGAGTGCGCCGCACGCGTAGGCCAGCCACGCGAGGGTAAAGAGCGCCAGGAACGTACGCGGCGCCAGGACCAGGTTCGACACCCGCGCTAGCCCCCAGCACGTAGCGCTCAGCGCCAGACCTGAGCCGACCAACAGGAGGACTGTACTCGCGCGCTCGGTCGTCGGCGACGCGCAGAGCCATCTCGCGACGTCGCGAACGGTCAGCACGCCAGGGTAGACTCGCATCGATGGTCCGAGAGTCGAGGGCCAGGCTGAGGGAGGGACGCGCCATGCCGTTCGGAGGCCGAGCGATCCGCTGGTCGATGATCGTCGGGACGTTGCTGGGTGGCATCGGCATCGGCGCGACCGGCCACCGTCTCGTCGCGGCGCCGCCTTCGTTCACCGAAGCCCCGCTTCTCCGCACCGACCTGGCGGGAATCGACAACTACGAGCTGATCGTCTCCCGGCTGGAGACCGCCCCGGGCTGGTCGCATGGCCGGCACTATCACGCTGGCCACGAGATCGTATACGTGCTGGAGGGCAACGGCGCGCTGGTCGCCGATGGAAAGCCAGAGCAACGCCTGCAAGCGGGTACGATATCGTACGTGCCTTCGGGGCAGATTCACGCCGGGCGCAACACGAGCCGGACGGAGGCGTTCAAATTCCTCCTGTTCCGGATCCATATGAAGAGCCAGCCGATCTCGATCGAGCTGAACTGACTGCCGGCATGGCGCCGGTCCGCGACCACTACGACACGGTGCTGTCGGAATACTATTCGCGCATGTTCGGCGAATTCGACGCCAAGGTCGCCGAGCAGCACGCTTTGCTGGAACGTCTGGGCGTCACCGCCAGGAGCGGCGCCGCGATGGCCGTGGATCTCGGCTGCGGCTCCGGCTTCCAGTCCATCGCACTGGCGCGTCTCGGCTTCGAGATACTGGCCATCGACTTCAGTCAGCGGCTCCTCGCCGAGCTGAGGGACCGGGCGCGCGGCCTGCCGGTCGAGGCGATCGCCGGCGACATCCGCGACGTCGCGACGCTTGTGCCGACGGCGGTCGAGCTGGCCGTCTGCATGGGCGACACGCTCTCGCATCTCGAGTTCGAGGCCGACCTCACGCGCGTCTTCGACGGCGTGGCGGCGCGACTCGTCGCTGGTGGTCGGCTCGTGCTCACGTTTCGCGATCTCAGCGGAGAGCTGTGCGACCTGGATCGAGTGATCCCGCTCTACGCCTCGGACGAGGTCGTCATGACCTGCTTCCTCGAGTACGAGCCCAGCATCGTGAAGGTGCATGACCTCGTCTGGGTCCGGCAGCCGGACGGCTGGCGCTTCCGCAAGGGCGTCTACCGTAAGTTGCGGCTCGCCCCCGAGACCGTGACGATACGCCTCGAGCAAGCGGGGTTCACCGTCGAGCGACACCAGGCCCCGGCTGGGATGGTCGCGCTCGTCGGTGTCTCGGTGGGCCAGCGCCGTTCCTAGGTCGTGAGCCGTCCTCATCAGCGCCGACACGGTTGGATGGCCTCGGGCCGGGGCACCACCTCTGGCCGAGCGAACACGGCGAGGTATCCGTCTGCCGGCGCCAGCGAGAGGAAGTCGATCTGACGATAGCCAACTGCGCCTAGCTCACAGCGGAGCAGCACCGGGGGCGCGCCGTGCTTTTGGGTGGGCTTGTCGTTGTCGATGACCGCGACCCGGCCGCTTGGCGACAGGGCCGGGTGCAGCCGGTAGAGGAATTCGTACGGATGCTCGATCTCGTGATACATGTGCGCCAGGATCGCGAGGTCGACCGATTGCGCGGGAAGTCGCGGATCGGCCGGCGTGCCGTGCACGAGGGTCACTCCGGCGACGCCCTCGCGTGTGAGCCGGGCCGCCAGGCGATCGAGGTAGGGCTGCGAGACATCCTCGGCGTAGATCGTCGCGCCGTGTCCCAAACGCTGCGCTAGCCGCACCGTGTAATAGCCATCACCGGCACCGACGTCGGCGACTCGCATCCCAGGCGTGACCCCCAGCCGATTCATGACTCGCTCCGCCTCGCGGTGCCGGTCGCGCGCCGCCTCGGTTGAGTAGGCCGGCGAGATGATCGGCGCCACCGGGCGATCGACCGGTGGGAAGCGCGCCGGTTGCGCGCTAGGAGCGCCGACGGCGTAGAACGCAGCCGCCCAGGCCGCGACGACGACGCGAGCCGATCGGGTCCACTTCCCTCGACGCTCGGATTCGACGACGCGGCCCGGTGCGTCGAGAGCGCCGTGAGCGGCAAGATCATCCACGCGAGTTCTCTCGCCGTCGCGCCGCCAGCAGCACCGCGACGATTGTCATGCTGTCGACGATGTCGCCATCCAGTACCATCCGGAGCACCGTGTCGAACGGAAAGGCGCGAACGTCGATGAACTCCGTTTCGTCGGGGGTCGTCTCTGTGTTGTCGAGGCCGTCGGCCAGGAACAAGTGCGCCGTCTCGTCGACCACGCTCTTGCTCGTGTGATACGTGCTCACGTGCACAAGATGCCGTGCCCGATAGCCGGTCTCCTCAGCAGAGCCCCGAGACTACGGTTGTGCAAGCGCTGCCCACCTTCGGAAGATCCTGACGGGCAGCGCGCTCCCAATCGAGAACGATCCCGTCACCGCGAGCGAACGGGCAGTAGGGGTCCGCGGCGTCGGCTTGCCCAGTCAGCGCCCGGCGACCGGCACAGCCGCCCCGGCACGGACAGCCCGCGCAGGCCGCCGGCGTGCGTCGCGCATCGACGAACTCGTCTGCCTCCAAGATGCCCGCGCCGGCGCGCGCGAGATCAGTGATCGTGAGACGGCTGCCTGGCCAGTACGTGCAGGGCATGACTCGACCGTCCGGCGCGATGCGTACGGTCGACCGGCCGCAGCCCGGGCCCGTGAAGTCATCGAGCCCGAGCACACCGGCAAGCACTGGCTCGGTGGTGGCGATCAGGCGCGTGGCGGCAGCCAGACCGCGGAAACCGTCCCAGAACTCCTCGTAGGTGAGCGTGAAGCGGTTCGTCCTCGACGGCTGGTAGACGTTGACGGCCGTCACAGTGACCGGCACCCCCAGGCCAGCGCAGCGCTCCAGCGCGGCGACCACCGTGCGCCAGTTGCCGGCCCCGCGGAACGCATCGTGCTCGCGCTCGGTAGGAAAGTCCAGGGACAGCTCCACACTGTGAAAGCGCGTGAGCTGCCCGTCGGCGAGGGTGTCGATGCTCAGGCCATTGGACGTGATGCTCGTCTTGATGCCGCGCGCCGCGAGGTCGTCCAGAATGCCTCGGTACTCCGAGTGCAGCCCGTTCTCGCCGACGCCGAGGTTCATCGAGCCGACCGTCACGGCATCGCACACCGTCCGAACGTCAGAGCGCGTGAGCTGTTCCACGACCATGTCGGGACGGTAGCAGTGCGCACAACGCAGATTGCATTCGTTGGTGAGCCCAATGCCGACCGAAAACGCTATCGCCAACGCGCCCTCCTGCCTTGCCTTCGCTACCACGCGCGATCGGCCGAAGATGTCACAGGGATGTTAAATTGTCGAGACTTCGGTCGGCAACGAAGCGAGGCGCCGACGGACGATCAGGCACCCGGGCGAACCCCAGCGCCACTTGGTCGTGTCCGACTACCTGACCAGAGAGGTGCTCACACGGGCACCCGGACGACCTAGAAACATCCGGCGCCGCCGTCCGCAGTGCGCCGGTCCGGATCGTAGCCGGCTCCCTTGACGATGAATCCGAATCGTTGGAGCGCCATGTCCACCCCCGTGCCCGGCGATAACTGGATCCAAAACTCACGGGACGCCATGAGCGCCCGCCTCGGCGTGGCCAACGGACGAAAGGGCGGACTCCCGGAGCTTGGCGTCGACGGCGGCCGAGTGGTCGATGCCAAGGAAGACGCGATCCGTCGGACGTCGCCACCGGCCGGCCCCCTTGTCGGCCGGAAACTCGACGAGCTCGAGGGGATGCCCGTCGGGGTCGTTGAAGTGGACCGTCCGAATGACGGCCGTCTCGTGATTCCAGTCGGCTCGGGGCGGCGACACGGGCTGGACACGGTGGCGGCGCAACCAGAGGTATGCCTGCTCGATGTCGTTGACGACGATCGCCACCCGCTGGAGCGATCGGCCGGCGGCTGGATCCTCGATCAGCTCGATCAGCTCGATCAGCTCGTCCCCGAGGCGCATCCGTACGATGCGCACGCGCGAGTCCGGCCCTGGCAGCTCGAAGTCCGACATCTTCTCGAAGAACAAGACCCTCGTGTAGAACTCGGCTGCCAGCCCCGCATCCGAAACCGTCAGAGCCACACCGTCGACGGCGCGGACCCGTGCCACGCTCGGGGCGGGAGTGGCGGGCAGCATCGGGGGCCCGAGCACACACACGATGGCGACAAGCAGTACGAGGGCGGCACGGCGCCGGCACACGATACTAATCACGACACCTAGGACCCATCAGGGACCTCGCTCGGTTCACTTTCCCTGGATCAGGTCATCGACGTGGGGCTCGGAAGCGAGCGGCCGACCAGCGCGGCCTCGCGCACCGGCACCCGAAGGTGCACCGACGAAGGGACAAGGCACGAGGCGTCGTCGCACGCCTGGTAGCGCACGGTGACGCCGACCACGTGGTCGCCGCCGCCGGGCGCCGCGGCGAATGTCAGCGGCACCGTGCCGCGCACGATGCCCTTATGGACCCACAGCCCGTCGTTGAGGCCCGGCTGGGTGAAACGCCGCGGCGATGGCCAGCGCGCTGGGCCCCCCTCGAGGCCTTCGATAGCGTCGATCTCGATCGACAGCGGTGTGAGCCCGTCGCCGGCCGGCTGGCCGTAGACGTGGAAGCCGGGGGCGATCGAGACTTCGACGGTGAGCACGACGCGTTGGAAGAACACGTACGTCGGCGAGTCGAGCCACGCCCGTGCAGTCACCACCGGAGCGTTCGTGGCGACGACAGGCACCGAGGGCTCCGTCACGATGCCGAGGGCCTGCGCGATCAAGCCGGTGCCGGTGTCGCGCTCGCGGTAGCTCTCGTAGAAGCGCTTCTGGGTCACGACGCCATCGCGATCGAGGACGTAGACGCCGGGGTACGGCAAGTTGACATGCCGCGCGTTGGGCTTGATGCCGTACGCGGCGTGGTCCTCCTGGACCCGGTCGTTGATGAGACCCAACCTGCGCATCGCGTGGCTGCCCTGGTCGGATAGCAAGTGGTACGTGATCCCGTGCGTAGCGGCGAAGTCCCGCAAGATCTCGACGGAGTCGTAGCTGATTGCGAACAGGGCCACGCCGTTCACGGCGAGCGCGGGGGCGACCTGCTGCAGCTCAACGAGCTGCGTCTTACAGAACGGTCACCACTCCGCGCTTCGATAGAACACCACCAGGGCTGGCCGCCCGGCGCGCCGCTCGTGCAGGTCTACCAGCGCGCCCGTCTGGTCAGACAGGCGCACGTCCGGGAAGCGCTGGCCTTCCTTCGGCCCGATCGTGTTGAAATCCCTAGGCGGAAGTGGCATGGCTCTCCTCCCGAACGGTCACCGTGCGGTCGCCGGCGCGGAGCGTGGCGTCCCAGGTGATGCGGATGGCATCCTTCACGCTCTGGTGCGCGGGACAGCCCTGGACGTGCACGGCCAGCGCACGCTCCGTTGCCTCCACAGCGTCTGGGGGCACCGCGAGGTCGTAGTGCACATGGATCGACCGGATCCGGATCGTCTTGCCGGTCCCGACGATGCGTCCCTCGACGGTGGCCTTGTAGGACTCGCGGTCGAACGTGATCTTGCGCCCTGCCAGGGCGCCTCGCAGAGTGCCGTACATTCAGCCAGCGACGGCGGCGACGATGTGATCGAGCGTCGAGGCGATCGGCGGCCCCTCTTTGGCGCCGTAGTACTCGCGCAGCGCTCCCTGGACACCGTAGATGACGGGTTCGGCGACTTCACCGAGATAGGCGCGGCGGTAGCCGCCCTGGTACTCGAGGCGGGCGCGCGACATGTACTCGAAGTCTTCGGGCATGGGTCGGTCCTCCTTGTGAGTGTGAGACACGCGGTAGGCGGCGCCGGGTTCGCGATCGCCTACGAAGCGCCTCGACGATGTCGCCGACCTTCAACGGTCCCGGCTCGACACGTCGCAGTCAAGCATAACGCGTCCTCCAGGTGCTACCTCCACAGCGCATTGCGTGGATCCTTCCCTTCGCTTGTTGTCGGTCATGGTTGGGTTACTCGGCGACGACTGCGGGCACTGCGGACTCAGCGCAGGCACGACCACGCGCCAGTTGCACCTCATCCCCCACAGCGAGTTCGCCGCCTTCGATCACAAAACAGTTAAGCGCGAGCTTGCCGTCGAAGCGACGGTAGATGTCACGAGTGATGCCCTTGTCCCGGACCTGTGTGTCTGGATCGTAAGCGGTCATGATGCAGCGCTGGCGCAAATCCTGGGCCCCGATGAGCACCTTGCCAATGCGCAGGCAGGCGCCCGGCCACTCGCGCTCGGCCAACCCGTCGACGCCGCTGATCACGATGTTGGGCCGCAAGCGGCGATGGTCCTGACCGAACGCGGCAATGGCACCGTCGGTGGCCACCAGCAGCGGTAGTACGTCGAAGCGCTCAACGCCGTCGTAGCGCACCAGCTTGGCGCCAGGCCCGACAATGTCGACAACCTTGGCGGCGACCTCCGGACTGTTCCACGGCCAGCCGTCGACAAGGGGCTCGCCATCCAGGCCCAGCGCTCCCTTATGACCCAGGAAACGGGGATGGGAGCGTGACGTGATTACCTGGCCCAGGGCGTCCTCGACGTGTACGATCCGGTCGCCTTCGATGCCGAGAGGCCCGAGACGTACCCGTTGCAGCTTCTCACCAGCCATCGTCTTGACCGGATATCTCCAGATCTCCGCGATCTTCATCGGCACCTCCGTTGCTGATGGACGACGAGGCGCCTCACAGCTCGCCGAGAAGTTGTTGGCGCACGGCGACGGTCGACTCTGACCTGTCGGGGCTCCCCGCCAAGCAAGCACGACTTCGCCGATGAGCTTCG
>QHSR01000262.1 GCA_003221635.1 Candidatus Rokuibacteriota bacterium | reverse complement strand
CCAAGGCTCCGGTACAACCCAACGCGCTACCGCAAGCGATCTTCAGCACTACGCTTCCAAGGTCCTCCGAAGCTTCTATGAAACGACGAGATCGAACGGCGCAGTCCCTCGCCACGCAACTGTCGCGTTTAGGCCGGATTTCTCAAGCTAACGATCGGTCGCCTGACTGTCGTGTGCGGCGCGACGGTCGAAAACCTTCATAGTCCGTCGAAGAGCACCAAAGGGGCCGAATCGCTCGGCCCCTTTGGTTTCACGACATTACGTGGTTGCGGGGGCTGGATTTGAACCAGCGACCTTTGGGTTATGAGGGGAAATCCGCTCTACACAAGAACCAAAGAGAAACAACAGGAACCAATTGCGACGGCGACTTACGAGGCGAGAAGGTCGTTCCCTGTTGGTTTGTCTCGGTCGTTTGACTTCATAGACGCTTCATAGCGGTTGCTGACCTCCTAAAGCAGGGACGACACCGAGCTGCTGCATCAGGTCGAGCAGCGTCGCGACGCCCCAGTGCTCGGTGATCTTGCCGTCGACGACCCGCATGGCGTCGACGGTGTAGAAACTGATCTTCTTCCCTGTGGCCGGAATACCGAGGAATTCTCCTTGGTGGGTGCCGTGATAGGTCTTGTAGGTGGTCACGAGGTCGCCGGCGGCCGCCTGCCAGTGGATCTCGGGACGGAAGTCGGGGAACGCGGCACGCAGGCGCTTGTACAGCACCCGCACCCCGTCCTTGTCGGGTGTCGTGCCAGGCTGCGGCGTGTGATCTACAAAATCATCGGCGAACAGTTCCTCGAACACGCGCCAGTCGCCTTTGCCTTGTACTTCCTCGGTGTTCCGGCGAACTACGGCGATTGCTGCGTCGCCCACGGTTGAATTACTCACTCTCGCAGCCTCCTGATTCGACGTGACACCTTGGTTTCAATGGGTCTTCTTCGACACTCGAGCTATCAAGTCATCAATCCTCGAGAGGAATAGCTTCAAGATTGGAGACGTATTCGTCTTGCTGTAGCCGACAACCAGATCAATCGTGGGTACATCCCCCCGCAAGGGGCGGCTGACCAGGGACCTAGGAAGCACATTCTGTGCGTAGGCAGGTAGCAGCGCGACGCCGCGCGTTGATGCGACCAAGGAGACCGCCATCGCCAGATGGTCCACTTCGTGATCCGGTTTGATGTCGATGCCGGACCGCCTCAGGTAATCGTCGATGACCAGCCGCAATACTGGAGCCGTATTCGACACACTGATGAATGTCTCGCTCGCAATGTCTTGTGGATTGATCGCCTCATGCGAAGCGAGGCGGTGATCGCTTGGTAATACGACTACGAGCGGTTCCTTCGTTACGAGCTTGAAGACCAGATTGGTTGTCTGCGTTTCTGGTCGGAGGAACGCCACATCGAGCTTGCCCCTCACAAGAGCACCCGCGAGGTCCGGGGAATACTGGCTGGAGATGGTGATCTCTACACTGGGGAGTTCGTCTCGAAGGAGGCGGATAGCTTCAGGGAGCCAATCTATCTCGTGTCCGGTCAGGAAGCCCAGAGCGAACGACGGCTTGGCGGGCTGAGCGGCACGCCGGGCCGCTTCGCCAGCCGCATCGACCTGAGCCAGCGCCAGTCGTGCATGGTCCAAAAAGACCCGACCCGCGGCGGTCAACTCGATACCGCGAGCACTGCGAATCATCAATTGAGCGCCGACCTCGTACTCAAGGTCCCGCATCTGACGACTGAGTGAAGGCTGCGCCGTGTGCAGTCTCCGCTCGGCCGCCACTGTCAGACTTCCCTCCTCGGCGACGGCAACGAAAAAGCGGAGATGTCGTAGCTCCATAGCGTCTCCCATGCCTCCGAAGTATGGCACCAGCCTACAAAGTATTGGAGCGCCGCGCTACCGGCGCCCAGCCTTCAGCATCGGAAGGCATGTGAACGGTCTTCATCCGGAGTCCCTCAGGGCCAGTAAATCGGAAGGAGCGACGATATGGGCACCCCAGTTGTTTTGATCACC
>QHSR01000261.1 GCA_003221635.1 Candidatus Rokuibacteriota bacterium | reverse complement strand
GGCACGCTGATGGCGCTCGAGAAGCAGCTCGCCGAGCTCGACGCGCGTCTCGCCAGCCAGCACGCACACGGACGCATGCTGCGCGAGGAGGTCGACGAAGAGGACATCGCCGCCACCGTCGCCAAGTGGACGGGGATCCCCGTCACCCGGCTCCTCGAAGGCGAGATCCAGAAGCTCGTCAACATGGAGGAGCGGATCGGGCGGCGCGTCGTCGGCCAGGACGAGGCTCTCCGCGCCGTGGCGAACGCGGTGCGGCGCGCGCGGTCGGGGCTCGCCGACCCCAATCGGCCCATCGGCTCGTTCCTCTTCCTCGGACCCACCGGGGTCGGGAAGACCGAGCTGGCGCGGGCGCTCGCCGAGTTTCTCTTCGACGACGAGCGGGCGATGATCCGGATCGACATGTCCGAGTACATGGAAAAACACACCGTGGCCCGCCTGATCGGCGCTCCGCCCGGATATGTGGGCTACGATGAGGGCGGCCAGCTGACCGAGGCCGTGCGTCGACGTCCTTACTCGGTCGTGCTGTTCGATGAAATCGAAAAGGCCCACGCGGACGTCTTCAACGTGCTCCTCCAGCTGCTCGACGACGGTCGATTGACTGATGGCCACGGGCGCACGGTGGACTTCCGGAACACCGTCGTCATCATGACCTCGAACCTCGGGAGCCACATCTTCCGCGAGTACGAGCGACCCGAGAAAGTCCGCCCGCTACTCATGCAGGAGCTGCGAAACACCCTTCGACCGGAGTTCCTGAACCGGATCGACGAGGTCGTGATCTTCGCCCCGCTTGGGCGCGAGGAGATCGCGCGGATCGTGGATATCCAGCTCGGACACCTCCGCCGCCGGCTCGCGGCGCGGCGGATCGAGCTCGAGGTCACGGACGCGGCCAGGGCGCTTCTCGGACGCGAAGGCTACGACCCGACGTTCGGCGCGCGGCCGCTCAAGCGCACGATCCAGCGGCTGGTCCAGGACCCGCTCTCGCTGAAGCTGCTCCAGCGCGAGATCTCCGACGGCGACACCGTCACGGTGGACGCGGAGGGCGAGGCGATCATCTTCAAGCGCACAGTGCCGGCCGAAGTCGTCAGCTAAACGCGACCCCGGGGGCCGGGCGGGCATGGGAAGGGGCGTTTGCCTCCCCGGGTCCAGCCCGACCCCCGTGCCTCGATCACTGAATCCAGGGGGCGAGGTCGGGCATCCCAAAATGGTGAGCTCGATCCGGCGCGTGCACCCGGCGTGGATCGTGCTGGGCGCCGTGACCCTTTGCATGATGGCCGGGACGGGGCTCCGCTCGATCTTCGGCGTTTACATCAAGCCAATGGAGGCGGAGTTCGGCTGGGGCCGAGGCGCCCTGTCCGGCGCCGCCGCGATCTCGCTGCTCCTCGTGGGCGCCACCGGTCCCCTGGTGGGCCGTCTCGCCGATCGCTGGGGTCCACGACGGGTGATCGTCGTTTCGCTGCTCCTGCTCGGCATCGGTTCTCTCGGCGCCGCCTTCGTTCAGAGCCTCTGGCACGTCTACGTCACGACCGGCCTCCTCATGGCGCTCGGCGCGGGCGGCGTCTCGATGACCACCGGATCGACCGTGGCGGCGCGGTGGTTCGAGGCCCGCCGCGGCGTCGCCATCGGCTTGACGGCCGGCGGCATGTCGGCCGGGCAGCTCGTCGTGATCCCGCTCGCCATGGCGCTCACGCTTTGGTTCGGGTGGCGCGCGAGCTACCTGTGGCTCGGCGTGGGCCTTCTCGCGCTGGTGCTCCCGGTCGCACTGTTCCTGGTGCGTGACGATCCAGCGGAGCGTGGAGGACGTCCGTACGGCGCGACGGGCACCGCGGCCGCGGCGGCGCGGACGGCGGCGCTCGAGAGGTCGCAGCGCGTGGCGATCCTCGAGGCCATGAAGGTGCCCCAGTTCTGGCTTCTGATGGCGACCTTCTTCGTCTGCGGCTACACCTCCAACGGCATGGTGCTCACGCATTTCATGCCCCACGCGCTGGAGCACAACTTCAGCGAGCTGCAGGCCTCGACCGCCCTCGGCGTCATGGGCGCCATGAACGTGCTCGGCACGATCACCTCCGGCTGGATCTGCGACAGGTTCGGCCGGCGTGGGCCGCTGGCGTTCTACTACTTCTTCCGAGGCCTCTCGCTCCTGTTCCTGCTCTACGTCTGGAACGCGCCCTCGCTCCACATCTGGGCCGCCGTCTTCGGGCTGAACTACGTGTCGACCGTCCCGCCCACCACCACGCTGACCGCGAACATCTTCGGCCGATACTCGGTGGGCGAGCTCTCGGGCTGGATCTTCCTGTCTCATCAGGTGGGCTCGGCGCTCGGGGCAGCGCTCGCCGGCTGGATCTACGAGTGGACGGGCGGCTACGAGATCGCGTTCGTGTCCGCCGCGCTGATGGGCTTTCTCGCCGCCGGCCTGGCGCTCGCCATCCGCGAAGAGCCCGTCGCCTCGCGCCCGACACCGCTTGCAGCGCCCGCCACTTCCGGATAGCGACGACCTAGCGACGCGGGACCGCAGACGTCGGGGCCGGTCCGGGTGCGGGCACGGCAACGACGCGAACCACGGTTCGGAGCACCTGCGCGACGTTCCCCGCCCTGTCGGTCGCGATGACCTCGATCACGTTCGGCCCCGGCTTGAGCGGTGCCAGCGCGCTCAGCGGCACCCCCCGACCCATCACGCCGACTTCGCGTAACGGCGTCGCCTCGACGCCGTTCACGAGCACCTGAATGCGGACGACATCGACGTTATCGGTGACCAGACCCGTGATCAGGACCGTCTCCTCCCCCACTCTCGCGTCGGGGGGCGGGTAGTTGATCGTGATCTTCGGCGCCTCGGTATCGCCTCGGGGTACTGCCGCAACGGGCGGTGGCGGTGGCGTGACCCGCGGCGGCGCGGGGGCCGGTATCGCGACGGGCGGCGGCCCGGCGGGGGGTGCGGGCTCGGGGCGTAGCGGGGCCGGCGGCGGCGACGCGACAACCGGCGGGGCCGGCGGCCGCGCGGTGCCGGCGAGCTCCCAGCTGAGACCCTTGAGATTGCCCTCGGCCTTCACGAATCGCTGCACATCCGGCGCATACCAGAGGAAGAACTGCCCGAACAGCTGACCGCTACCGCCGAACGCCCCTGAGACGGTCTCGATCTTCTGAACGATGCGCAACGTCCGGAATGTCCCGGCCCCCGTCACGAGGTCCTCTGCCGCGTCGACCTGCCAGGAGATATTGACTGCGCCCGTGAACTGCACCAGCGGCCTGGGCGGCGGGGAGCGCCACGTGGCGCGGCCGACACCCCATTTGCCGAGCTCGAGCGGCCAGCCCAGCCTCGGCGGAGGATCGATGTCGAGTTCGGTCCGCCCGTCGAGGACGATCCTCGCGACCCCGAGATCCTTCGTGAGGTAGCATTCCTTGCCCGGACCTCCCGAAAAGACATAGACGTCCTTGTCGATGCGCACCAGCTCATACACGCCGTCGGTGCGAGCCCACGTGTCGCCGACCCGATAGATCGGGCGGTCTGCGCGAAGCTTGTCCGTAGTGGACGCCGCGACGGCCCGCGAAGGCGGCGCTTGCGCGGCGACGGGCGCGGTCCAGAGCCCGACCGCGGCGACCAACATGATCAGGCGCGCGACCGTCGAGGAGGGAACGCTCCTCATCGCGGTGAAGCGACTATGGAACTCCGGGGCTGACCCGTGGACCTACCGCGCGATCGCGTGGGCGCCGCGACGCGGATCGACCCCGGCCCACCTGGTAGCGTCGGACCCGACCTTGACCGCGCATACGCCGCCGGCCCGCCACTCCCACTCCGGCCACTCCGCGACCGCGTGACCGAGCGCGGCCAGCGCGCCGAGTGTCTCGCGCGGAATGCGTCGCTCGGCCTCGACCTTGCCCGGAGCGATCGCGTGCGGCCAGAAAGAATCGGGATGACTGCGCGACGCGACGCGGGGCGCCTCGATAGCGGGCTGCGGGTCCATTCCGAAGACCGTGGTGTTCAGGAAGACCTGGAGCATCGCCTGCTGCTGGACGTCGCCGCCAGGAGTGCCGAAGGGCATGAAGAGGCGGCCTCCCGTGAACGCCATCGCCGGCGCCGGCGTGAGGCGAGGCCGTTTGCCGGGCGCCACGACGCTCGGATGCTCCGGATCCAGCCAGCCCTGCGAGCCGCGGGGTGACACGACGCAACCGACGCCTGGGACGACGGGCGAGTCGACGTTCGGGTCGCTGGGCGTGGCCGAGAAGCCGTTGCCCGCCTCGTCCACGACGGCGACATAGCTCGTGTCGAGCGCGTCCGTCGAGCCGCCGGGCGCCGGGTGCGAGCCTCCCGCCAGCGGGAGCGCGGCCTCCGGGTGTCTGACGGCGTCCAGCCGATCCGGGTCGCCGGCGGGTGGCATCTGGGGCCACGCCCGCTCCTTGATGAGCCGCTGCCGCGCCGCCGCGTACGCCTTCGAGAGGAGTCCGTCGGCAGGGACCTTCACGAAGTGCGGATCGCCGTAGTACGCATCGCGATCCGCGAAGGCGAGCTTGATCGTCTCGATGAGCCGGTGCAGGTACGCCGGCGAGTTGTGGCCGAGGGCCTTCAAATCGACGCCGTCGAGGAGGTTGAGCATTTCCAGCAATGACGGCCCTTGACACCAGAAACCGCATGCGGCGACTTCGTACCGGCCAAAGGTAGTTCGCAGGGCTGGATCCACTTCGACGCTGAACTCGGCGAGATCGCTGGCGGCCAGCGGGCCACCCTCGGCACGGTGGAATTCCGCGATGCGCTTCGCGGTCTCACCCCGATAGAACTCGTCACGCGCGGCGCGCACTCCGGCCTCGCGGCTGCCGCCCGCCTTCGCTTCGGCGCGGGCCATGCGGCGGAGCGTCTCGCCCAGCTCCCGCTGCACGAGCACCTCGCCGATGCGGAGCGCCCGACCGTCACGCAGGTAGAGCGCCGCCGACGACGGCCAGCGGCGGTACTTGTCGGCGTTCGACGCCATCTGATAGGCGGTGAACTGCGAGATCGGAAAGCCCCGCTCGGCGTGTTCGGTCGCGGCCGTCGCGACGTCGGCGAACGACATCGTCCCCCACCGCGCCAGCGCGGTGCACCAGGCATCCGGCGCCGCCGGCACGACTGTGCGTGGCAGCCCCGGCGGGATCTGGCCGTCGTGACGCTCGCGGAGGTACGCGGCGGTCGTCGCGCGCGGATACGGTCCCACGCCGGAGACTTGCCACGTCTCGCCGGTGCGCGCGACGTGCACGAGGATGGGCGCCACACCGGCAACGCTCACCATGTCGCAGTGGACGACGCCCAGCGTGATGCCCGCGGCCACGCCGGCGTCGATCGCGTTTCCGCCGGCCCCGAGCACACGCGCTGCAGCTTCCGAAGCGAGCGCGTGGCCTGCGGCCACCGCCCAGCGCGTACCAATGACCTGGGTCGTGGAGGTAGGGGTATGGGCGGGCGCGGTCTGCTGGGAACTGGCGGAGTCAAGGCTCATGGCGGCAATCATACTCGTTGGGGAGCCGCCCGCCAAGGGGCGCCGTGCTACGCTTGGAGCGATGAATCCACCGCTCATCGGTGTCTCGACGTCGGTCACTGTCGCCAAATATCCGGAACGCGCCTACGTCAACGCGGCGTACCTGAACGCGGTCCAGCAAGCCGGCGGGGTGCCTGTTCCGCTACCGCCCCAGCTGGAGCTCCCCGGGCGGGCCGAGCTCCTGAAGCGGTTGCACGGGGTCCTGCTGACCGGGGGCGGTGACGTGGATCCAGCACGGTTTGGTGAGCCGACTCACCCGACCACCGCCGACATCTCCGCGGCCCGCGACGGGCTCGAGATCGAGCTGACGCGCTGGGCGATGGACAAGCACGTCCCGCTCCTGGCGATCTGCCGCGGCCTCCAGGTACTCAATGTCGCCCTCGGAGGCAGCCTCCATCAGGATATTTCGAGCGGGCCGGGCTCCCCGCTGGATCACAGCCAGGCGGCGCTCCAGGGCAACGCGCGCAGCATGACGACACACCAGGTGAAGGTGCAGGGCGGCTCGCGGCTCGCCGGCATCCTCGGCGCGCTGGAGGTGGACGTGAACAGCTTCCACCACCAGGCGATCAATCGTCTGGGGCGCGGGCTCAAGGACGTCGCCTGGGCGCCCGACTCCATCATCGAAGGCGTAGAACTGGGCGACAACGCTCACTTCGTCGTCGGGGTTCAGTGGCACCCGGAAGAGCTGGTCGGTCACGATCGCACCGCCCGCAACCTCTTCGCGGCGCTGGTCGAGCGGGCCCGCGCGAGCGCCTGACGCCGGAGAATCGACCCAGGCTCGCCTCGGGCGCCGGACACCCGAAGGCTTGGCACGCCCGCGCGAGCTAGCGAACGAGAAGCCAGCGGGACGGCGCGTCCCGCACGACGGTCTCGAGCACGCGACCTTCCCGCGCCAGCTTTTTCAGGTGCGACTCCACCGACATGGCCGCCATCGGGTGAAGGGCCTTCGCGACGTCGGCGTAGATCCGTTCGACCACCGCGGGAATCGTGGCGAGACCATCACCGAGCGATTCCAGGATCTGGCGCTCGCGCATCAGGCGGTGGTCGATGTACTCCTGGATCCGGCCTGGCCCGTCCTCGATGACGGGGCCGTGCGCCGGATAGATCCGCCGAACGTCGAGTCCCTGAAGGCGCTTGAGAGAATTCATGTAGTCGAGGAGGTCTCCGTCGCCGGACGGGATCACCGTCGTGGATCCGGCCAGGACCACATCGCCGGTGAAGAGCGCCCTTTCTTCCACCAGGTAGAAGCAGAGGTGGTCGGAGGCGTGGCCCGGTGTGTGGACGGCGATGAGCGTGCCACCGTCGCTTTCTATCTTCTGGCCGTCGCGCAGGTCGTGAATCGACTCCGGAAGCGACGCGTCGCGGAAGATCATCTTTGCGACGTGGATGCCGCGAAAGCGCGCGCGAAGCTGCGAGACGCCACCGAGGTGGTCGGGGTGACGGTGCGTGAGGATGATCCGTGAGGGCTGGGACCAGCCGCGTTCGGCGAGATAGCGAGCGAGGAGCGGCGGATACTCGGCCATCCCGGCGCCGGTGTCGATGAGGATCGGATCGCGGCGACCCACGAGGTAGGTGTTGGTGCCCGGCCCCGTCATCATCCCCGGGTTGAGCCCCAGCACCCGCCCCACCAGGTCGCTCGGCGTCGCCGTTGTCGGAAACGAGCGATCGATCCAGCTCACGCCGTGCAGTCTCTCACACGCCAAGGTACCGGTGCTGGATGTCCGCGCGGGCTCTCAGGTCGGCGGACGTTCCGCTCCAGACGATCTGACCCTTCTCGAGGATGTAGTGCGCGTCCGCGATGCGGGTCAGCATCCCCACGTCTTTGTCGATGAGGAGGAGCGACTGGCCGCCCGCCTTGAGCCGCTCCACGCAGCGCCAGATCTCGGCGCGGACGAGCGGCGCGAGCCCCTCGGTCGCCTCGTCGAGGATGAGAAGGCTCGGGTTCGTCATCAGCGCGCGACCGATCGCGAGCATCTGCTGCTCACCCCCGGAGAGCGCGCCGCCGAGGATCTGCGCGCGCGCCGCGAGCTGGGGAAACAGATCGAAGACGGCCTCGATCCGCCACGGGGTCGCGATCCGCCCGCGGTTCGCCGCGGTCGCCACGAGGTTCTCCGTCACGGTGAGATTGGGGAACACCTGACGTCCCTCGGGCACCAGGCCGAGCCCGGCTTGCGCCACGCGGTACGGGGGCAGACCGTGGATCGCGCGGCCCTCGAAACGGATCGTGCCCGCCTTCGGCCTCGCGATGCCCATGATCGAGCTGACGGTCGTGGTCTTGCCCATGCCGTTGCGGCCGAGCAGCGTCACGACCTGCCCCCGCCCAATCGTGAAGCTCACGCCGAACAGGACCTGACTCACGCCGTACGCCGTCTCGATCGAGTCGACGGTCAGCATCAGGGCGTCGCGTCCTCGCCGAGATAGGCTCTCCGCACCTGCTCGTTGCCCCGGACCTCCGGAGGCGTCCCGGTCGCGATGATCCGGCCGTAGACCATGACGGAGATCCGATCGGCCAGGGAGAACACGGCATCCATATCGTGCTCGACGAGCACGATCGTGATCCGGTCCTTGAGGGTGCCGAGGAGGCGGACCATGCGCTGCGACTCCTCGAGTCCCATGCCCGCGACCGGCTCGTCGAGCAGGAGCAGCCGTGGCTCCGTCGCCAGAGCCATCGCGATCTCGAGCTGCCGCTGCTCGCCGTGCGCGAGATTGGCCGCGAGCGCGTCGGCGCGCGCGCCGAGCCCCACCGCGTCAAGCACGAGGCGCGCCGGCTCGCGGAGCGCCGGCTCCTCGCGGGCCGAGCCGCCAGGCCCAGCCGTGACCGCCGCGGCGCGTCCAGGCGCGTGACGTCCTGGCCGGCGAAGCGGATGGCGCCGGCATCGGGACGCAGGTCGCCCGCGAGCTGCCCGATGAGCGTGGTCTTGCCCGCGCCGTTGGGGCCGATGATCGCGTGCGTCTCGCCGCGGACCACGTCGAGATCGACCCGATCGTTGGCCAGCAGGCCGCCGAAGCGCTTGCTGAGACCGCGGATCGCGAGCAGCGTCTCAGCCATCGGGAGGCGCGATCGGCAGGAGGCCGAACAGGCCGCGTTTCGCGAACAGCACGACGAGGACCAGGGTGGGTCCGAGAATGATCTGCCAGTGCGCGGTCAGGGCAGACAGCACATCTTCGAGCAACAGCAACACGATCGCGCCGATCACGGGCCCGACCAGCGTGCCCATCCCGCCCAGGATCACCATGAACATGATCTCGCCCGAGCGGGTCCAGTGCATGAACTCCGGGGTCAGGTACTCCGTCTGGTTGGCGAGCAGCGCGCCCGCGAGGCCGCCGGTGCTCCCGGCGATGACGAAGGCGGTCAGCTTGTAACGAAACGGCGAGAAGCCGACCGCCCGCGCGCGTGGCTCGTTGGACTTCGCCGCCCGGATGACCATGCCGAAGCGCGACTCGACCAGCCGGCGGCCGACGACGAGGAACAGGACGAGGATCGCCAGCACGACGTAGTAGAAGACCGTGGGCTGGGAGAGGTCGATCGGCCCGCCGAACCGGCTGCGCGCAGCGAGCCGCAGCCCGTTGTCGCCGCCGTAGGTCTCGAGGCTGATGCCCAGGTAATAGAGCATCTGAGCGAAGGCGAGCGTGATCATGATGAAGTAGACGCCGCTGGTCCTGAGCGAGATCGCGCCGATCACCAGGGCCGCCAGCGCAGAGGCCACGATGGCCAGTCCCCACTGGACGAAGCCGTTCTCGATGCCGTGGAACGCCGGGATTCCCACCGCGTAGGCGCCGATGCCGAGGTAGGCCGCGTGCCCGAAGCTCACCATGCCCCCGTAGCCGAGAATCAGATCGAGACTCACCGCGGCGATGGCGAAGATCATCATGCGCCGGAACAGGTCGACGTAGAAGGGCTGGTTGGTGAGCGCCGCGATCGGCGGCACCAGCGCCAGCAGGAGGCCCGCGCCACCGAGCACGATCGCGCGTCGCGAGACCACCATCAGGAGCGGCCACGCGCCGGGAAGAGCCCCTCCGGACGGAGGAACAGCACGGCCGCCATCAGCAGGTAGATCAACATCGAGGCGAGGGCCGGCCCCGCTTTGTCGGCGGCGGGTGGGGAGATGACCGTGGCGAGCATGGGCTTGAGGAACGCGCGTCCGAGGGTGTCCGCCATGCCCACCGCGACGGCGCCGACCATCGCCCCTCGGATGGACCCGATGCCGCCGATGACGATGACGACGAAGACCTGGATGAGGATCGCCTCGCCCATGCCCGGCTGCACGGCGTAGATGGGACCGGCCATCGCGCCGGCGAGGCCGGCCAGCGCGGCGCCCAGCCCGAAGACCAGGGTGTAGAGGAGCCGGATATTCACGCCGAGCGCCGAGACCATCGTGCGGTTGCTGGCGCCGGCCCGGATGAGCATGCCGAGGCGGATGCGCGTCACCACGACCCAGAGGGCCACGGCCACCACGACGCCGACCAGGATGACCCCCGCCCGATACGTCGGATACGGAACACCGGGCAGCACGCGGATGTGCCCGCTGAGGAAGGGCGGAATCGTGGTGTAGACCGCCGCGCGACCCCAGACGACGGCGATCAGCTCGTTGAAGAAGAGGATGAGACCGAAGGTCGCCAGCACCTGGTCGAGATGATCCCGCTCGTAGAGCGTCCGGAGCGCGATCACTTCGACCACAACGCCGACCAGCAGCGTGGCCGGCAGCGCCAACGCGACGCCGAGCACGAACGACCCCGACCACCCCGCGAACGCCGTGGCGAGGTAGGCGCCGACCATGTAGAGCGAGCCGTGCGCGAGGTTGACCAGGTTCATGATGCCGAAGACGAGCGTCAAGCCCGCGGCCATGAGGAACAGCATGACGCCGTACTGCAGGCCGTTGAGCGTCTGCTCCAGGACGAGGGGGACGCTTATCGCCACCCGCGCTCCCGTCGAAAGAAAAGGGGCGCGGCCAGGCCGCGCCCCTCGGTCCGCGCCACGCCGGCCGCCCTTACCACTTCATCGGGCACTCGGCAAAGTAGGCGTCCTTGTGGTTCTCGAAGACGGTGCGCTGAATCTGCATCGCGAAGTCGCCGTCCGGGGTCTGGACGGCCTTGAGCAGGTAAAAGTTCTCGATCGGGAAGTGGTTCACGTTGTACTTGTACGGCCCGCGGGTCGATTTGTAATCGGCTCGGCGCATGGCCGCGATCATGCCCGGCTTGTTCGTGAGGTCGCCTTTCACGGCCCGGATCGCGGAGTCGATCAACATGATTCCGTCGTAACTCTGCGCTCCGTAGAACACGGGCGTCTTGCCGAACTTCTTCCGGAAGTCGGCGACGTACTTCTGGTTCGCCTCGTTCTTGAGATCGGGGCTCCAGTAGCGCGTCTCCCACTGGCCCAGCGCCGCTTCCTTCACGGCCGGGAGCGAGATCTCGTCCACCGTGTAGACCGAGTAGAGCGGGATCTGGCCGCGGAGGCCCGCCTGCGCGTACTGCTTGAGGAACTGGATGCCCATGCCGCCCGGGTAGAACACGAAGACCGCCTTGGGGTTCGCCGCTCGGATCTGGCTGATCTCGGCCTGGTAGTCTTGCTGGCCGAGCTGGGTGTAGACCTCGGCCACGATCTTGTTCTTGAAGTAGCGCTTGAACCCCGAGATCATGTCCTTGCCCGCCGCGTAGTTGGGCGCCATGGCGTAGACGTCGGTGATGCTCTGCTCCTGCATGTACTTGCCCATGGCCTCGGGCGTCTGGTCGTTCTGCCACGAGGTGGTGAAAAAGAGCTCGTGGCACATCTTGCCCGCGAGCTCGTGCGGTCCGGCGTTGGTGCCGATCATGAAGGTGCCGGCGCCCGTCACGGTGGGCGCGACCGCGAGCATGACGTTCGACCAGATGACGCCCGAGACGAAATGGACCCGATGCTTCTTGAGCATCTCGTCGGCGAGTTGCTTGCCGACGTCGGGCTTGACCTGGTCGTCCCCGTAGATCACCTCGACGTCGAGCCCGCCGACCTTCCGGCCGAGATGGTCGAGCGCCAGCTCGACCGAGTTCTTCATGTGCTCGCCGATGGCGCCCTGGGGTCCTGACAACGTGGTGATGAAGCCGATCTTCACCGTCTGCGCAGCCGCCGGAGCGGCGACGAGGGCCGCGAGGAGTCCGACGAGAGCAGCGCGAGTCATCGTGCGCACGGTTGACCTCCTTCCAGAAGCGAATTGCGCGATTCTAGCAAAGGGCGCCCGAAGGCGTCCAGGCACACCCGGGCGGACGGTCACGTCCCGCGGAGCCGGCTGACAACTTCCTCGGGGATCGGCCGGGCGTGGAGTTGGTCGCCGGCCGACGCGGGCCGGCCGACCCAGGCGCGGATCTCGAAGCCCACCGAGCAGAGCCGGGCGCCGACCGAGATCTCGTGCTCCATCCGAAACGTCTTCGTTCTCACCCACGCGACCTTCGATCTGATCGTGAGCACGTCGCCGTAGCGCGCGGGGCTCAGAAACTTCGATCCCGACTCGACGATCGGCACACCGACGATCTCGTATTTCGGAAAGGCCTCCGGCCAGGGGAGCCCGAGGGACGCGAACAGCGACTCGCACCCCAGGTCGTACCACTCGAAGAAGCGCGGATAGAAGACGACCCCGGCCGGGTCCACGTCGCTCCACCGCACCTGCACCTCGGTTGTGTGCTCGATCATGCTTCACTACGGGGAAGCGATTGACCTTCCGGGGAACGCCGGAATCATCACCAGCCGAGAATACGCGAAGTTAGACGGGACTGAGTTCGGCCTTTGGACCCCTTGAGGGGCAGGAATGTTGATAGACAGTAGATAGCGCGAGGCTCGCTGCTGCGCCCGCGCGATGTATCGAAAGCTGGTCACTCCCCGTCAACGCGGGCACGCGATACGCTTGCTGGGGGAGCGGACCATGCGGGGCGCCTTGCCTGCCTTGATACGGCGCTCGAAGTTCTTCAGTAGTCCGGGTCCGCTCCCCATTTACGGCGCTTTTCCACCGTGCCCGCGCCGCCCGCTTGGCCTCGTGCGAGTTCGGGTAGCCGGCCAAGCGACCCTGCAATCAGTGTGGCGGCAGGTGGGGCGGGGCGATGACGGCTCCGCTCCGCAGCTCGAAATGTTTGTTGCCTTTCATGTACGCTCCGGCAATCCGGTTGGTCGCATAGACGCCGGTCATGCCAGACGGAAAACCGTTCCCAGCGTCGCCCATCGGAATTCCGTTCAGGGACAAGAGCGGATTCGGCATGGGGGAGAATCGCAAGATCGGCGGGATCAGTAGACCGTCCGCCGTCGTCGTGGTGCCCGACGCAGCCCCGTCGAGCCCCGGGACCTGGTGGACCGTCGGGACGATCGTGGTCCGTAGTGGCGCAATCTCCTCGTCAAAGAATGGGGTGATGCCCACATCGGCGGGGAACGAATTTGTCTCCGCTGGCACGGTCGTACAAACTCGAGTCGGAGCTCCGGCGGTGTCGGCTTCCGCCTGGGTGAGGACGCTGACCGAATTGCCCTCGCCCTCCGTGAAGCCACCCAGGTGAACGCCGCGACCCCTACCAGGTCCAACGCGGTACAGCCCTAGTGTTCCGCATAAGAAGTCGAGTTAATATGTGCCATGGCATTCTCCGGGAGGGAATCCATGGCCAATCGGATTCGCCCCCATCGTCGTCAGCGAGGCGGATCGGCGTGAGCCGGAGCGGGTGCCGCGATCGCCCTCGGCCCCCGCGGGGTTCAGTCGGCGCGCCCGAACGGTGTTGCTGATGGCTCAGGGCCTCGCCGGCGTCGAGATCGCCGAGCGAACGGGGTACACCGTGGTGCAAGTCAGCCGGCTCCGTCGCCGGTTCGCGGGCGGCCAGCACTGCTGGACCCAGTCGGACTGCGCGTCGGGCATCTGCGTCGGCGGCGTTTGCCAGTAACAGCACGAACCGTCGCCCGGTGGGGAGGCGAACCGTGAGGCGAATTGTTCCGGTGCTAATGATCCTCGCGCTGGCTTCGTCGGCCTGGGCGCAGGCGCCCCAGGACACGACGCGCGATCTCACTGCAATCAAGGCCGACGTCGAGCAGATCAAGGCAGATCTGGCCGCCGTCAAGAGCCAACTCGATCAGCTGATTCGGCTGTTGAGCCAGCGTCCAGCCGACGGCCGCATCGCCACGAGTGGACCCGTGCGCACGAGCCTGGGCGGGGCGCCGATGCTGGGGCGCGCCGATGCGCCGGTGACCCTCGTCGAGTTCTCCGACTACCAGTGTCCGTTCTGCCAGCGGTTTTTCGCGACGACACTCTCAGCCCTCAAGCAGCATTACGTCGACACGGGCAAGGTGCGCTACGTGTTCCGCGACTTCCCGCTTGATCAGATGCACCCCCAGGCGCGCAAGGCGGCCGAGGCTGCGCACTGTGCCGGCGAGCAGGGCAAGTACTGGGAGATGCACGAGGTGCTCTTCCAGAATCAGAGGGCGTTGGCGCCGCCGCAACTTGCCGCGCATGCGCGCACTGTCGGTGTGGACGGGTCGAAGTTCGATGAGTGTCTCTCATCGGGCCGGCACGCGACACGGGTGGACAGAGGCCTCGCGGACGGCGCGGTCGTCGGCGTCCAGGGCACACCGACCTTCGTCGTGGGAAAGACGACACCGGGCGACTTCGTGGAGGGCACGCTGATCCGTGGTGCTCAGCCTCTGGAGACGTTCCGCCGAATCATCGACCAGACGCTAGCGGAGCAGTAGACCCAAACGGAGGCGAGGAAGCCATGAGCTGACCGAGCAGGCGATTCGGCTCGCTCGTTTGTCGACCCCGAGGGGTCCAAGGCGAAAGGAGGAGACCAATGAAGAGGCGTGTGAGCACGTCGGATCTCTGGTCGCCCCCGGTGAACCTGGGGCCTTCCATCAATACCGCAGGTCTCGAGGCACGCCCGGCTCTGTCCTTCGACGTCAGGAGTCTCTACTTCTTCTCGGACCGTCCCGGTGGTTCCGGAGCCACCGACCTGTGGGTCTCAACGCGCACCAAGCTCGACGACT
>QHSR01000139.1 GCA_003221635.1 Candidatus Rokuibacteriota bacterium | reverse complement strand
GCATTGCTCATCGTGAGCAGCGGGTGCGCGCCGCCGACGACGGGCTCCGTTTCGTAGACGTCCACCGCCGCGAAACCCGGGTGGCCCTTGGCCAGCGCGGCGACGAGCGCTCCCTCCGCGATGATGGGGGCGCGGCTCGTGTTGACGAGGAGCGCGGTCGGCTTCATGCGCGCGAGATCGTCGGCCGTGACGATGCCGCGGGTCTCCTTGCCTCCCGGCAGGTGCAGGCTGAGGACGTCGGCCTCCTCGAAGAAGGCCTCCCGGCTCTTCGCGTCCTCGAAACCCTCCGCACGGGCGCGCGCCGTCGAGCCTTCACGGCCCCAGCACACGACCTTCATCCCGAACGCCCGTCCGACCCGCGCCACTGCGGTCCCAATGTGGCCGAAGGCGTAGATGCCCAGCGTATTGCCCTCGAGTCGCGTGCCGACGGTCGTGTGCCAGTGTCCCTGCTTGAGGCGCTCCACCTCGAAGGGCAGGTGGCGCAGCGACGCGAGGATCAATCCCCACGTGAGCTCCGCGGTCGTGGAATAGGGAGTGCGCCCGCCGCCCCCTCCACCCCGGCCGGCGGAGACCACCACGCCGTGCTCGGTGCAGGCGCCAAGGTCGATGTGGTAGACGTTGGCGCTCGTCTGACTGATGAATCTCAGATCGGGGAGCCGCGCGACGATCTCGCGGGTCACGGGCACCCGCTGCTGCGTGAGCAGCACGGCCTCGTAGCCGGCCACCTGCTCGACGACGCGCGCCGGGTCCGTGTAGGCGTCGGTGTGAACGACGACGTCGTGCCCCTGCAGCCGCTTGTAGGCGCGCGTCGTGCGAAAGACGTCCGCGTAGTCGTGAATCACCGCGATTTTCATGGGCCTTCCTCGAAAGTTGATGGGATTAAACGACGGACGATTGTATCGCGCAAGCCGCTGGTATGATCCGCTCTGGGAGAACGACGACATGCGATTCGGCCTGTTCGGCAGTGCGTCGGCGAGGCGCGGTGGTGCGGAATTCGACAGCAGCGAGGGATTTCGCGATTTCATCGACTACAACGTCGAGGCGGAGGCGCTGGGCTTTCACAGCACGTTCGTCGTGGAGCACCACTTCACGGGCTACGGTCAAGTGTCGGCCACGCTCAATCTCCTGACCTGGGTCGGAGCGCGCACGCGCCGGCTGCGTCTCGGCACCGCTGTCATGGTGCTGCCATGGCACAACCCGGTGCTGCTGGCGGAACAGGCCGCGACGCTCGATCTCCTGTCCGGGGGCCGGCTCGATTTCGGGATCGGCAAGGGCTATCGGTACAACGAGTTTGCGGGCTTCCGCATGTCGATGGAGGAAGCCGACGCGAGGTTCGAGGAGTGCCTCGAGGTCCTGCTGAAGGCGTGGACCGCCGACGAGCCCTTCAGCCATCGGGGCAAGTACTGGGAATTCGACGACATCGTGGTCGAACCGCCACCGGCACAGAAACCGCACCCGCAGATCTGGATGGGCGCGGGCAGCGAGCGCTCGATCCGCCAGGTCGCCGCCCACGGGTTCAACCTGCTCCTCGGGCAATACGCGTCGCTCACGAGCGTGGCCTCGCACATCGCCGCCTACAAGTCCGAGGTGGAGGCTCGTGGCCGCCGCTTCGACCCGATGCAGGTCGGGGTCACCCGCGCGTTTTTCGTGACCGACGCCGCCGAGGAACGAGAGGCGGCCCTGGAGCGCCGGCTGCAGAATCGGGTCCGCCAGCTGAAGCTCGCCACCTGGCCCGACGGCACGGTGCTCGGCGGCCCGGACCGGGCCACCGGCGATCCCCGGACCATCAACGAGGCGAGCGCCATGTACGGCACTCCCGACGGCATCGCGAAAATACTCGACGAGCTGCGCAATGTCGGGGTCGGCTACGTCCTGATCAACGGCGGCGGCTCAGGGGGTGGCGCGCGCGGGCGCGAGAGCCTGCGCCGCTTCGCCCGCGACGTCATGCCGATGTTCGCCGAGTGAGGGAAACGCTATCACGCGGTCCAGCCAACAGCGTCGAACGCGTCAGCCGCGCGCGGAGGACGGGTCGCAATGAGAAACGGCTACAAAGTCTACGACAGCGATACTCATGTCGGGCCATCGGCTGACACGCTCGAAAAGTATCTGTCGTCCCGGGTCCGCGAGCTGGTGCCGGATCTGGAAAGCCGCAAAGTGCCCCAGAGAAGGCATTCGGCGAGCATTGCGTACGACTCGCCGTACCCGACGCGCTTCCGCCTCGGCAGCGGCGGGGCCGTTGGTGGCTGGGGAGCAGACGTCCCGCGCACGCTCGGCGAGGCGGAGCCGCGCGCCGCGACGGGTGGGGCCTCTGGACGGTTCATGGGAAGCAAGGCTCCGAACCTCTTCAGCGATGACTGGGACGTCGACGGACGCATCCGTGACATGGACGAGGAGGGAGTTGACGTCCAGCTCCTTGTCAACAATGGCGGGCCGAGCGGGCACGAGAACCGTGAGGTCAACGTCGAGTTCATGCGGGCGCAACATCGCTTTCTGGGCGACTTCTGCGGCAAATACCCGCATCGGCTCAAGTCGATGATCAGCACGAACGCCAGCTACATCGAGGAATCGGTGGCGGAGATCAAACGCTGGAGCGGGTCACCATGGGCGGTTGGTGTGTACGTCAACCTGCCGGTTGACCACCCGCTGGACCACCCCGACTTGCACCCGATCTGGCAGGCCGTGGACGAGGCGGGGCTGTGCTTCATCCACCATAGCTTCTCGCAGGGGTACCCGGGCTATCGCGACCTCTGGCACAACCCATTCCTTGGCCGCTCCGCGTCGCACCCCTGGGGCGCGATGCGGGCGATGGGCGCGTTCTTCGGCGCCGGTCTCCTGGATCGCTATGCCAATCTCCGCTTTGCGGTGCTGGAGTCGGGATTTGGCTGGATCCCGTTCTGGGCCGCTCGAATGGAGGACCAGGCGCACTACATGGGCTTCGTGGCCGACGGCCTGCAGCATACGATGCTGGAGTACACCACGGGCGGACGCTTCTTCGCCTCGATCGTCCTGCACGAGGGCGGGAAGATGGTCAAGCTGGTCTCGGAGTACCTCGGCGAACACCTTCTCATGTTCAGCTCGGACTACCCGCACGCCGAGACGCGCTTCCCCGGTTCCGTCGACCTGGCGCTGAGCTGGCAGGAAGTCAACCCCGACCTGATGCGAAAGATCCTCTGGGACAACGCCGTCAGGGCCTTTGGGGAGCCCTAGCCCATCACACGCCCAGGTCGACTTCGACAGGCACTCCTTTGGGAAAGTTCATGACGATTCGAGGCACCCTGAACGCGTCCTCGCGATTATAGATCTCGCGGAGCGCCGTCCAGTGGCGGTCGGCGGCTCAGCCCTGCGCGGACGGTGGGCCGAAGACCGGGAGGTTATACTCTCCGAACTTGTCGGTGGCATCCGTCCAGCGGAGCTCCAGGGTCATGCCTTCGCGGAGATCGGTCGGCTCGATGTCAACCGGGTAGGAGATGAAGAGCGGCCCTTCGGCGAGCTCGAGTGCCAGGACCGTGTGGGGCGGTGGATACTCCGGGAAGTAGCCGCGGCGGAACGTCGTCCAGGAGAGCACCTTCGCCATGCCGCTGAGCGGGGACCACCCGAAATCGTCGGACAGGCAGCGGTCGCAGGTCGGGCCGGGTGGCCAGCGGAACTTCCCGCACGCGGAGCACTGCTGGAGACGCAGCTCCCTGTCCAGCGTGAAGGCCCAGAACTGCTCGGCGTACGGGTCCATCGCGCGAACCGGGCGGGCGGTGGCCATCGTCACGCTCCCCTGGTGTAGATCAGGCTCTTGCACTTGCCGGCGACGTCGTGGACGTACTGCGCGACCTCGGCGCCCTGCACCTGGCGGTGTCCGAGACCGCCCCGCAGCTGGCGGACGAGCTCGGGCTGGTGATTCCAGCTCTGCATGTAGCTCTCGGAGAGCATGCCGCCGCTCGTGTTGCACGGAAGATCGCCGCCGATCTCGATCCGGCCTCCCTGCACGAACGCGCCGGCCTCGCCCTCCTTGCAGAAGCCGAAGCCCTCGAGCGACGCGAGCAGGTGAACGCTGAAGCTGTCATAGGTGGCGAACACGTCGACGTCCTTGGGGGTCACGCCGGCCATCGGATAGGCCTGCGCCGCCACGTCGTGATGGGCGCCGTGATAGAAGGACTTCAAGCGCGGCCGCAGCTGCGTGGCGTCGACGTTCTCCTCGGACCACCCGAAGCCGCTCACCATGATCGGCCGTTGCTTGAGGTCTCTCGTCATGTCAGCGCGCCGCACGATGATCGCGACGCCGCCGTCGTTGATCAGACAGTAGTCGTAGAGCCGGAGCGGCTCGGCGATGTACCGCGCGTCGAGATAGTCCTGGATCGTGATGGGCGTCTGCATCACGGCGTTCGGGTTCAGGCACGCGTGCTTGCGGAAGGCCACCGCGACCGCCCCGAGCTGCTCCTCGGTGGTGCCGTACAGTAGCTTGTGGCGCTGGAAGAACAGCGCGTAGAGCGCGCCCTGCGACGTCATGCCCCACGGGGCGTAATAGAAATACGAGGTGATGGCGCCGCCGGTCACCCGGGCGCCGCCGTAGGCCGTGTCCATCGAGCGCTGCGCGTTACCGTAGACCAGGGCGACGGTCGTGCAGAGCCCCGCGTTGATGGCCAGGGTCGCCTCGATGATGCATTGCGCGGCGTCGCCGCCGCCGCTCCAGCGCGGATTCACGCCCCACTGCTCGCTGGCCCGCTCACCGGACAGGGTGCCTCCGGTGCACAAGCCGTCGATGTCGTCCTTCCTCAGGCCCGCGTCGTCCAGCGCCCGCTTTAGCGCCCTCGACGCCAGCGTGTACGAATCGTACCGGGCCTCACCCTTGCCCACGGCCTGGCCGCCGGCTCCCCGGTAGTCCTTCGCGTAATCGGTCTCACCCACACCGACGATCGCCACCGTATCTTTCAGCGGCGCGAGCCGTGCCCGGTCGAAGCTCACCGCCATCGATTCCTCCTCTCGCGCATCCCGTTATCGAGGGGGGCCACGGCTCCGCCGGGGCGCCCCGAGCGTTGGGGGATTTGGGGGGCGCCCGGAGCCCCCCATGCGGTCAAATCACCTTCTCTTGTTCGAGAGATATCATCTCCTTCTCGCTCAGGCCGAGGAGGTCGCCGTAGACGTAGCGGTTGTGCTCGCGCAAGAGCGGCCCCCGTCCGTGCACGAAGGCTGGCGTCCGTGAAAGCTTGACCGGATAGCCTTCGTACTCGAACTCGCCGATCTCGGGATGGTCGATGACGGGATGCATGTCGCGATGCTTCAGCTGCGGATCGTGCTCGACGCGGTCCTCGGCGCTCTGGACCACCGACGCGATGATCCCGGCCTCCTGGCACCGGCGCATGACGTCGTAGCGCCGTCGCGGCCTGACCCATCGGCCGACGACGGCGTCGAGCTCGTCCTGGTTGGCCACGCGCGCCTCGCTGGTCGCGAAGCGTGGATCCGCGCACAGCCACGGCTGGCCCATGAGGCGACAGAGCGACTCGAACTGAGGCTGCGTCTCGCAGGCGATGAAGACCCACCAGTCCTGCCCGACGCGATCCTTCCCTGAGCAGCGATAGGTATTGTGTGGCGCCACGGGTGGAAAGACGGATCGGTTACCTGGAGGGAAACCAGGCCGGCGCGTGGTCCGGCCGTTCACCTGGAAATCGAGCATGTACGTGCCGAGGAGCGACATCGCGCCTTCGGTGACGGCATAGTCGACGTAGAACCCCCGGCCGGTCTTCCTGGCCTGGAGCAGGCCCATGATCAGGGCGAGGCCTCCCATCCAGCCGCCCATAACGTCCATGTAGGAGAAGCCCCAGCCCGCCGGCGGCATGCCGGGCAACCCGGACGCGAGCGACAGGCCGGACTGGGCGGCGGCGGTGGGCCCGAAGCTCCGGTAGGCCTTGTACGGGCCGGAGTGACCGAAGCCCGACGTGCTCATGTACACGACGCGCGGGTTGATCTCGTGGATGCGCTCCCAGGTGAGCCCCCAGCTCGGAAACACCTCACCGCTGAAGTTCTCGACGAGCGCGTCCGAGATGCCGATGAGCCGCTTGGCCAGCTCGAGGCCCTTGGGATGACGGGTGTTCAGGCTGATGGCCAGCTTGCCGTGGTGCAGGATCGTGAAGTACGGGGTGGCGTAGTAGGGCTTCTTGCCGTCGGCATGACCGCCGCCGTGCAGCGGACCTGTGCCCTGCCCGGACGTGAACTCCTTCTGCGGGCCCTCGACGATCGGGCTCGGGTGGGCCGCGTAGCGGTGATCGTCCCAGGATCCGACGCGCTCGACGTGGATGACTTCGGCGCCAAAGTGCGTGAGCAGGCGCGGGGCCCACGGCCCGACGGTCTTCCACGTGAAATCGAGGATGCGGACTCCGCTGAGGATGCCGGCCGGCGGAGCGTTCATCGAATCACCCCGGCGGCGGCCAGCGCATCGACTTGTGCGGCGGGAAGACCGAGATCGCCCTCCAAGACCTGCCTCGTGTGCTCCCCCAGATGAGGCGCTCGTCCTCGCGGCGCGATCGCGAGCGCGTCCGACATGTACGGGCCGCGCGGATAGGGAATGGCGCGGCCGATCTCCGGGTGCTCGACGGTGCGCCAGAAGTCGCGCTGCTGGTAGTGCTCGACGTCGTAGTTCTCCTCGGGTGCCCGGACGAGCCCCCACGAGATGCCGTACGACTGCGCGCGGGTGAAGACTTCCTCTCCCTTGCAGGCGGCGATCAGGCGACGGATGCCTTCGCGGACGGCGGTCCCCTGGCGATAGTCCGCGATCCGGACGGCTTCGTCGCGGTACTTCGGGTTGGTCAGCTCGCCGGCGACGCCCTTCTCCTCCATCCACTCGATCAGCTTCGCCCAGCCCTGGTCGCCGAAGGTCTGGTTCACCGCGATCACGTACATGCCGTCGGCCGTCGGCAGCTCGAGGTCCGGTTGCCGCCGCGCGGAGGCGTGCATGCCCGTCTGCCGGTAGAGGGTCGCGCCGTTGTACAGCCACTCGGGCACCGCGGACTCTGTGCCGATCGAGCAGGCGTCGTGGATCGAGACGTCGATGTACTGACCCTCACCGGTCGTCATGCGGTCGAAGAGCGCCAGGGTAATGCCGTGCAGCGCGAAGACGCAGCCCATGTGCCACGCCTGGTGACCCTGCCCACCGATCGGGGTGACGCTGGGATCGGAATATCCGCTGCTCGCCATGTGGCCGCCGAGCGCCAGGTGGGCGGCGTCGTTCATCTGGTAGTCGCGCCACGGGCCGTCCTGGCCGAAGTCGGTCAGCGACGTGTAGATGAGCGCGCGGTCGCCCGAGACGGAGCCGTAGTCGAGGCCGCACGGACGTAGCGTCCCCGGGAGCGTGCTTTCGAGGAAGATGTCCGCGCGCGCCACGAGTCGCCGGAGCAGATCCTGAGCCGGCTGACGCCCGATGTCGAGGGCCACGCTCTGCTTGCCGGTGTTGTACCACCAGTAGTCGAGACAGCGGTCGGGATCGACCTTGTCGTCGACGAAGGGCCCGCACCAGCGCCCCGGTCCGCCAGCGGGAGGCTCGATCTGGATCACCCGCGCGCCGCCGTCGGCCAGGAGCTTGCCCGCCCACTGGTTGCGGCGATCGGCCAGCTCGACCACGGTGAGTCCGTCGTACACGCCACTCATCTCCGTCTCCCTTCAGGATCGATGGAAGGAGCGACCTGCTCCCCGACTTTGCGCCACTCAGGATGAGAAGATCGGGGCAGTTGCCCGGTTAAGGGTGAGCTGCTCGACCTCCTGGGGCGGGGACACGAAGACGCCGTCGACACGCGAGTCCTTGAGGAGGTCGCCGAGCTGACTGTACGCGGCGCGTGCGTCGTGCTTCTGCGCGAACGCCTCCGCGCGGTGCTGATCGCGGCTGTAGACGCCGACGAGCTCGCCGCCGTCGGCCGCGGCCATCGCCGGCGCGACCTTGATGTCTGGATGCTTGCCCGTGCCGACGATGCCCCACCCGAACGGCATAGATTCTCCTCAGTCGCGTGAGTACTCGAGCCACCGGCGAAGTCCGATGCGCATGGCGAGGCCTGGCTGGCCGGTCACCGGAAGAACTCGACCTTCGCCTCGCGGACGAAGAGGAAGTTCCCCGGTGCCGCCGAAATCGGCCCGTTGATCGCAAACACGGCGATCTCGAATCTGTCGCCGGGAGACACGGCGCCGTCGGCCAGCACGACGCGGTTGGGCATGTTGAAGCCCTGGATCGCCCCGGGGCTCGGCCGGCCGGGGGTGCGCGGCATCGCGCCGTTGATCCAGACTTCCGCGTAGTCGTCGACGTTGACGCAGAACACCGCCTTGGCGCCGGCGGTGTCGAAGCCCGCGACGTTCGCGGGGATCGTCAGGGTGGTACGGAACCAGATGAACGACACCAGGCCGCCGCCGCGCCTGACGCCGAGATCGGCGGGCGTAATCACGGCCCAATCCGAGTCGTCGAAGCCGAGCAGCTCGGCATGAGGTTCGATGTCGTAGGTCGTCTTGAACTCGGGCAGCGCGTTGGTCAACGCGGGACACTCGACGAGCTTCGCTTCCTTCACCCGCCACCGCGCGCCGAACGCCGCCGATCCCGCCTCCGTCATCAGGTCGACGGCGTGCACCGGCGGGATCGACGGCGCGAGGGGCGGCTGCGGCTGGAGCACCGCCGAGACCGCGGGAGGGACCCACACCGTGGGGCGGACGTACTTGCTCGCGGGCATCGGGATCAGGCCGGCCGGTTCGCCTTGAGGAACGTGCGCACGTGCCGCACCGCGAGTGGGATCTTCTCCTTCGTGTCCTTCCACGGGAAGAAGGTCAGCTCGGACTTCGGAGCCAGCATCGCCGACTCGATGGCAGGCTCGTAGGGGTGCGATGGGGTCTCGTCCGGCATGACCAGCACGGGCGCCTGGCAG
>QHSR01000138.1 GCA_003221635.1 Candidatus Rokuibacteriota bacterium | reverse complement strand
AGGGCGCTGACATCCTTCCTCGCCTCTACGGCGTCTGGGGAGCGCGATCTCTGACAGATATCGACCTGCTGGTCCGCGAGAAGGACTTGCCGGCCGTCGACCGCGTCGTCAGAGAGCTGGGGTATCTGCCCGACATCGACGGCAATCCCGCCTACCACCATCCCGACCATTCGTTGCTGCTGGACCTCGTGACGGAGATTTGGTACGAGGACGACACGGAGGAAATCTGGCGGCGCGCGGTTCAACGAGACTTGGCGGGTCTTCCCGTCAGAGGCATGGGAGCCGATGACCTGCTTACGTACCTCACGGTGTATTCCGTGCTCCACCGTGGGTATTTCGTTCCGTCGTTCCCCAAGGACGTCGCCCTCCTCGTCCGAAGGGAACCGCTGAACTGGGGGTTCATTGTCGATGAGGCGATTCGCCGCAATCTCAAGATCCCCCTGCATCACGGCTTGTCGTACGCCGCTGGACACGAGTCCATACCGATTCCGGATCACGTCTTCGCGAGCCTTGCTCCTACCCATGGTTCAGAGAAAGCGCTGCAGTTCGTTCTTCGAAAGCTTGTCACAGATGAGGCGGTGCGCGACGTAGGCCACTTCCTCTTGCTCGTCTCGCTGCCAGCGGGCAAGAGTTGGCGACGGGTACGGCAAGCACTGTGGCCGTCACCGACGTTTCTGAGATGGCGGTACGGAGAAGAAAGCGAGACGAAGCCGCATCGCACGCGGCTCTTCAGAGCGGTTCGTCTCTCCTGGAAGAGCCTGATCCTCTTGGGCCAGATCCTCAAGCGTTTTCTCCGGCGATGATCGCGCCCCGCTTCTCCTTTGCCATGTTGTGCTCCTTGTAGCCGAAGAGCTTCTCGAGCACATCGATCTCAGAGCATGACGGTGCGGCCCAGCCGCGCCGCCAGCGCGGCCGCCTCGACCACGGCGAGCGCACGCACGCCGTCGGCGACGGGAACCGGGTTCGGCGCGCGGCCGGCGCACGCGTCGAGGAAGGTCTGCAACTCGAGCTTGAGCGGCTCCGCGCGCCCCGTCGGCAGCTCCTCCTTGCCGGTCTCCACCGCCTCCCAGGCCTCGCTGCGCTCGAGATGCCCGCCCAGGTGGAGCGTCACGACCGAGGTCGCGTAGTCGGCCACCAGCGCGCCTCGCTCGCCGACGATCACGCAGTCGCGCCAGGTCCCGGGGACGAAGTAATTCGCCTCGACGACCGCGGGGATGTCGCCGTAATGCACGACGGTCCAGGACAGATCGTCGAGCCCCCGGCCCAGATAGTCTCGCTGAATCGCGCTGACCTGCGTGGCCAAGCGGCCGAAGAGATGCGCGAAGAGATCGAAGTAGTGGATCGCGTCCGTCTGCGTGACGCCGACGTCGGCGCGTGGCCGTTTGAACCCGGCGAAGCGCCCGGTGGCGTAGCGGACCCGGCCGATGCGGCCGGCCGCCAGGGCCTGACGCAGGGTGGCCGTGACGGGATGGAAGCGAAAGATGTGCCCGATCTGCACGAGCCGTCCGGCGGCGCTGGCCGCGGCTTCGAGCTCACGCCCTTCCTCGGCCATGCGGGCGAGGGGTTTCTCGATGAAGCAATGCCGCCCGGCCGCCAGGCTGTCGCGGGCGACACCGTAGTGCGTGTCCGCCGGCGTGACGATGTCGACCGCATCGACGTGCGCGAGCGCGGCTCGGTAATCCGCGACCGCGCAGCCTGGCTCCACACCCTGGCGGACCGCCCACGCCAGGCGCGCCGCGGACACGTCCGCCACCCAGAGGCGGACCCCCAGCTCGCCGAGTACACGCAGGTGCTTTTCGCCCCAGCGGCCGAGGCCGACCAGCAGGATCTTCAATTCGGCGGCTCAGTCGCGCATGAGGTCGCCACCCACGTCCTCCACGACTTCGTAGCGGAGGAGGCGGGCGTTCATCCAGCGGACGACCATGAGGTCGGCGAACGCCACGAACGCGCGATTCAGCACGCCGTACGTCGTCCTGCCGAAACGGCGCGGACGATGGCTCACCGGCACCTCGACGACGCGGTAGCCCCGCATCTTCAGGAGCGTGGGGATGAAGCGGTGGAAGCCGTGGTAGAGCACGAGCCCACGCAGGCAGTCCCGACGGAAGGCGCGAAAGGTGCAGCCGCTGTCCTGGACGGTCTCGCCGGTCACCCAGTTGCGGATGTGGTTCGCGATCCGCGACGAGGCGCGCCGCACGACGTTGTCGCCCTCCGACCGCGTGACGCGCCAACCGGTCGCCGCGTCCCAATGATCGAGGTGCGAGAGCAACGTCGGAATGTCCCGCGGGTCGTTCTGCAGGTCGGCGTCCATCACGACGACCCGCCGGCCGCGCGACGCCTTGAACCCCGCGTCCGTCGCGGCCGTCTCGCCACCGTTGGCCTTGAGCCGGACCAGACGCACCCGCGGGTCGGCCTCCCGGAAGGAACGGACGATTTCGGCGCTCCGGTCGCGGCTACCGTCGTCCACGAAGACCACCTCGAACGCGAGCCCGAGGCGATCGAGGACCTCGCGCAACTCCGCCCAGAGCGGCGGGAGGCTTTCTTCCTCGTTGTAGACGGGGATGACGACCGAGAGGTCAGTCACCCGGCTCTCCCGTCGAGACACGGCGGGTCGTGCCCTGCCACTCGGCGACGAGCGTCTGCGGGAGATCGAGTCGATCCAACACGCGGGCGACCGTGTGGTTCACGATGTCGTCCAGATCCTTTGGCCTGTTGTAGAAGGCGGGCATCGGCGGCAGCATCACGGCGCCCATCTCCGCGAGCGCGAGCATGCACTTGAGGTGCCCGACGTGCAGCGGCGTCTCGCGCACGAGCATGATGAGCGGGCGCCCTTCCTTCAGCGTCACGTCCGCCGCGCGCGCGATCAGCGAGTCGGTGTGGCAGGAGGCGATCGCGCCCGCCGTCTTGATCGAGCACGGCGCGATAACCATGCCGACGGTCCGGAACGAGCCGGACGCGATCGACGCGCCGATGTCTCGAATGTCGTAGTGATGCGCGGCCAGCGCTTCGACGTCCCGCACCGTGTACGCCGTCTCCTCGACGATCGTCCGCTTTCCCGGAGCCGAGATGACCAGGTGGGTCTGCACCTCCGCGTGCCCGCGCAGGATCTCGAGCAGGCGGATGCCGTAGATGGATCCGGTGGCGCCCGTGATGCCGACGACCAGCCGCTTCAGAGCCGGAACCTCTTGCGAAACACTTCCTCGCGAGTCTTCTGGTACAGCACCTCCCACTCGTGGCTCCCCTCGGGCATCGTGCGCGAGTAGGATCCGAGGATCTTCCGGACCTCGCCGTCGATCGACTCGGCCAGCTTCGATTCCTCGGTCAGCGCCCGGATCACCTCCGGCCTCAGCTCGTCGGGCGCCTTCACGTTCACGCCCATCGTCGTGCCGAGCTCCTTCACGATAAGGTCGGCGAGGTGGAAGATGCGCTCGCGGCTCATCCGCATCACAGGACGAACCCCCGATCGCGAGCGAGCTTCTCCTTGACCTTGCCGAGGAGCTGCCGGTAGTCGGCCGCCGAGTCCTTGATCTGCTTGGCGTGGTCCATGAGGAGCTTGCGGGCGTCGGCTTCGAGCTGCTCCTCGGCGGTCAGGTTGTCGAGCACGACATGGCGGATCGCCGCGCGCGCGGCGCTTTCGTCTTTGATCTCGGCGATCTTCCGCACCGTCAGGCGCTTCACCACCGCGTCCGCCATGCGATCGGCAACTGCTGCGTGGCGAGACATACCCGCCTACCCTACACGTGGGCGACGCGGAGTGTCAAGGAATGGGCCCCTGGAACGCGGGGAGAATCACGGTGACGCGCGTGCCGACGATCGGCGCGCTCTCGACGTGAACCGCGCCGCCGTGGGCCTCGACCAGCGCTTTGACGACGGTGAGCCCGATGCCGGTGCCGTGAGTCGTGCCGGCCGCGTCCGGCGCGCGATAGTAGGGCTCGAAGATCCGGCCCAGCGCCTCGGCCGGAATGCCGCGCCCTGAGTCGGCGACGTCGATCGCGACCGCATCGCCGAGTGCATGCCCGCCCACCCGCACCACGCTGTCGCGGGGCGAGTACTTGATCGCATTCGAGATCAGGTTCGTCAGGATGCGCTCGAGCGCGTCGGGGTCGGCGTCGACGGGCGGCAGCGACGGCTCGCATGTGATCTCGATCGGATGCGTTGCGGTCCCCTGACGGAAGAGATCGACGGTCGCCGAGATCGTCGGCTCCACCGCGAGGGGAACGCGGCACAGCGCCGGTGCGAGGCCGCGCTCGATCCGCGAGAGGTCGAGCAGGTCGCTGACGATCCGGCCGAGGCGCTTGGCCTCGCGACGCATGACCCCGGCGAGCCGACTCACTTCCTCCGGTGGCAGGCGCCGCAGCGCCAGGAGCTCGCTGAAGCCCTGAAGCGCCGTCAGCGGAGTGCGCAGCTCGTGGGACGCGATCGCCACGAATGCGGATTTTGCTCGATCGAGCTCCTCGAGCTCCTGCCGCGCGGCGCTCACCTTCTCGGCCAGCTCCGCGGCGAACTGCCGCTGCCGGGAGACCAGCCGCGCGTTCTCCAGCGCGAGACCCACGTGAGCGCCGAGAGCCTCCAGCGCCGCGCGTTCCTCCGCGTGAATGTCGCCCTTCCGCTCGACCGCCAACACGCCGACGGTTTGTCCGGCCGCGACAAGCGGCGTCGCGAACGCTCGCCGCGCTCGGACGTCGCTGCCGGGATTCGAGACCAGCTCGGGGGTGCCGTTGTCGAGGACCCGGGCGACGAGCGACTCGGGCGCCACGCGGTCCCCTCCCGCGATCACGAGCCGCGCGCCGTCACGCGCGACGAGGACGAGGTCATCGAATCCGAGGCGGCCGGCGAGCGCCTCACGCAGCCGCGCGAGCGCGACGTCGAGCGTCGCCTCGGCCGCCAGGGTTCGCTGGAGGGCCATCAGCGTCTCGTACCGACGCCGATGCCGACGGGCGCGCGTCCGCAGTGCGCCGGCCAGGGCTCCCACGAGCCCCAGCACGGCGAACGTCACCAACCCTTCCGACGCGTCGGGCGTGAGGCCCGACCGCTCGATCTCGGGCAGGACGAACGGGGCGCTCAGCAGCACCGCGGCGCCGGCGGCGAGCGCCCCGCCGGGCGCGCCGAAGCGCAGCGCCGCCACGACGACCGGCAGGAGGTACACGTGACGAAAGAGCGAGGCCGAGCCGGCGCCGTCGAGCGCGATCAGCGCCGTGACGGCCGAGAGCGCCGCCGCCACCAGGCTCATCCGGAGCCGAGGGTGCGGTACGCCGCGAAGAAAACCAGCGCGCTTAGGAGCCCGGGCACCAGGCTCTCCGACCACCACAGGAGCCAGCAGTTGATCGCGCCGAGCAGCGCCAGGTAAAAGACGGCGCCGACGACGAGCTCGATGCTCTTTGGCAGCAGCGGATCGACGAGATACCGGACCACGTAGCCCGTCGTCGCGAGGGTCGCGGCGAACGCGACCGGCCATCGCCGCTGGGCTCGGTTGAAGAGCGCGCCACGGAAGAAGCACTCGGCCGCGAGCACGTTGGCCCCGATGTCGTAGCCGACCGCGGTGAGCACCTCCGGCACGTCGTCGAGGCGGACGTGAACACCGAGGGTCCGCGACGCCGAGACCAGGAGATGCGACGAGACGAGCACGCCGGCGGCCACGCCGGCGATCACGCCCCGCAGGGGCACGGGAGCACCGAGGCCGAGGCTGGCGAGCCCGCCGCGCCTCGCCAGCCAGACGACCCACAGAGGCGGACCGAGGTACGCCAGCGCTCCGAACCCGCCACGCGCCGCCGCCGACGCGGCCAGCGCGAGGAGCGCGATCGCCACCACGCCCGATGCCGCACGCACGCGGGCCCACGCGAGCGCGGTGGCGAGCAGCGCGCCGTGGCCAGCCGTCACGCCGGCGACCTGCATCGCGCGCGAAGGCAGCGTGCCATGCTCGACCAGCGCCCATGTCGCCGCGGTGCCGAGCGCCAGGACGGCGAGCAGCGCCAGCGGCGTGTCAGCGCCGAGGCGCTCGGTGGGGCGCGCGCAGGGAGGGTCGAGCGCCCACATCGGGCTTCCCCGTCGAGAGCGTCTGGATCAGGTCGATGAAGGCGGAGACCGCGTCCTCGTCGAGGGTGCGCCCGGCGGCCTCTCCGAGGCGTGCGATCACCGTCGCGTGAGGTAGCGCGGCGCGGTATGGCCGGTGCGACGTCAGCGCGTCGTAGACATCGACGACGGCGATGACCCGGGCGCCGATGGGAATCTCGTCCCCGACGAGCCCGTCCGGATAGCCCGAGCCGTCATGGCGCTCATGATGGTGGCGGATCATCAGCGCGCCCGCCGTGAAGAAGTCGAACGGCGAGACGATCTGAGCGCCGATCAACGGGTGGTTCCGCATGACCACCCATTCCTCGGGTTCGAGCGGGCCAGGCTTCCGCAAAACCGCCTCCGGGATGCCGATCTTGCCGATGTCGTGGAGGAGTCCCGCCTGACCGATCATGTCGACTTCCGCCGCCGGCAACCCGAGCGCCGTCGCGACCCCACGGCTCCAGGCCCCAACCCGCTCGGAGTGGCCTTTCGTGTACGAATCCTTCGCTTCCAGCGCATTGGCTAACCCGAGCAGAGACTGGTAGATGGCACGCTGCACCTGCTGGTAGAGACGCCGGACGTCTTCGGCGTAGCACAGCGTCTGCTGGTACGCGGCATTGAGCCGACGATAGGCCACCGCCAGCTCGTCGCCGGAGCCGTCTACTCGCGCTGCCATACGGGAGCGTGCGGCGTGATGCTCTCGACGAGCGAGAGCAGCCGGACTGGCGAGAAGGGTTTGGTCAGATAGTGGTTCGCGCCGGCGGCGAGGCCGCGCGCCACGTCGGCCTCCTGCGCGGAGGCCGTCAGCATGACGACCTTGGTTCCGACGAACCGCGGATCCTTCCGCAAGCGTGCGCACACCTCGAATCCGCTGATGTCGGGGAGCTGCACGTCGAGGAAGATCAGCTCTGGTAGCCGCGCCTCGGCCTGCAGCAGCGCCGTCTCGCCATCGAGCGCCTCGACAACGTTGATCCGCTCGTCCTCGAGCGTCAGGCGCACCAGCTCGACTACGTGCGGCTCGTCGTCGGCGATCAGGATCGTCAGCATCGCTGCTCTCTAGCGCAAGCGCGATGCCAGACCCGACGGTATGGGCCGACGCAGACTTAGGGAGACAGGAGGGGCGCGACCGCTCAGCGGGGTGGGCGGCGTGCCCACCCCGCCGGGCAGCGGCTCGTGGTTATTTGACCTCGATGGCGCCCTTCATGTTCGGGTGGAGCCCGCACATATACTCGTAGACCCCCGGCGCCGCGAACGCCTGGGTATGACTCTGGCCCTTGAGAAGCACGGCGGAGCGCTCCTGGCTCTTCGCGAGCGTGACCTGGTGCGGCGAGTCGTCGCCGTTCGTCCACGTCACGGATTGCCCGGGCCCGATCGTCAGCTTGGCGGGACCGAAGACGAATCCCGCGATGCCCACGTCGTTGGGGCTCGTCTTCATCGCGACGGGGCCCCCCGGCGCCTTACCGGCGAGCCGGGCCAGCGAGATCACGAAGTCCTGCTTCTCGTGCGGCTTGTGGCACTGGAAGCACCCTGGGTAGTTGGCCTTGTCGTTGAGCTTGCCGTCCGCGGAGAAAGCCGCGTACTCCCACTCACCGTTGCGGAGGTCTATCGGGTACTCGGTCCCCCACCCCGTCCGCTTCTCCATGACCGTGACGCCGACGATGTCGCCCTTGAGGAAGCGGCCGTTGGCGTCCTTGAGCGGGGTGCCGGCCGCGTCCACCTGTGCCTTGTACTGGACGAGCGTCAGGACGGAGCCGCTCGGCATCGGCTTGCCTTCCCGCACCGCCTTGACGGCTTCGGGGGTGCCGTAGAGCTCGCGGTACTGCTTGTTGTCGTAGCGGTCGACCGTCGCGTAGAGGACGTGGTTTTGGTAGTTCGCCGGGAAGGCGATCTTCTCGGGCCCGGCGCTGCTGGGCAGCGCCGCCAGGACGATGGAGAGCGTGAGCATCAAGACGATGAACGCGCGATCTCTCATAGCACCTCTTGGGTTGTGGGACCGTCGCTGGCGCCCGGGGGCGCTCTGGGAGCTGGCTGAGCCTAGCGGCTACGGCCGGTCGTCATGATCCTCGTCAGGGCGCGCGCCAGGGCCGCCAGCGCCCGGGTGTAGTCGATCTCCTCGTCGCCCCTGCCCGACAGCCGTCGCTCGGCGCGCTCACGGGCGCGCTCGGCTCGGGGGCGGTCGATCTCCTCGGGCCGCTCCGTGGTGTCCGCGAGCACGATCACCTTGTCGTTCCGAACCTCCGCGAAGCCGCCCGACACGGCCAGGTAGTGCTCGTCGCGCCCGACGCGATACATGAGCTCGCCGATCCCCAACGTCGTCAGCAAGGGCGCGTGCCCCGGTAGAACGCCGAAGTACCCCTGGCTACCCGGGATGACGATCTCGTCGGCCGTCTCGGCCACGACCAGCCGGGTCGGCGTGGCGATCTCGAGCGTGAGGCGATCGGCCACGCTAGGCGCTCGCGGCGAGCTTCTTCGCCTTGTCCATCGCCTCGCCGACGTCGCCGACCATGTAGAACGCTTGCTCGGGCAGCTCGTCGTGCTTACCGTCGACGACTTCCCGGAAGCTCTTGATGGTATCCGCGAGCTTCACGTACCGCCCCTGCGTACCCGTGAACGCCTCGGCGACGAACATGGGCTGGGAGAGAAACCGCTGGATCTTCCGCGCGCGGGCGACGATGAGCTTGTCCTCGTCGGAGAGCTCCTCCATTCCGAGGATCGCGATGATGTCCTGGAGGTCCTTGTAGCGCTGGAGGATGAGCTGCACGTCGCGGGCTGTCCGGTAGTGCTCCGCGCCGAGGACGTTCGGATCGAGGAAGGCGAGCGGGTCCACGGCCGGATAGATCCCGAGCTCCGTGAGCGGGCGCGAGAGCACGGTGGTCGCGTCGAGGTGCGCGAAGGCGGTGGCGGGCGCCGGGTCGGTGATGTCGTCGGCCGGCACGTAGATCGCCTGCACCGAGGTGATCGAGCCCTTCTTCGTGGAGGTGATGCGCTCCTGGAGCTGGCCCATTTCGGTGCCCAGCGTCGGCTGATAGCCGACCGCCGACGGCATGCGGCCGAGCAGCGCAGAGACTTCGGACCCGGCCTGCGTGAACCGGAAGATGTTGTCGATGAACAGCAGCACGTCTTTCCCTTCCTCGTCACGGAAGTACTCCGCGGCGGTGAGGCCGGTGAGGCCGACGCGCAGTCGTGCGCCGGGCGGCTCGGTCATCTGACCGAAGATGAGCGCGGTCTTCTCGAGGACGCCCGACTCCTTCATCTCGTGATAGAGGTCGTTGCCCTCCCGGGTACGCTCGCCGACGCCCGCAAAGACCGAGATGCCGCCGTGCTGCTTTGCAATGTTGTTGATGAGCTCCTGGATCAGGATCGTCTTCCCGACCCCGGCTCCGCCGAACAGGCCCGTCTTGCCGCCCTTCGTGTACGGATCCAGGAGGTCGACGACCTTGATCCCCGTCTCGAACATCTCGATCTTCGTCGACTGGTCCTCGAATGGGGGCGCCGGGCGATGGATCGGGTACGTCTTCTTCGTCTGGATCGCGGGGCCCTTGTCCACCGGCTCACCGACCACATTGAGGATCCGGCCGAGCGTCTCCGGCCCGACCGGGATCGAGATCGGCGCGCCGGTATCGTTCACGGTCATCCCGCGCCGGAGGCCGTCGGTCGCGGCCATGGCGACCGTCCTCACCTGGCTCTCGCCCAGGTGCTGCGCGACTTCGAGCGTCAGCTTCTGCGAATAGGAAAAGATGTCCTTGTTCTCGACGCCCTCGACGAGTAGCGCGTTGTAGATCGACGGCAGCCTGCCCGGCTCGAACTCCACGTCGACCACCGGCCCGATGACCTGGACGATCTTCCCCGTGCTCATGCTTCCGCTCCTTGCTTGAGCGCCTCGGCGCCGCCGACGATGTCGAGCAATTCCTTGGTGATCTTCTCCTGGCGCGCCTTGTTGAACTGGATGGTCAGCACGTCGATCATCTCCTTGGCGTTCTTCGTCGCCGCTTCCATCGCCGTCATGCGCGCGCCGTACTCGCCGGCGACCGATTCCATGAGGGCGCGGAAGACCTGCGTCCGGACGTGCCGCGGGAGCAGCTCGTCGAGGATCGCCTTCGGGTTCGGCTCATAGAGGTAGTCGACGGCCGGCTCGGCCGCCGCGCCGGCCTCGGCGCCCGCCGTACGCGCAATCGGCAAGAGCTGCTCGCGGACGGGGCGCTGGGCGGTGACGGACCGGAACTCGTTGTAGATCAGATGGACCTCGTCCATCTCGCCGTCGAGGTACTGCTGCATGAAGTAGTCGGCGAGCTCGACGGCGTGGCTGTAGGCCAGCCGGTCCCAGAAACCGATCATGTCCCGCTTGATCGTCCATGGCCGCCGCCGGTAGAAATCCCGCGCCTTACGACCGACCACCACCAACGTGACCTCGGCCGTGTTGGATTGACGCACGAACTCGAGCGCGCGGCGGATGACGTGGGAATTGAACGCGCCCGCCAACCCCGTGTCCGCGGTGATGATCACGATCTGTCGGCGCGGGCCCTCGCGCTGCTCGAGGAGCG
>QHSR01000324.1:825-6042 GCA_003221635.1 Candidatus Rokuibacteriota bacterium | reverse complement strand
GGGCACCTCAATGGAGAGGAAACTCCATGAGATCCTTCTTGCCAGACTCGTCGCCGCTCAGGGAGGGGTGACCGCGTGAGGCGACCGCACCTGGCTGAAGGCGGCCAAGGCAAACTCCAAGTCCGCGGCGGAATGTCCGGCGCTCACGCAGAGGCGGAGACGCGCTTCTCCCAACGGTACGGCCGGGAAGATCACTGGAGTCACCAGCACTCCCAGGTCGCGCAAGCTCCGCGCCATGGTCACGGCGGCCATCTCGCTCCGCAGCATGACGGGAACAATTGGGGTGACAGAGTTCCCCAGGTTGTAACCGAGCTCGCGGAGACCGTTGCGCAGCAGGGTCGCATTGCGGTTCAGTGTCGCGACTCGCTCGGGTTCGGCCCGGAGGATGGTCAACGCGGTACAAATCGCGGCCACCGCGGCCGGACACAGGGCGGCGGAAAAAATGAAGGGCGCCGCCGCGTGCTGAAGGTACACGGCGACCTCGCGAGACACCGCGGCAAACCCCCCGTTGGAGGGGATCGCCTTGGACAGCGACGCCGTCCAGATGTCGACGTCGTTGGAGGCGAGGCCGAAGTGCTCGTCGACGCCGCGTCCGGTTGCGCCCAGTACGCCGAGCGAGTGGGATTCGTCAATCATGAGAAACGCGCCGTACTTTTTCTTTAGCGCGACGAGCGCCGGCAACGGACAGATATCGCCATCCATGGAGTAGACGCCCTCGGCAACGATGAGCGTGCGACGCCCGAACGGGCGGGTGGCCAGCTTCTCGCGCAGCGAGTCCATGTCGTTATGGCGGAAGCGCCGGATCGGTACGTGGGCGAGCTCGCAGGCGTCAATCAGACTGCGATGGGCCAAGGCATCTAAAATCACTCGATCGTTGCGGGTCAGCAGCGTCGAGATGACCGCCAGGTTCGCGAGATACCCGGTGGTGAACAATACGGCGGCCGACGTACCCTTGAAGTCGGCTAGCTGGCGCTCCAACTGGTGGTGGAGGTCGTTCGTGCCCGTCAACAACCGGACGCCGCCGGTGCCCGTCCCGTATTTCTTGATGGCTTCGACCGCGCTGGCGTCGACATCGGGGTGCCCGATCAACCCCAGGTAGTCGTACGAAGACAGCATCAGCACACTACGACCGCCGATTTGAACCCTGGCGCCAGACTTGCCCTCGAGAGGTATCTGATAGGGATACACGCCCATTTCGAAAGCACGGTCGAGGAGCTTGAACATCGGGGCCGCGTCGGGATGCAGCAGAGCGTTTCCCATCGGCGTGGGCGGGGTTACGGGGGTCGTCGCGGCGCTAGGACCGTTTGGCTGACCGCCTTGTTGCTGTAGCAGCCGCGCCAACGGCTCGCGTTTTTCCTTTGGGGAGCGGTCTTTGATCCGTCTGGCTGCCATCGGCATGAGTCGCATGCGACAACATCACTAGCCGAGTTCCAGCGCAAAGATTCTGTCTCTTGAACGCAGAGAATCTATCATGGGCTATGGTGTCGGTCAATTGACGCCCGTGTCGATTCATCATCGACGAATCGGGAGGGCCGGATGAACAGTCCGTCATCGCTGACGCTTTGGCGCGCAGGGGTGCTCACCTCGCCCTCGCCGCGCGGTCCGCTGACGGGTTGCGGGACACCTGTGAGGCCTTGCGGTCCTATGGCGTCCGGACGCTGGCTCTACCGGTCGACCTTGCCGACGCGACTGAGCGGCAACGACTCGCCGAGCGCGTGCTCAACGAGTTCGATCGCATCGACGTCCTCGTCAGCAACGCCGCCGTTGAAAACGAGGGCGCGTTCGTCCAGACCCCCTGGCCGGCGGTCGATCAGACGATCGAGGTGAACGTCGCCGCGCCCATCCACCTGACTCATCTCCTCCTCCCACATATGCTGCGGCAGGGCTACGGGCATGTCGTTCACGTCTCCTCGATCGGCGGCAAGCTGGGCGTGCCGTACGACGCCGTCTACTGCGGGACCAAGGCCGCGCTGGGCGAATGGAGCCGAGGCCTGCGCCTGGAGCTCGCCCAGACGGGAATCCACGTGTCCACGATCTTTCCTGGCTATGTCGTCGGGGTAGGGATGTTCGCGCGCTTCGGCATGCCGCCGCCGTGGCTCGTGGGGTTTTGCACTCCCGCCCAGGTCTCCACTGCCGTCGTGCGAGCCATCGAGGCGCCGTGCCCGGAAGTGATCGTCAACTCCCGCCCCATGCGTCCCGTCTTCGCGCTGGCGCAGCTCTTCCCGCGCCTGGGGGACTGGATCATCCGCCGCAGCGGCGTCGCGGAGTTTCAGCGGAAGAAGGTTGGCGGGTGATGCGCGAGCGGGGCGACCCCGCGTGCTCAGGGCCACACGGCGGGGCATCGGACGAACGCACCGCTGAGCATTCCCTCTCCCCGGGAGGAACGAGGGCCGCTGCGGAGGGGTGTCGGGCGATGCACACTGGTGCACCGACGGCATCCCACAACGTGGCGAGAAAGCGCTTCAGAAGGGCGCCGAAGCACCCTCAGGAAGTATCGACTATAACAGGCGGGGCCGAAGCCGGGGCAGCGTCAACGACGGACGTCGGGGCCGCCCGCCAGAACGTCGGCGACGTCTTGACCGGAGACAAGCGCGATGTCGCCCCAGGTCGAGCACTTGAGCGCCGCGACGGCCGTGCCCGCGTCGACGGCGTCCCGGACATCGCGTCCACTCAGCACGGCCCACAGGAACCCGGCCGCGTACGCATCGCCGGCGGCAGGCCGTCGTCGGGGCCGAAAGACTGTGCCGCCGTCGAGCACCGTCGAGCCCGCTTCGCCCTGCTGCAGGCTGATCGTCGCCTTGGGCGCGAGGCGCGCCAGCCCGTCGAGGGTCTGCTCGGGCGTGCCCGACAGGCCGAACAGCGTGCGCGCTTCCGCCTGTCCGATGAAGAGGTAGCGCACGCGCGGCAATACGGGCTCGACGAACGCGCGCGCCTCCTGGGGCGACCAGAGGGTCGCGCGATAGTTGATGTCGAACGACACCGTTGACGCTTCGCGGACGGCCCGTTCCACCAGGGCGCGGGCCGACTCCCCGAGCGCGGGTGTGACCCCGGTGAGGTGTACGAGTCGCGCGCGGCGCACCGGCTCCCAATCGACCTGAGCCGGCGTCAGCCGTGCAAAAGCGGACTCGCGGCGGTCGTAGAGGACCCGCACCGGACGCGGCGGCACGCCATACTCGAGGAAGTAGACTCCGACCCGCGTATTCTCCGTCATCCGGACATACGCGCAGTCCACGCCGTGGCTCCCCAGCTCGCGCCGGATCCGCTCGCCCCACGGATTGGCCGGAAGCGCAGAGATCCACGCGGCACTCAGGCCAAGCCTGGCGCACGCGGCGGCCACGTTGGCTTCGGCGCCCCCGATCTGCAGGTCGAGGTGACGCGCAGTCTCGAAGCGAGTGGGCGACGGGATGGCGAGCCGCAGCAGCACCTCGCCCAGCGCGACGATGTCGTGCATTTATGGGGTCTTCAGCCGGATCTGAACGGACGTCCCGAGGATCATCGGGAGGTTCAGGTGCTCCGGTCGGCGATCGGGGCCGAATGTGACCTGTGCCGGCTGCTCCGGCTTCGCCCACGACGAGAAACGCGTCAGATCGAACTGTGCTATTGGCTTCCGCGTCTCTGCGTCCACCCCAACCTTGAGCTTGAAGGGGACCAGCTCAGCACGGTAATGCTGCTGGACATCATCGGGACCTTCGTTGCGAACCACCTTCCGCCGGACCACGTGGGTCACGAAGCTCCCATCCGCCTGCGGCGCCCAGAGCTGGTCGCCGTAGTTGAGCATGGCACTGATCGAGTCGTCGACCAGGAGCCCCTCGGGGATTGGCAGGACATCGTCCACGACGCGTAGCCGCCGGAAGAAGAAGGTCTCGCCCTTGAAGTGATACTCGACGCTGCGTCGGGCGTGATCGTATGTGATGTCAGAGCGCGACTCGCGCCCCTTCACTGAGAAGAACGAGCGCGTGCCGAGCGGGCTCCAGCGTCCGTGGCGGAAGGTTCCAGCCGACTCGATCCGGTTGGCGATGCCATCCCCCTCCCCAGCGATCGCGACGTCGTAGCGCCCGCTGGGCCTGTCGATCGTCTCTGTCAGCGAGCCTTCGACACGGTAGGTTAGCGCGCCGTAGAGGAGGCTGACGTCCACGCCATACGGCGCTTTGTGGGCCCCGCCCGCGGCACCGGCGCGCGCCAGGGGGGCCAGGAAGAGAGCCAGCGGCAACGCGAGAAAGTGTCGACGGTCGATGACCTTCCCCTGGACATGCTTCGTCAGTTCACCTATTCTAGCAGCCTCGAACTTCTAGCAGCCTCGAACCAGGAACTTGGTCGTCTGGCGGCCTACCTGCTAACGTAAATGCCGGGATTTCTGGAGGAAACGCGACCCAGCGCCTCCGGGGAGAGTGCATGCCGATGAAGCGACAACCGGTGATCACGGGACTCGGCATCGTCTCGCCCATCGGCATCGGCGTCGACGAATTCTGGGCGGCCGCGCAAGCCGGGCGATCCGGCATCGGCGCGCCCACGCAGTTCGATGGGTCGAAGCTGCCGTTGGACTGTCGGGCCGTCGGCGAGGTGCGGGCTTTCAGTCCGCTCGACTGGATGCCGGCTCAAATAGCGCGGACGGCAGGTCGCTTCAGCCAGTTTGGGATTGCAGCCGCCAGAATGGCCCGCGACGATAGCAAGCTCGATGCGGCTGGGATTCCAGCCGAACACATCAAGGTCTCTATCGGGACTGCCATGAACGGCCAGGTAGACCTTGGGGAGTCGACCTTCTCTGCCTTCCTCAGAGGCAAACCCGTGTCACCTTGGACGACCAACGAATATCCCGCCCACGCCGCAACGAGCCACATCGCGATAGACGCTGGAGCTCATGGACAAACCACGACCTTTTCGACAGCGTGTGCGGCCGGCCTTGATGCGATCGGCTGGGCCCAGGCCGAAATTAGACACGGACTCGCGAGAGCTGCAATCGCTGGCGGGACCGAGACGCCGCTGTCTGCGTATTCCCTCATGCTCTTTCACTCTGTTGGCGTTCTTTCGAAGTGGCCCGGACCGCCCGAAGAAGCGAGCCGTCCCTTCGACCAATGGCGATCCGGTCTAGTTCTCGCCGAAGGTGCGGCGATTGTCGTAATCGAAGACGAAGAGTTCGCCCGCGCTCGAGGGGCTCCGATATACGCTCGAATCCTCAGTTTTGCCAGCACGAGCGAGGGTGCTCATCTCCGGAAAGTC
>QHSR01000324.1:0-801 GCA_003221635.1 Candidatus Rokuibacteriota bacterium | reverse complement strand
AGCGCAATGATGATGGCCCTCAGTCAAGCGGGGCTCGACGCCAGAGAGATAGACTTCATCTGTGCTCACGGGAACTCGATGCAAGACTACGATGCTGCGGAGACGGCGGGAATTAAGCGGGTCTTCCGATCACACGCCTGGAATGTTCCAGTTTCTTCTCTGAAGTCAATGTGCGGTCAGGCTCTTGCTGCGAGCAGTGCCATGCAGGTCGTGACTTCATGCCTGGCAATACGAGATAGCCTAGTTCCTCCGACCATCAACTACCGAGTGCCGGATCCCAATTGCGATCTTGACTACGTCCCAAACGTTGCGAGAACGACGAGAGTTCGAAACGCTTTGATTCACGCGCACAGTCTCGGCGGTTCTCACGTCACCATGATTCTCGGCGCTCCAGACTAAGTCGGTCGTCTCGTGTCTCAGATCGCGCTTTTCGGCCTCTCCGCCGTCCTGACAGGACTTGCGCTCTTCGTGTGGCGAGCGAAACCTCAACAGCCAGTCAACCGCTGGTTTGCATCCCAGACTCTGTGTCTAGCATGCTGGGTTTCGGGTATTGGTGGCCTCCAGGGCGGAACGCATCTCGACGCCTGGGGCCGATTTACGTTTGCAAGCGCTAGCTTGATCCCGGTTACTTTCCTTGGATTCACTCGCTGTTATCCAACTCCGAGTCGATGGCCATCCACTCGACTCGTCTGGAGCACTGTACTGGCCGGTACTGTTCTGGCTATTCTGTCGCTCAGTACTTCCCTTGTCGTGTACGACAACACTCTCACCCTTGACGGGTTAACGAGGAAATCGGGCCCG
>QHSR01000323.1 GCA_003221635.1 Candidatus Rokuibacteriota bacterium | reverse complement strand
CGATCTGGCCACGCTGATCGACGGCAGGTCTGAGCGGCGCTCCGAGCTGCTCCCGTGACTGTCGGAATCGGACGGTGCGCTGGTGTGCTTCCCCTACGCCGGCGGCAGCACGTCGACCTGCACGAGCTCGCCGATGGTGGCCCCTGCTTCCTCAGCGCACCCGTCCGGCCGAGGCGGCAAAGGCCGTGCTAAGCGCCCCCCAACTGTTGGCTTCATCTTGAGCAGCAGCGACGGAAAGGAAATCGAGATGGCGTCCTCGTCCCCGACCTCACTGCTCAATGTGGACCTGCAACCCGGCAAGCCGCCGATGCTGCGAGCCGAGGCAACCGGCGACGCGCCGCGCTGGGCGGCCGAGCACCGCGACGCGCTGCGCGCCGCCGTCGCCGAGCACGGTTCGCTCCTGGTTCGCGGTCTCGGGCTCCGCGACGCGGCCGAGACCGAGGCCGTCTTTCGGCGGCTGGCCAGTCTGATGACCGAGAAGGAGGCCTTCGCGCCCCGACGGAGCTACTCCAACGGCGTGTATTCCTCATCGAAGTGGCCGCCCAACCAGCCGATGTGCATGCATCACGAACTCAGCTACGTGCTGGAGTTCCCCGGCCTCATGCTGTTCGCGTGCCTCATTGCGCCGACTGACGGGGGGGCGACCCCGGTGGCCGACTCGCCGACCGTGCTTCACGCGCTGCCCACCGAGTTGATCAAGCGCTTTGAGCGGGTGGGCTGGCTGCTAATCCGCAACTACAACAACGACATCGGGGTGTCGGTCGCCAAAGCATTCGACACCGACGACCGTCGCGCCATCGAGAGTTACTGCCGTGCCAACGCGATCAAGTTCGAGTGGCAACCCGACGGTGCGCTGCGCACCTGGCAGCGTCGCAGCGCCGTCGTGCATCACCCGCTCACCGGCCAGCGGTGCTGGTTCAACCAGATCGCATTCCTCAACGCGTGGACGATAGACCCGGAGGTGCGAGAGTACCTCATGGACATCTACGGCGAGAACGGGCTGCCGTTCAATACCCGCTTCGGCAACGGCGACCCGATCGGCGCGGACGTCGTGCAGTTGATCAACGAGGTCTACGAGGCCAACACCGTACGCGAGCGGTGGCAGGCTGGCGACCTGATGCTTGTGGACAACGTCCGCAGCGCGCACAGCAGGGAGCGCTTCGAGGGACCTCGCGAAGTGCTCGTCGCGATGGCGGACGCGGTGCACCTGGCCGACTGCTCGCCGACGATCGAGGTGACCGCCAGCTGACGACGACCGCTTCCAAAAGCACACGGCGAGGGCGGAACGCGAGAAACGGCCGCTGTCAGAGATCGTGCGCCCTCGCGAGCTCGCCGGCTCGGTGCCCTGCGGTCCTCACACGACGAGCTGATCCTCGACCGGCGTCCGCAGTGCCTCGAGCGCCTTCACCACGAGGCGCTTCCTGAACCGCCGCTCCTCCGCCGGGCTCAGGTCCGGATCGCCCACGATGCTGGTGATGGCCTTGCCCCGCACGATGCGGTTCGAGCCGACCGACTTCGCGAGCGCGTCGAGGGCGCTGATCTGGACGATGGGGATGCCGAGCGTGTCGATTTCCTTCGCGAGCGCGGCGCCGCCGCGGTTGCACGACCCTCACGTGGACGTGAGGATCACGCCGTCCACCCCGGCCGCCCGGAGCTCGCGGCCCATCTCCTGGGCAAAGCGACGCATCGTGGGGATGACGGAGGTGTTGCCGGTCGTGGAATAGAACTCGGGGTGAAGGCGTCCGATGACGCCCTCGCGCTCCAGCTCGCGCGCCACGTCGAGCGGGAGCACCCGGTGCGGATCCTCGTTGATGCGCGAGGTGTTGAAGCCGCCGTGGACCGACTGCCACCGCTCCGGAGGAAGCGAGTCCACGCCGGCGATGGAATACCGGAGCCACTTCGTCGCGAAGCCCGACTCCAGGCGATCGGGGTTCCCGTGCGGCACCAGACCGCCGGTCGTCACCAGCGCGATGGTCGCTTTCGCCGTGTCCTGGAGCGGCGGCGCGGCGGGGACGCGGTGGTAGCGAGGGACGGGCCACTCGGTCGTGTAAGGCTCACCGCGGACCTTGCGGAGCAGCATCTCGACGGCGCGCAGCGGCGCCGGGCGTTCGGCCATCTCGAAGATCCGCCGGCCGGTCGGGACGTATCCTTCGTCGGCCGGCGCGCCAAGCGCCGTCCCGGACACGAGCTTCAGCGCCAGCCGGGCCATGATCGCGAGCCCGTCGGCCATGCCGGCCGCCGTCCGCTGCGTGCTCGCGATGTGGAGCCTCGTCCGGTAGACCTCGGTCGCCGCGTTATCGACGTGCATGCCCGTGACCGCGATCACGCCGAGACGCTCGCGGGCGCGGAGTGTCACCCCGCCGCAGGCCAGGCCGTAGCGCCCCGCGGAGAACGCCGGCCCCGCGATCACGATCTCCGATCGATGCTCGGCGACGAGATCGAGGATCTCGTCGATCGCGCCCTGCTT
>QHSR01000137.1 GCA_003221635.1 Candidatus Rokuibacteriota bacterium | reverse complement strand
CCGTCTACCGAGAGAACGACCGGCAGGTCTTCCTGCACGCGGGCTCCCAGGGCGTGGCGCTGTTCAGGAAGCAGGGGGACTCGCCCCTGACGACGGGCAATGACCTCAACCATCTCGCGCTGAACGTGGGGAGCGGTACGTACGAAGCGCTCAAAGCGGATCTGGAAAAGCACGGAGTGGTCGTAACCGGCCGCCCCGGGGAAGACCGCTGTATCTACTTCCAGGATCCGGACGGCCATCGCCTCCAGCTGATGGTCCGCTCGTAACGGCTCCGAGACCAAGGAGGCCAGCATGAGGAACGGTCTACGCGCGTGGGACGCCGATACGCACGTCAACCCCGCCGCGGAAGTGCTGGAGCGGTACGTCGATCCGAGCTTCCGGCCGCGCCTGCCCGAGCTGGCGCAACACCGCCACCCAACCAGCCAGATCGGCGGTACCGCGGGCACCCATCAGTACCGCGTCGGGACGAAGCTCTACCGTCGTGTCCTCGGCGAGGCGAGCGCGCACGAGACGTTCACCGGGCGAGGCACCAACTGGAGAGGCACGAAGCAGCCGAGATCAGGCGTACAGGACGATCAGGCCGAGAACCGCATCCACGACATGGACGACGAAGGAACCGATGCGCATCTGCTGATCCCGACGTCGTGGGTCAGCGTCGTGGGCCTGCCCGATGTCGAGCTCGAGGTCGGGTTGATCCGCGCCTACCACCGCCACGCGGCCGACTTCTGCGGGCGGTTTCCCGACCGCCTGAAAACGATGATCGTGGCCTCGACCCGCAACGTCGAGGAGGCGGTGCGGGAGATTCGCCAGTGGGGGACTTCCAAGTGGGCAGTGGCCGTCTGGCCCTTGCTCGCCAAGGACATCCCCGTCGACCACCCGGATCTGGAGCCTATCTGGAAGGCCGCGCAGGAACACGACCTGGCGGTCATGCACCATAGCCTGACCTGGAACCCTCCGTACTTCCCGGGCTACGAGGATCTGTGGGACAACATCTTTCTCGGTCGTCTCGCGTCCCACCCGTGGGGCGGCATGCGCTTCATGGCCGCCTTCATCGGCGCCGGCATCATGGATCGCTACCCGAGCTTGCGCATGGGCATCTTGGAGTGCGGCTCGGGATGGCTTCCCTTCTGGGCCAAACGGATGGACGAGCAGGCGATCTACGTCGGCGGCGTGGCGCCGCTCAAGCACGCGCCGAGCGAGTACATGACCAGCGGCCGCTTCTTCTGCAGCATCGAGCACCACGAGGGCGAGGAGATGTTCAACTACGTCCGGAGCGTCCTCGGCGACGACGTCCTCATGTACGCGTCGGACTATCCTCACTCGGAGTGCCAGTTCCCCAACTCCGTCGACAACGTGCTGAAGTGGTCGAGCCTCAAGCCGGACACGAAGAAGAAGCTCCTGTGGGACAATGCGGCCAGATTCTACAAGCGGACCTGAGGAGTGACACATGCCTGAGATCAGCGGGTTGGGCCACGTCGGGCTCTTCTGCAACGACCTCCCGAAGATGAGGGACTTCTACGCCCGTGTCCTCGGGCTCACGATCAGCGACGAGAACCTGGAGCGCGGCATCTGCTTTCTGAGCGCGGCGCCGGACGCCGAGCACCACGAGCTGGCCCTGGTCCAGGCCAAGGAGCCGGCGCAGAAGACGCACAACGTGCAGCAGGTCTCCTTCAAGGTGAAGCGCCTGGACGATGTGCGGGCGTTCCATCATCGGCTCCAGAAGGAGGGTATGAAGATCGACCGCACGGTTACGCACGGGATCGCCTGCAGCGTCTACTTCTTCGATCCCGAAGACAACCGGATCGAGCTCTACTACACGACCCCCTACAAGGTGCGGCAGCCGCTGGGGGAGCACATCGACCTGGACCGTCCCGACGAGGAGCTGCTGGCCTTCGCCAAATCGCTCGAGGAGACCAAGGGGCCGCCGCGCGGCGCCCAGCAGCCCGTCGGGTAGACCCGCACCGCGGGCGAGAGCCCTGGCCAGCCGGGCCACGATGTACACCCACGTCCTCAACCGCGGCCCGGCGGCCGTTCGCAGTCCGGCCGAACGGATGTTCTCTTTGTGAGACCGCTCGCTGCGGTTCCGCCAAAGCCTGCCAAGATACACTGCGAGGCGGCGCAGCCTATCCCGCCCGCGGTGGCGGGCGCGTTCATGGTCCAAAAGTGGGGAGAACAAAGGGCGAGGGGCTGATACGCGAGACGAGTACGGCGTCGCGATAGGCTGCCAGGCCGCGCAGCGTTTACAGGGCTATCGAGACCAGGCCATCCTGGAGTCGAATTCTAGTTGGACGGTCGGACTGATGGATGGCGGGCTGCGATCGGAGTGAGAAGCGGGATGATCTGATGCGGCCCTTCTTATCACCACAGCTCACGCCGCGGATCGTCGTCGATCAGCCGGTGGCGTTGTACGACGCGCCGCTCTCGATTGCTCTGGAAGGCTTCGCCCCTAGAACCCGCGTGACCGTCACCGCGACCTTCCAGGTCGCGGAGGCGACGCCGTGGCGATCGGGGGCGGCGTTCATCGCCGACGATGGCGGTCGCGTCGACGTCACGCGCCAAGCGCCCGTTGCCGGAACATGGGAGGGCGTGTCGCCCATGGGCCTCTTCTGGTCGGCGACCCCTGTCCCGGGGAAGTGGCGGCCGGCTCCTCCTGACTGGGTCATGTGGTCCTCGGTCGCGCGCCTGCACGCCGAAGCGCCAGGCGCCGCTCCCGCGGAGTTGACGATTGTACGGCGATTGGCCGGCGCCGGCGTTTCTCGCCGACTGGTGCGCGAGGCCGGAGTCGTGGGAACACTGTTCTTGCCGCCCGGTGACGGGCCACATCGGGCCGTGATCGTGCTCGGCGGCTCGGATGGCGGTATCTCGGAGCATCGTGCAGCCCTCGTCGCCTCGCACGACTATGCCGCCCTGTCCCTGGCATACTTCGGTACCACGGACCTTCCGTCGGAGCTGGTTAACGTCCCGGTCGAGTACTTCGAACATGCCGTCAGCTGGATGCGGAGACAGCCGTGGCTGCAGGACGGCTTCCTGGCTGTCTGGGGAGCGTCGCGCGGTGGCGAACTGGCCTTGCTACTCGGGGCAACGATCCCGGCGATCAACGCCGTGATCGCCTACGTCGCCAGCGGCGTCCTCCACGGCCCCTTCGAGCCGCACGACCCGCCCGATACTCCGCCGTGCTGGACTTCGCGCGGGCAGCCGCTGCCATATCTCCAAGAGCACAACGCCACCGACGATCCGACATCGGTGGACTACACCAAGTCGCCCGTCGCTGAGTCGCCGCGCTACCTCTCGCAGCTCCGTGACGTGAACGCCGTGGAGCGGGCAACGATTCCCGTGGAGAGAACGCATGGACCGATTCTCTTGGTCTCTGGCCAGGACGACCAGATCTGGCCCTCGTCGATTCTGGCCGAGATCGCAATTCGACGCCTGCAGCAGCACGGTCATACCTACCCGTTCCGCCATCTGAGCTACGAAGGCGCCGGGCACGCGATCTATATCCCGTACAGTCCCACGACTCAGATCGAGTACGGGCATCCCAACGGCGTGCACTACACTGGGGGCGGCTCGCCGCGAGCCAACGCGGAGGCGGGGATCGATGCGTGGCGCCATGTCCTGGCCTTCCTTGAAGAGTGCGCGGGTTCCGTCGGTGAGCCGTCCAACTCTCCGGTGCAGCGGACCGGGGGCTCGCGTTGCTCGCCCTCCGGCCGCTGACCGGCGGCGTTAGGGAGACGACCAGCTTTCGATGGATTTCGAGCTAATCGACTGTAAGGGCATCGTCGCCGCCGAAACCGAGTCACATCTGGCGGCCCTCCGCTCGGATGGATTCGTGCGTGTGATCCACCTCGATGCTAACCTTGTGCTCGACTCTGCAAGGATTGGTGCCGGCAGGGCAACTCCCGACAGCGCTGCTCTGGGCGGCCTACTTCGCTTGGCTGCGGCAACCCAAACGTCGATCGACTATGATCTCGCCGTCGCCGAGCTCGCAGCTGGAGCTGCGCGCGTCGGCGATTTGAATCGCAAGTCGAAACTGCGTGCAGAGCTGTCAGGCGGTATTCGGGCAGTCGAGAGCCATCACGGTCTCCGCAAGGGGACGGTAGTCGTGCGTCACATCGGTGAAGCCGAAGTTAAATCCTATGACTGGGTCCGGATCGGCTACTACACCCATCTCCTCTACATCGAGCAGCTGGCAAAACAGCGGCCAGGGAAAGCGGCGGCAGTGGAGAATGTCGCAACCTACATCGATTGGGCAAACAATCGGTTGAAGAACGTGTCAGGCCATTGTCTCCAGGTCGCTCTAGACGTGTTCGGTGGAGCGTCGCAAGGTGCCCGCCTTCTAGCAATGAACTCCTCGAAGCCACAAGAAAGCCGTGCGTGGAATGCGGCGTGGGACCTTGTTCACGCCTATGCGATGCACTACGAGACCACGCGCCCTCTCCGCGGTACGATGAAACGGGCATTTCTAGCCACTCGAGATCGAGCCCTTTCGTACGTAGCGCAACGGTGCGTCGTCGCCGTTTATGTAAGGGATAGTCCGGCTGGGGACACGACGCTGGTGTGTTATCGAATCGATCAACCGTTCCTGAGCCCTCACAAGAGCCGCATCGAAGGCATGATCCGGGAGATGTTCGAGGCACAGCGAAGCAGAATTGAGCGCGGCGACGTCGTCACACGCAAGGAGATGGCGCGTATGCGTGACACGCTTGAGCGAGGTCTCGACATTCGATCACGCGCCGATGCCCCCTAACAAGCCGTTTCACCTGACGCCGGGCCTCCCTCCTCCGGTCGCTCGGTCCGCCGCAGGTGAACGCCAGAGTTCGGCGACTGAAGCATCGGCAAGTGAGGTTGGCTCCAAAGTGAGAAGGTGACGCAGCTTGCCAAGGATCGCGGAGTTCTACGGCATCGTGATCTACATGTACTATCGTGATCATGGCATTCCGCACTTTCACGCCATCTATGGCGGGCAGGAGGCAGTGATGACCATCCAGAGTCTGCGTCTGCTCGAGGGGAGCTTGCCCCGACGCGCGCTTGGTCTCGTGAGAGCGTGGGGGAAGCTGCACCGAGAAGAGTTGCAGCGTGACTGGGAACTGGCGCGCGCGAATCGCCCCCTGCAGCGAATCGCGCCTCTGGAGTAAGGAGTCCGCACGATGAAATGGCGTGTTGTCAAAGCTGAGGTGTCCGGATCGCACTCGCTCGACTTGACGTTCAAGGACGGCACCCGGAAGCGAGTGAATCTCATGCCCTTGCTCACGGGTCCGGTTTTCGAACCCCTCAAGAACCCAAGATCCTTCGCGCAGGTCACGCTTGACCCGGTGGCGGGCACGGTCGTATGGCCGAACGGAGCGGACATCGCCCCCGAAGCGCTGTATGAGTTGCCAGCGGAGACCAACAGCCGCGCGAGGCGCCGATCGCCGAACCATGCGCTTCAGCGGTCCAGGGCTCGCGCTGCTGGCCCTGGCCGCTGAGCGCTACGTTAGTTAGGCGTACAAGGTGATGGTCAAGCGCCTCTTCAACTTTCTCTATCGTGACGTGCCGGCGCAGTTTCCGAGTGACTTTCCGCTGATGGCGTCTGTAGAACGCCTCCGTGAACGCACCAAGCGCACTGTCTTCTCCGCGCTTTTCCGCCAAGCTGCGGTCGGGCCGGTCACAGAATCGAAGGTGCGGCTTCAGCGGGTCATTCCGCTATTCGGGAATAGCTTCAAGCCGATCTTCGTAGGAAGGTTCGAGCATAGCCACGGCCGCGTGATCCTCCAGGGTCGGTTCACGATGTTCCTCTTCTCGAAGATTTTCATGACTGCTTGGTTAGGGTTTGCCCTCGTCTTGACGATCATCGCTGCCGCTGCGACGTTGCATACCGTCATGAGGAGTGACGCGAATCCAGAGCAAGATCTGATGACACTGCTCTTCCCGCTCGTGGGCATCGGCTTTTTTCTGGCCGGCGTAGCCTTCGTCCGCGGCTGCTGGTGGCTATCTCGAAGCGACATAGCTTTCCTCACTTCAGTCATACAGGCGGCGCTAAAGAGACAGGGCGTCTAACTCCGCAATGGAGCGGACGCATGAACCTCCCTCGAAAAAGTAGACACTTCTGACTAACGCTTGGACCGTTCCAGCGTCCTGCCTCGAAATCGAGACTTATCGTGAAGCTTTGGCGCCTTGGCCTTGTCGGTCGACTGCCAGTCGGAAGAATCCTCGGCCAGACACAAGGCGAGATCTGTCAATCTACGCCGCGTGAACGTCCGTCGAGCTCACAAACCGTGATAACTCTGTGTCCACAAAATCGAGGCGAGATCCGGCGGCTCCGCGTTGCTCCGCCGCCGCAGGTTATCGTCGGCGTTAGACCGCAGCGGCCGACTTTGAGGCTGTGTCGAATCTGGCTATACTATGGCCAGAATGTGGTACGGGGTCGTCCTCGCGCCCGAGGCGGCTAGGTCCTACCGGGCACTGCCAGGCTACCGCCGGGCCGAAGTGCGAGACGTCCTCGAACGGCACTTGCGGCACGAACCCGCCCGGGTTAGCAAGAGCCGGATCAAGCGCTTGAGGGGCTTGAGCCAACCGCAGTATCGGCTCCGGGTGGGGGAAGTGAGGGTGTTTTATGACGTCACGCGTGAAGCCGTCGAGGTCCTCGCGATCGTCACGAAGGCCGAAGCGGCCGGCTCGCTCGCCGAGCACGGGACGCCGGGCGCGCCAGGCGGCGCTGGCTGAAGTCAAAGACGATCTGTCGCGATTCCTGCGTCTGGCTGAATCCGAGGAGATTCTCATCACCCGACACGGGAAGCCGGCTGGCGTGCTGATCGGCTTCGAGAGCGAGGACGACTGGCTCGACTATCGGTTGGAGCACCATCCCGAGTTCCTGCGGCGAGTAGCGGCGGCCCGAGAAACGCTGAGGAGCGGTCGTGGTGTTCGACTCGAGGATCTGCCGTCGTAACGGGCGGTCCAACAGTTGTCGAAGTGGTCGAGTTCGAGACGACAGATCCCGCGCTGCGCGGCGAGATGACGATCACGATCTCGCTCGCCGATACGGACGGCGGCATCGATGTCCTCGCCGTGCACGACGGGCTACCGCGCGGCCTGCCGACCGCCGACAACGAGGCCGGCTGGCGGTCTTCACTCGCGAAGCTCGCGGCGCTCGTCGAGGCGGACTGGAACACGCGCGACCGAGCCCCTGGAGAGCACCTCTAAGAGCCCCAGAGCTGCCTCGTCGCCAGGTGGGCGCCCTCGGCCATCGCCTGGAACTTGGCCCAGGTGATGGACGGGTGACCGACACGCGTGCCGAGCCCACAGTCGGTCCCGGCGATGACGTTCTCGCGGCCGACAAGCCGCGCGTACGTCACCAGGCGCTCGGCGACGAGCTCCGGATGCTCGATGAAGTCGCTGTAGTGGCCGACCACGCCGGGCACGAGGATCTTCCCCGGCGGCAACTTCACGTCCTCCCACACCCGCCACTCGTGCTGATGACAGGGGTTCGAAGCTTCGATGGAATACGCGCCGGCCCGCACCTTGAGGACGAGGTCCACGATGTCGCGCAGCGGAATGTCGTACCGGTGTGGGCCGTGGTAGCTGCCCCAGCACATGTGGAAACGCACGCGATCGGGCGGAATCGTCCGCAGCGCGTGATTCAGCGCGTCCAGTCGGAGCTCGGCGAATCTCCGGTACTCCGGGACACTCATCTTCGGATGGATCTGCCAGGCGTCGGCCAGATCGGGATCGTCGATCTGCAGCACGAACCCGGCGTCGACAATCGCCTCGTATTCCTCGTGCACGGCGTCGGCGATGGCGTAGAGGTAGGCCTCGTCGCTGGGATAGTACTCGTTGCGTAGCCAGTGCTCGATGGTGCCGGGAGCCACCGCCGGCAGAAACGCCTCTTCGACCCGCACCCCCTCGAGCGCCGCCCTGAAGGTCTCGATGTCGGCCCGTACGGCGGCCGCCCCGATATAGTGGATGGGCCCCGTGCAGAACACCGGCCGCTGACCGGCTCCGAAGAAGGTTCGCGCGGCGAAGTATTCGGGGAACTGCTCCGCGTCCCGCCCGTAGATGAGCTGAACGGGAGACCCCTCGCCCGGTTTGGGCTCGCGCACTTCGATGCCGCCGAGACGCTCCCGGACGTAGGTCGTGAAGCTCGGCTTGCTGAGCTCACCGTCGTTGACGCTGTCGATCCCGGACTCGACCTGCTTTCGGACGACCTCCGCGACCGCGCTCCGGACGCGCCGGGCCAGGGCGTCCTCCGCGTAGGGCTGCCCGCCGGCCTTGGCCGTGACCAGCGCACGAAGATCGTCCGGCCGCGGCAAGCTGCCGGCATGCGTCGTGAGAATCCGGTGCGTGCTTCGCATCATGGCTTCCCGCGCCGTTCGGTCGGGCTTCACGTATAGCAAACACGGCTTGAAAGGGTCAAGCCGACGCGTGTACTCTCCGGGTCATCCGTCGGCTGACTGAAGGAGGCTCCTCATGTACGACCTACTGCTGAAGGGCGGCAGCGTGATCGACCCGGCCCAGAACCTGCGCGGGTCGCTGGACGTCGCGGTCCAGGACGCGAAGATCGCCAAGGTGGCCGCGAACATTCCGGCCGCGGAGGCT
>QHSR01000314.1 GCA_003221635.1 Candidatus Rokuibacteriota bacterium | reverse complement strand
CGCCGGCTGGGCCGAGATCCTCGAGTTCCACGGCATGGTGACGAAGAATCTCGAGACGGCCATCGCCGCCTTCGCCACCAGCGACCGCACGCTCGCCCAGCACGTGCTCGACCAGCGGCCGGTCACGCGCCAGCGCGAGCGGGAGCTGCGCGAGTCTCATCTGGGCCGGCTCCGGGCGGGGCTGGCCGAATCGCTGGAGACCTCGGAGATCCACCTCGACATTCTCACGAACCTGAAGCGCATCTCGTCCCACGTCTCCGCGTTGGTCTTTCCGATTCTGGAAGAGGTATGACGCCAGGGATTGTTCGAGCGAAGGGGGCTACGCCCACCTCGGACTCCCCCGGCCAGGTGCCCGTGCCCTGTGAACGAGAGACTGCGTCCCGTGAAGTCGCGACTCGGATCGCGCGAGAAAATTATCACCGCGCATGGTCGCGGCGGGGTGCGGGCGGGCGATAGCCCGGGTGCCCGCACCCAGTTCAATGGAGGTCTCCGATGAGAAAGATCGAGGCGATCATCAAGCCGTTCAAGCTCGACGACGTGAAGGAGGCGCTGACCGAGATCGGCGTGATCGGCATGACGGTGACCGAGGTGCGCGGGTTCGGCCGCCAGAAGGGCCACACCGAGCTCTATCGCGGCTCCGAATACACCGTGGACTTCCTGCCCAAGGTCAAGATCGAGGTCGTCGTCGCCGATCACCTGGTGGACAAGGTCACCTCCACGATCGTGGGCGCCGCCAAGACCGGCTCCATCGGTGACGGCAAGGTGTTCGTCCTGCCCATCGACGAGGCGGTTCGCATCCGCACGGGCGAGACGGGAGAGTCCGCCATCTGAGCCGACCGGTCGACCTCGCAGCGATCCTGACGTCGGCCGGCGCCGCCGCGAAGCGGCATCACGCGGTGCTGCGCCGGCACGGGTTCGCCGCGCCGGCCGCCGCGCTCGCTAATCTCCACGCGCTCACGCCGACGCCCCGCGACGCTGAGTTGCTGGGCCCGGTGTTTCCACGCCTGCTCGCCGAGCTGGCGGCGGCGCCCGATCCCGACATGGCACTCAACAACCTCGAGCGCTATGTGGAGGTGGTCGACCGCACCGTCTTCTTTGGCACACTCGCCGCCCATCCCGGCGCCGTCGGTCTGCTCGCTCGCCTGTTCGGTTCCAGCCAGTTCCTGGCCGACGCCCTCCGCCGCCGGCCCAATCTGCTCGCGTGGCTCCTCGAGCCGCTCACGATGCGGCAGTGGCTGGCCGACGATCTCGAGACCGATCTCGCTCGGACGTTGGCTCCGTTCGCGGCCCGCGACGCGCGCATGAACGCGCTGCGGCGCTTCAAGTACCGCCAGCTCCTGCGCATCGCCAGCCGCGATCTGCTCGGCGACGCCGATCTCACGGTGACGACGGAGGAGCTGGCGCGGCTGGCCGACGTCTGTCTCGGCGAAGCGTGGCGGCTGGCCGACGCCACGCTGCGCGCGCAGTACGGCGCGCCACGCGATGGCGACGGCGCGGAGACGGCGGTGGCTGTCATCGGTATGGGCAAGCTCGGTGGCAACGAGCTGAACTATTCGTCCGACATCGACCTGATGTTCGTCTACGGGGCCGACGGCGAAACCGAGGGCGGAGCCGAGGGCCGGCTGGCCAACGGTGACTACTTCGCGCGGCTCGTCCGCGAGATCGTCGCGCTGCTCGAATCGGTCACCGAAGAGGGCTACGCGTTCCGCGTGGACCTCCGTCTGCGTCCCGAGGGTCGGATGGGGCCCGTCGTCCTCTCGCTCGAGGGCTACCGCACGTACTACGCCGAGCGCGCGGAGCTGTGGGAGCGCCAGGCGCTGCTCAAGGCGCGTGCGTGCGCCGGCGACGAGCGGGTGGGCGCCCGCTTCATGGAGCTGGCCCGTTCCGTCGTCTACCGGTCGGGCCTCGATGCGAGCATCGTCGGTTCCGTGAGGGGGATGAAGCAGGAGATCGACCGCCACCAGGAAGACAAGGCCGGTGAGAACGTGAAGCTCGGCCGCGGCGGCATCCGCGAGATCGAGTTCCTCGTCCAGGCGCTTCAGCTCCTCTACGGCGGCGACGATAGCTGGCTGCGCGAGCGGACCACGCTGAAAGCGCTGTTCAGATTGACCGAGCGAGGGTACCTGGCGCCCGGTCTCGGCCACGCGCTGTCCGAGGCGTACGTGCACCTGCGCACCGTCGAGCACCGCCTCCAGATCCTCCACGAGTTCCAGACGCACACGCTTCCTGACGCTCCCGACGAGCTCGGCCGTCTCGCCCGGCGTGTCGGCGTCGCCGGCTCGGCGGCGCAGGCGGCGCGCGAGTTCCAGCGTCGCCATCGGGCGATCACCCTCACGGTGCATCGCGCCTTCACCGAGTTCTTCGCCGAGCGTCCGGCGCCACGGATCCGGGTCAGGGTGCCGAGCCTGCTGGCCCTCCAGGCCACCGGCTTCCGCGATCCCGAGCGAGCCCGGCACAATCTGCGGCTGATCCTCGAGGGCCCTCCCGGGCTTGCTCGACGCCGTCTGGCAGAGTCCCGATCCCGACGAAGCTCTGAACCAGATGGAGCGCTTCCTGGCGGCCGTCGGCCCCCGGGCGGGGTTGATCGAGCTGCTGGCGAACGATCCCGCGGCGCTCAGCGGGCTCGCGCGGCTGTGCGCCGGCGGCGATCTCCTCACGCAGTTGCTCATCACGCAGCCCGAGCTGCTGGCGGCGCTCGCCGATCCGCACACGTGGGACCATCCCAAGCGCGCCTGCGATTTCCGCGCAACTCTGGGCAAGGTGTTCGCCTTCGGGCTCACGGCCAATGAGCAGCGGGACCGGCTGCGTCAGGCGAAGCAGGCGGAGGAGCTGGCGATCGTCTGGCGATATCTGCGCGGCGTGACCGACATCGACGGCTATTCGCGCGAGATGACGGAACT
>QHSR01000136.1 GCA_003221635.1 Candidatus Rokuibacteriota bacterium | reverse complement strand
ACCTCAGGCGAAGGCCGGCAGGACTTCGCGCGTGAGGAGCTCCAGTGAGCGCATGGTGGCGTCGCGCGGGATCCCAGGCGCAGAGACGCGGCAGACGAGGTGCCCCAGGGCCAGCTCCCTTCGAAACCGCTGAAGCTGCTGGATACAGCTCGCCGGGGCGCCCAGGATGATCCGATCCTCGGCCAACCGTTCGATGGTCAGAGCCCCGGCCGGGCGCTTCACGACCGGGTGCGGCCAGCGGAAGTAGGTGTCCTCGAATGCCCGGATGAACGCCGCTCCCGCGAGGTCGCGCGCACGTTCCAGGCTCTCGGCCACGAAGACGTACCGCATGAGCGCCACCTCTCCCGCATCGGGGTCGCGTCCCGCGTCCTTCCGTGTCTCCCGGTACAGATGCACGCAGGCCGCCACCTCGTCCAGCCTGGCCGACGGTCCGCCCAACCACGCCTCACCCAAGCGCCCGGCGCGTCGGATGGCCGGCTCGACCCAGTCGCCGAACCAGATCGGTGGCCGGGGACGTTGCATCGGGCGAGGGCTCACGGTGGCGTTCGTCACGCGATAGTGCCGGCCAGCGTGGGTGACCTCGTCCTCGGACCAGAGCCGCTGAATCAAGGGCACGGCCTCGTCCATCCGGCTCCCGCGTTCTTTGATCGACACGCCGAAGGCCGCGAACTCTTCGGGCGCGTACCCGGCGCCCACCCCGAGGACCAGGCGGCCCGCGGAGATCATGTCGACCATCGCCGCCTCCTCCGCCACGGCCAGTGGGTGGTAGAGCGGGAGCAGGAGCACAGCAGTTCCGAGGCGAACCCTGCGCGTCCGGGCGGCGATGGCGGCCAACCCGATCAGCGGCGCCGGGTAAAGCGTCCGGTTGTTGTGGTGCTCTCCGAGCCAGACCGAGTCGAACCCGGCCGCCTCTGCTCGCTCGCACTCGCGGATGGTCTCCGCGAAATCGCCGCCTGCCTGGAGCGGGCTCAAGCCGAACTTCATGGCGAACCTCTCGCCGCGGGCCCGATCGTCACTCGAGCTGTCCCGCCTTTCGGTCGAAGTCATCGCACTGGTTGCAGGCCGATGATACGGCCATCTGTCGACGGGCGGTGGCCCCGGAGAGACGTCCGGCCTACAGTCGTCCGTCGTGCCGCGATGGCGGAAGTCGCCGACGTTCTGGCAATCCCAGCGGCCCATGGCCGGCGGCTTCGAGGGACCGACGCACCATCCCTGCCCCCAATCGCCCGATATTCCACCATATCTTGGCCATGGCGGTGCGGCATCGGATGTGCACGAGGCACGCTCGGGCGTGGCGCGCGAGCGAGTCGTAGCCCACTCCCGGGGCTCGAACAAGGGAGGAACTATGGTGAAGCGCTGCTCACAGATCGCTCTGGTGCTGCTGATCTCGGCGCCCATCCTGGTCGGCTGTGCGAAGACGCCGTCGACGATGTCGGACGCCTCGTCGCCGACGCCGGGCGGGTCCGGGTCCATGGCCGGATCCGCGGACGGCAACCGGGGTGTTGGGTCCGCGGGAGGCCCCGCCGGCTCCTACGCGGGCAATCCCACCAGACCCAACCCGAAGGAATTCGCAGTGATGGCGCAGCTCAAAGACATTCGATTCAACTTCGATCGGTACGACATCCGTCCGGAAGACTCCGAAGTCCTCGACGCGAACGCGGAGTCGCTGAAGACCAACCCCAAGCTCATGGTGCTGATCGAGGGACACACCGATCAGCGCGGGACCTCCGAGTACAATCTGGCGCTCGCGGATCGGCGCGCAAAGGCGTCGATGAACTATCTCGTCGCGCGAGGCGTCCGCTCGAGCCGGATTACGATCATCAGCTACGGCAAGGAGCGGCCCGTCTGCGCCGAGCTGAGCGAGGACTGCTGGAGCCTGAACCGCCGCGCACACTTCCTGGTGAAGGGACAGTAGGTCTGCCTTCCTCGAGGAGGAGGAGGCTCTCTCCTCCTCCTCGACCGTCAGCGAGTCCGATCTGCGCTCGCGCGAGTAGTCCCGGCCCTTTCCTCGCTTCCTCCTGCAGCGTCGCGCTCCGCGTCCCGTCCTCGCTGCGCTTGGTAGCTTCGCTAGAGCGACCGGTCCGTCGTAGCGGTCAGCAGCGCACACGTCGGCGCGAGCTCCGCGGTGGTGAGCTCAAAGCAACGGCGCCCCGTCGCAACCCGTATCGCGGCGTCGAGGCCGTCCCCGGCGTGCGCCAGGGGATTGAGCGTATTTGCATAGAGGCGCGCCGCCGCCTCACCCGCGCTGAGCCGTCGCACCGAAGGCGCCGAAGCCTCGGGGTCGTAGATCAAGAAGAAGACGGTCGAGAGGGGGGCCGGACCGCGGACGATGCCGCCAGGGATGTCGGCGGCCGTCACGTGCAGAGTCCGTGAGGTGCGCCCGGCGTTCTCGACGACCTCTTCTCACGTCAGCGAGCTTTCGGCCGGACGAATCTCGCGATTCTTCATGCGCTCCTCGACCGCCACATCGCCGACGGCCGCGAGTTCGGTCTGGTGGTCAGCGCGCGGAACCTCGACCGCGTGTGGAGGAGTCTTCTGTGGCGTGATTTCCGGAAACGCTCTGCGGACTCTATCGTCCCTGGAGGACCGCGGCGCTGAGCCGTCGAGGCGCGACGTTCGTGTAGACAACGTTGCCGTTGCGCTCGACGATCTGCTGAATACCGCTGCCCTGCAACTCCCACGTGAGCGGCGCGCCGTAGAGGCGCAGCACCCGCGCCACGTACTCCCGGGTCTCGGGATATGGCGGGATGCCGCGGAACGCCACCACCGGCTTCTCGCCGGCATTGTACGCGGCGATGGCGAGGGGCAGATCGTAGCCGAACCGCTCCATGAGGGCGCGCAGATGGCGGGCGCCCGCGTGGATGTTCTCGCGCGGGTTGAAGGAGTCCCGCACGCCGAGGATCGCGGCGGTCTCCGGCATCAGCTGCATGAGCCCACGCGCGCCCTTGCGGGACACGGCTCGATGGTCGAATCCCGATTCCATCCGAATGACCGCCCAGATGAGGCGCTCCGGCACCGCATATCGGGCCGCCGCCTCGGCGATCTCCTGGGAATAGGCTCCGTAGTCGGCCGACGACGGCCGCTGCGCCACACGTGTCGGGGCCGGAGTGTACGCCGCTCGCTGGTAGGAAGGGCTCGGCTGGACGTTCGTGAAGTAGGTGGTCCCGTCGGGGGCAGTCCGCTTGTACACTTGCGCGGCGGCAGGCGTCGCTGCCGTCACGACGGCGGCTGTGACCAGCAGCAGGACCAGGGACCGGGGAGCGAATCCTTCCATGGTAGGACTCTAGGGCAAATCTGATACCGGAATGGAATTTCCAGAATTATCAATATGTTCGGAGGCATTGGCTAGAAGTGGGCCTGGTGGGTCTCTGACCAGGGGGATGATTCTCTGGCCAGCCCCCCCGACTGTACGGGCGGCAGCAGGCGGGACCGATTGACCCCCGATCGCAGATTGACTACGGTGGGGCCGCTACACACCCAGTTCGAGAGGAGCCGAGCGATGGCCGACTGGACACCGCCCACGCAAGGCCTGCGCGGAGGAGGGACGCTACGAGTTCCTCTTCACGGCGACGCCGATCCGGCTGGTGGGCTCGACCGGCGCGCCGGCGCACCCGCTCGCGATCTTCTGAAACGTGGCCGCCGGGGCTCGCCCCCCGTAGAAGCGCGTCATGCCGGCCGCGCGCCGGGCCCCCGCAGTAACGTGCCGGGCACCCGGCCGGTCGCCTTGCCGTTCTCCAACGTCACCTGACCGTTGACCACGACGGCGGCGATCCCTTCCGCCTTCTGCACGAGACGGCGGGCGCCGCCGGGCAGATCGGTCTCGACGCTCGGCATCGCGGGCTTCACACGGCCCGCGTCGAACACGACGAGGTCCGCTTTGTATCCCGTGCGCACCAGGCCGCGATCGTTGAGCTCCCACGCCGACGCGTTGTCGAAGGTAAGCTTGCGCACCGCCTCTTCCAAGGTGAACGCCTGCTTGGCGCGCACCCAGTAACTCAGCAGGTGGGTCTGCAGCGAGGAGCCCATCTCCTGGCACACGTGCGCGCCCGAATCGGAGAACGTCGCCAGGGTCCGCGAGTGCTTCAGCATGCCGAGCACGTGGTCCGGCTGCTCGTTGACCAGCGGCTGCACGAACACCTGGTTGTCGTTCTCCAGCACCAGATCGATCATCACCTCCACCGGATGCTTGCCGCGCTGGGCTGCCAGCTGGGCGACGGTTGGATCGTCCCAGTCGACGCCCTGCATCGCGTAGAGGTTGTCGTAGTCCGGCTTGCGGGGATCGGTGGTGGCGGCGCCCCCGCCCTGGAACACGTTGCCGCGAGGCTTCATGTCGGCCTCCTCGGCGACCAGCCGCCGGCGGTTCGCAGGATCGGCGAGGCGTTGCTTCTGCTCTTCCAACGGCAAGTGGCGCAGCGCTCGCCACGCCGGCAACACGTCGAACGGCAGGTAGGACTTGAGCGAGAATATGGCGTTGATCGAGCGCGTGGTGGTCTGCCCCCACATCCGCGCGCCGGCGGCCGCGCAATCGTCCAGGTACTCGAGCTGGTAGGTCCACGGATTCGGCTTCTCTCCCTGCCGGCTCGAGATGGTGCCGAACATCACCGGCCGCCCGCTCTCCACCGCAACCTGCTTCAGCCGGGCGAGGAAACGACGCTGCGCCTCGCCTCCCGAGGTGTCCGGTCCGACCTGGAAGATGCCGGCGTTCAGCTCGGCCATCGCGCCGACCAGGCGATCGACTTCCGACCAATCGGCGATCCGGCTGGCCACCGGCGTGTTGTCCGGCGTGACGTGAGTCGTCGCGCGCGAGCTCGAGAAGCCCATGGCGCCGGCGCGGATCGCCTCCTTCACCGCCGCGGCCATCCGCGCGAGATCATCCTCGGTTGCCTTCTCGCTCAATGCGCGCTTGCCCATGACGTACATCCGCAGGGCCGAATGGCCGATATAGGCGCCGTAGTTGATCGCCTTGGGCAAGCGATCGACGGTCGCCAGATACTCCGGAAAGCTTTCCCAGGTCCAGTCGATGCCCGCCAGCATCGCCTCGGTCGGAATGTCCTCGACCGCGGTCAGGCAGCGGGCGAACCATTCGCGCTCCTCCGCCTTGCACGGCGCCAGCGCGAATCCGCAATTGCCCATGATCACGGTGGTGACGCCGTGCCAGCATGAGCAGCTCCCGATCCGGTCCCATGCCACCTGAGCGTCCATGTGCGTGTGGCCGTCGATGAAGCCCGGCGCGACGATCAGGCCGTCGGCGTCGATGGTGCGCCCGGCCACCGACCGGATACGTCCGATCTCGACGATCCGGCCGGCCTCGATCCCGACATCGCCCCGATAGCGCGCGGCGCCCGAGCCGTCGACGATCGTTCCGTTGCGGATCAACAGATCCAGACTCATGGCGTCTCTCCTCCGAAAACGTCCGCTCTATACTACGCTAGCGGCGCCCTCGCGAGCGATTTGACACCACGTCGCCATCGGCTTACTTTCCGAATCGGGACACAATCGTACGAACACGGGGAGCGTGGCATGCGGACCTACTACGACATCGACCTGACTGGCCGCTCGATCACCCGGCGCGAGCTGCACGGCGAGGAGATCGTCAGGGCCGGGCGTTACCTGATCGCCAAGACGCTGCTCGAGCTGGGCGCGGCCACTGTCGACCCGCTGTCGCCCGCCAACCCGCTCATCTTCTCGGCCGGCCCCTTCGCCGGCACGAGCTTCTCCAACGCCAACCGTACGAGCGTGGGCTGTAAGAGCCCTCTCACGGGCGGCATCAAGGAGGCCAACGGCGGCGGCAGCTTCAGCTATGGCCTGGGCCAGCTGAAGGTCGCCGGATTCACGCTGCACGGGGCGTCCCCCAGCTGGGCCGTCATCCACTTCAAGAAGGACGGCACCATCGACTTCGACGACGCCGCGCCGTACCTGGGCAAGGGCAATTTCGAGGCTCAGGAGATGCTGCACCAGAAGTACGGCAAGAAGGTCACCATCGCGCTGTGTGGTCCTGTGGGCGAATATCAGGGCCTGCTCGCGGGCATCTCCTTCAGCGATAAGGACGGCCGGCCGGCCCGACTGTCGGCGCGGGGCGGCGTGGGCGCGGTGATGGGATCGAAGAAGGTCAAGGCCATCGTGGTCGACCTCGACAAGATCCCGCCCTTCACCGACTCGAAGAAGGTCAACGTGGCCATCAAGGACTACGCCAAGATGCTGCTGGCCGACTCCATGGTCACCAACTTCTATCAGAAGATCGGCACCATGGGCATGGCCGACCTCCAGAACGCGCTGGGTGGCCTGCCGGTGCGCAACTTCAGTGCCGGCCAGCAGGTCGACGTCGCCAGCGGTGAGAAGTTCAAGATGGGCGGCGAGCACATCAGCCAGCTCAACGTCTCGCGCGGCGGCGAGCACACGCACGCCTGCATGCCGGGCTGCGTGATCCAGTGCAGCAACGTGTACGCCGACGCCAGCGGCAAGGAAGTGGTCTCGCCGGTTGAGTACGAGACGCTCGGCCTCCTCGGCACCAACTGCGGCCTGAGCGATCCCGACGACCTCGCCCAGATGAACTTCCTCGCGAACGACCTCGGCGTGGACACCATCGAGCTCGGCGCCACCCTGGCCGTGCTGATGGAGGCCGGCCTCGGTGTCTTCGGTGACGTGAAGTTCATGGCGGACTGCATGGCCGAGATGCGCCGCGGCAGCGCGCAGGGGCGACTGTGGGCGCAGGGGACGGCGCGCGTCGGCGCCCAGTACAAGGTCCGCCGCGTCCCCGTCATCAAGAAGCAGGCAATCAGCGCGTACGATCCGCGCGTGGTCGAGGCCACCGGGATCACCATGATGGCCACGGCGCAGGGCGCCGATCACACGGCCGGCAATCTGCCGCGACTCAAGACCCGCGAGATGAACGCCGAGCAGATCGTCGAGCAGAGCCTCGCCCACCAGGCACGGGTCGCGGCCAACGATTCGTTGGGCCTCTGCATCTTCGGGATGAGCGTGACCAACCCGAACACGGAGTTCCTCGTCAACGCCATCAACGCCGCCCACGGCACCAGCCTGACCAAGGACTTCTTCGAGCCGCTGGGACAGGCGGCGCTCCGGATGGAGTACGAGTTCAACCGCCGCGCCGGCTTCACCGAAAAGGACGACGAGCTGCCCGAGTTCTTTTACTCGGAGCCGCTACCGCCCACCAACCACGTGGCCCGCTTCCACGGGCCGGACGTGCACGGGATGTACGAGCGCCTGCCTGCGTGAGGGAGCCCCCCGCGGCGCCCGCGGCGGGAACGCGCGGTCGGGGAGATAAACGATGCCTCCCAAGCCACGGATCGCCCATCTCGCAGGATCCAACGCCACCATCCAGAACAGCCCGCCCCTCGTCACGAGCAACAAGGCGCGCGAGAAGTACGGCCTACCGCTGGTGACTACATGGTGGACGACTACGACGACGACACGTCTCGCGAGGTCGACCTGCTCGCCCAGATCGAGCGGAACCTCGCCGCGCATCCGCTGGCCGGGTTCGTGGTGGAAGGCCTGTCGCCCTACGGGCGTCTGACCTCGGCCGTCCGCGCGCGCGTCATGCGGCGCGCCGCCTTTGCCGGCATGCCCGTTGCGCTCGTGGGTCGTGGCAACGCCGAGGGGTTCGTCCCGCCGCCGACCGGCCCGTTCATCGGCGGACGGAACCTGACCTCGACGAAGGCGCGGCTGCTCCTCATGGCGTGCCTGATGAAGCTCGGGAGCCTGCCGGCGGCGGCCGATCCTGACCGGCCGACCGCGCGTGAGACCGACACGGTGCAAAAGAAGATTCACGAGTACCAGGAGGTGTTCGACACTCACTGAGGCCCCCCGCGCCGCGAGCGAGCGCGAGTACACTGAGCGTGAGGAGGCGAGATGCGCGCGACGGACGGCAGTACGACCGGAGAGCGTCTCGCCCATCGCGCCGTCGAGCTGGCCGAAGCGCTCCTGCGCGAGGCGCGCGCGCAGCAAACCCCGGAGGAGCGCGCCCAGGCCCGCAAGCTCGCTCGCATGATGGCGGATCCGCACGGCAAGGAGCTCACCATCGCGCTGGCCGATCAGGCCTTCCGGAGCCGCCGCCCCGAGCGCATCGCCGACCAGCTCGCCTACCTGCTCGAGCGGTATGGCGTGCCCCACTATATGGACTGGTGGGAGCGGGTCGCCCTCCTCCTGGGCGGCGCGATGGCGCACTATCTCCCGAGCCTCGTCGTGCCCCCCATCGTGAACCGGCTGCGTCACGAGACGCAGAACGTCATCCTGCCCGGCGAGGAGGAAGACCTGCGCCGCTACCTCGAGGAGCGACGCCGCGCGGGCATGCGGCTGAACCTCAACCAGCTTGGCGAGGCGATCCTCGGAGAGGCGGAGGCGGCGCGGCGCCTGGAAGCGTACCTCGCGCTGCTCGCCCGCGATGACGTCGAGTACATCTCGGTGAAGGTCTCGTCGGTCTTCAGCCAGATCGACCTCGTCGCCTTTCGCGCGACGGTCGCGCGCGTGGCCGAGCGTCTGCGTACGCTCTACCGGGCGGCCGCCCGGCATCGCTACCACCACCCGGACGGACGAGTCACGCCGAAGTTCATCAACCTCGACATGGAGGAATATCGGGACCTCGACCTCACGGTGACGGCGTTCCGCGAGGTGCTGGACGAGGGGGAGTTCCTGCCCCTGAGCGCGGGTGTCGTGCTCCAGGCCTATTTGCCCGACTCACATCGCGTGCAGCGAGCCCTCACCGAGTGGGCGCTCGGGCGCCGGACCCGTGGCGGCGCGCCGATCAAGCTCCGCATCGTCAAGGGCGCGAATCTGGCCATGGAGCGCATCGAGGCCGCCCAGCACGGCTGGCCCCAGGCTCCGTACGAGACCAAGGTCGAGGTGGACGCCAATTACAAGCGCATGCTCGAGTACGGCTGCCGGCCCGAGCACGCGGAGGCCGTCCATCTGGGTGTCCCCAGCCACAACCTCTTCGCCATCGCGTACGGTCTGGTGCTGCGCGAGCGCCACCACGTCGAGCCCTGGGTCGAGTTCGAGATGCTCGAGGGCATGGCCAATCACCAGGCCCGGGCCGTGCACGCGCGCGCCGGCGGTCTGTTGCTCTATGCGCCCGTCGTGCGGGCGGAGGATTTTCACAGCGCCATTGCCTACCTGGTCCGCCGGCTGGACGAGAACACCGCGCCGGAGAACTTCCTGCGTCACGTCTTCGACCTCGAGCCGGGCTCGTCGGAATGGGCCGCCGAGCGCGATCGCTTCCTGGCCGCGTTCGGCATCAAGGCGGGACTGTCCGATGCGCCCCGCCGTACCCAGGACCGGAAGGCGGAGGCGGCCGCCCCTCCAGTCCAGCGACCTCTCCAGGCGGAGTTCGAGAACGATCCCGACACCGACTGGACCCTGGCGGCCAACCGCGCGTGGATCGAGGATGTTGTGTCTCGCTGGCGCGAGCGCTCGCCGGAGGCGATCCCGCTCCAGGTCGGAGGGGAATCCCGCTGCGGTGCGCGGGAAGGACAGGGACACGATCCCTCACGTCCTGAGCGCCTTGCCTATCGCTTCGCACTGGCTGGCTCTGCGGACATCAATCGCGCGCTGACCGTCGCCCGGGGCGCTCAGCCGGCGTGGGCCGCGCTCCGGGCCGCGGAGCGCCATGCTCGGCTCGAGGCGTGTGCGGCGGAGCTCGGGCGCCGGCGCGGCGACCTGATCGGCGCGATGATCCTCGACGGCGCCAAGACGGTGACGGAGGCGGACGCCGAGGTCTCCGAGGCGGTCGACTTCGCGCGCTACTACGCTCGGACGCTGCGCGAGACCGCCGGCGAGCTGGGCGATTGCCGTATGGAGCCGCTCGGCGTGGTGGTCGTGACCCCGCCCTGGAACTTCCCGCTGTCGATCCCCGCCGGCGGCGTGCTCGCCGCGCTGGCGGCCGGCAACGCCGTCGTGCTCAAGCCGGCGCCCGAGGCGGTGCTCGTCGGCTGGTGGCTGGTCAACTGCCTG
>QHSR01000313.1 GCA_003221635.1 Candidatus Rokuibacteriota bacterium | reverse complement strand
GATGAACAGGTCGAACAGGGGGATCGTCTCGAAGTTTTCGAACTTGTAGTTGCCGATCTTGCGCAGCTGGGCATCCCGGGCCTTCGTATCGGTGATCTGCAGGAGGTCTTCCCACATCTTGTAGATCTCATCGGTCTGAAAGATATGTCCGATGCCCTTGCCGACGTTGAAGACAGCGAGCTGCGGCTCTACCGCCTTCTTCGAGGGTGGGACCGCCCAGAGATAGCCACTGGCCTCGCGCTTCTGCAACTTGGGGCGCACAGCGGCAACCCAGTCGGCCTCTACCAGCTCTATCTCGATGCCCACCTCGCGTAGCTGAAGAGCCACGGCTTCCATCACCGCGACCATTTCCGGGGCGCCGGCGAAGGGATATAGCCAGGCCTTGGCTTTGAAGCCATTGGGATACCCCGCCTCCGCGAGCAGCCGTTTCGCCGCCGCCGGGTCATAGCCATACATCGCCGGGAACCGCTTCTCCCAGGTGGGGTCCCAGCCTTCCAGGTCCGGGTAGAAGCCATGCACGTACATGGGGTTCGCCCGGCCTTTGTACAACACCTTGAGCAGCTCTTTCCGGTTGATCGCCTTGTTCATGGCCTGCCGCACTTTGACGTTCGCCCAGGGAAGCTTCGGGTCAAATTTGCCCGTGGTGCCTCCGTACTCCGTGTAGCGCCCCGTGGCCTTGTCCTCGGTGCCGAAGTAGAGCCCGCCGAAATTGATCTGCATCTGCTGCGCGGTCCCTCGGCTCCGGATGAGCTTGTAGCCTTTCGCGACCAGCTCGTCGGTGAGGTCCTTGTTGACCTCGGTGAGGTGGGTTTCGCCCGCGATCAGCTGCGCAAAGCGCGTCGATTCTTCGAGGGTCCACGTCATCTTGATCTCTTTCCAGTCCACCACGCCATGCTTCCAGTGCGGGGTTGGCGCCCGCTCGTACAGGACATACCGGCTCAGCTGTCGTTCCTTGAAGATGTACGGCCCCGTCCCGGCTGGCTTGCGGTCGTAACCCATCTCTCCTTCTGCATCCCACTGCTTCTTGCTGAAGATCATGAGATTCGAAGCGCTCGAGTAGTAGAACGGCATGTCCAGACACACGACCTTGCAGTGCATGGTGATCTCGTGAGCGCTGACCACCTCGATCTTCTGGACTTGGCAGATGCCGGCCCGGTAGCCACTGATCGGTGGGTCTTTCCGGCCGGGGTAGTTCTGGTCACACCAGAGGGCATGGGTGTGGACGACATCCTGGGCCGTGAACTCGCCGTACCCATGATGGAATTGCACGCCCTTGTGCAGCTTCACCCTCCAGGACCTCCCATTGGGGCCCAGCGTCCAGCTATCCGCCAACCAGGGTTTGTACTGGCCCGTCTCTGCGTCGACCTCCACGAGCCACTCGAGCATGGGGTCGTGCTGAATGTTGTGGTCGGCTGTCCCATTGATCCAGGGGCGCACATAATCCAGGTACGGCGTGATGAGCCCCATCACCAGGCGGTCCACCTTGGGCTTCCCCGGCGTGGGTGTTTGCGCTACCGCAGGGGCGGCGACCAGGAGCAGGATTGACAGCAGCAGACCGAAGCGCAGAGCTCTAACCTTCCGAAGACGTTCTCGATCCATAGCTTGATACCCCCGTTGTCCTGGGTTGAAGCTCCTCGCCTGCTGGCTGCGGCAACGCTGGGACAGACACGCTCCAATGTCAAGAATTTCCCCAAGCTTCGGTCGGTCGCAAGACGCCGCACCGTTTCGCCGAACACCGGGTTCAGATAGCTGACGCCCGGCGTCAGCGCGGGCACGAACGTGCTCATCGAGGATGGCGTTCAGTCGGGCGTAGAACGGATGGCCCGGCGACACCGGCAGGTCGGTGGTTGCAACCCACATCGGGGCTCGCTCGCTCTTGCGTTTGCCCGTCGCCATGGGCCCACTTTACGGGTGCACCCCAGATGCTGACGAGTGACTTCTCACCGACTTTCACCACGGCCTGCTAAACCTAAGGAGGCACACGAAACGG
>QHSR01000312.1 GCA_003221635.1 Candidatus Rokuibacteriota bacterium | reverse complement strand
AGCCTCGATGATCTGGAGGTGGCTGCCGCTCGTCGGTATCACGGTTTTCCTGACGATCCTCTGCTGGCGGGCGTGGTGGCAACGACGCCGGTATGGGAGTGCGGGTTCCGGAAATTCTGACCGGGTCCTTTCCGGAAATTCTGGCCGGTCCAGACAGGTTCTGAGGTCACGCTCGACCCGGGCGAAGCGGCAGCCGAGCGCTTCCCCGGGAAGAGGGAGGAGTGATCGGAGCCATGACCCGGCATGAGATCCAGATCCTGCGCGCAGTCGGAATGGTCCAGACGGCGGTCGCCGCAAAGGCGGGCGTCTCGGTTCGGAGCGTTCGTCGGATTGAGGGCGAAGCCGCGGTGAGCGATAGCGACACCACGGCCTTGGTGCGGGCCCGGGGCGTCGGCCGCCCCTCCATCGCCGCCGCGTCGACGGCGACGATCACCCGTTGGCTGGAGGAAGACCGCACGCTGCCGAGCGGCGAGATCGTCCGCCGGCTCCAACAGGAGCACGGCTATTGCGGTGGCAAGAGCGCGCTCTACGAGCTCATCCGCCGGCTGCGGCCGGTGCCCGTCGCCCCGCTCGTCCGCTTCGAAGGCGTTCCCGGCGAGTTTAGCAGCATGACTTCGGCGTGGTGAGCGTGCGCTTCACGACCGGCGCGGTGGAGCGCGTGCGCTTCTTCGCGAGCCGGCTGAAGTGGAGTCGCTTCGCCCACGTCACCGTCGTGCCGGACGAGCGTGAGGAGGCGCTGGTGCGCGGCCTGCTCCAGGCGCTCGAGGCGTTCGGCGGCGTGCCCCTCGTCACCGTCTGGGACAATCCCAAGACCGTCGTCCTCGCCCGCAAGGGCGAGCTGATCGTCTGGAACCCGATCTTCGGCCAGGTCGCGCTCGACTACCGGTTCGCGCCCGAGCTGTGCTGGCCGCGTGCCGGGCAACAAAAGGGCGCCGTCGAAAATCTCGTCGGCTGGGTGAAGAAGAGCTTCTTCACGTGCCGGCGCTTCCACGATCGCGCCGATCTCGAGCAGCAGCTCACGGACTGGCTGCGCACCGTGAACACCGAGCGCCCCAGCCGCGCGACCGGCGTCATCCCCGCGGTCCGGCTCGCCGAGGAACGGGCGCGGCTGCGGCCCCTGCCGATCCCGGCGCACGCCTACGCTCTGAAGACGGCGGTCGTCGTCAGCGCGCGGGCGCGCGTCACCCACGCCGGGCGCGAGTACTCGATGCCGCCGGCGACGATCGGCCAAGCGGCGACGCTGCATCTCTACGAGGACCATCTCGAGATCCTCACCAAGACCGGCGCGCGGGTCCGGCATCCGCGGACCGCCGCGCGCGCCAGCCTGTTGCCGGAACATCGCGCGGCCATGCTCGACACCGTGCGGGGCGGCCGGGCGCGGCTGTACTTCCAGCGGCAGAGCCTGTGGGAGCTGGGCCCCGTGGCGGAGGCCTGGCTCACGGAGCTGATCCATCGGCGGCCGGCGCAGTGGCGCCACGACGTCGAGGAATGTTTCGTGCTGCTGCAAGACCAGGGACCGACGTCGCTGATTCCCGCGCTCGCCTGGGGCGTCGACCACGGCGCCATCGGCGCCGAGTACGTGCGCACGCAGCTGGCGCGCACCATGGCGACCGGGGCATGACCGCCGTCCCCGCGCCGGCGATCGACCTCGACGGGCTCCTGCGCCGGCTGCATCTGCCGACGGTGCGCCGGCTCTATCCCGAGCTCGCCGAGCGCGCGGAAGCCGAGGGCCTGGCGTATCGCGACTTCCTCGCCCTGCTGATGGCCGAAGAGGTCGCGCACCGGACGCAGACGCGTATCCAGCGATGCGTGCACCGGGCGCACTTCCCGTTTCTCAAGACGATCGACGAGTACGACTTCACCTTCCAGTCCACCGTCCGCCTCTCGCTGCTCGGCAGTGCCCTCGGTCCGGAGTTCATCACGCAGGGCCACTCGCTCGTCTTCAGCGGGCCGAGCGGTACGGGCAAGACGCACTTGGCGATCGCGATCGCCTACCGCGCCATCCAGAACGGCTTCGACGCGCTCTTCACCACGGCGACGGCGCTGATCGAGGACCTCTCCACGGCCACCCGCGACGGCAAGCTCCGCGAGGCGCTGGCGAGCTACACGCATGCGACCGTCCTCGTCATCGATGAGGTCGGCTATCTCGGCTATGGGCCCGACGCGGCGAACGTGCTCTTCCAGGTCGTGAACGACCGGTACCTACATCAGCGCCCGATGATCTTCACCACCAACAAGCCGCTGGCGGCCTGGGGCCGCGTCCTGCACGATCCGGATCTCGCGGAAGCGATTCTCGACCGGGTGCTCGAACGCGGCCGGCACATCGAACTGCGCGGGCGCTCCTACCGGACCCGCCACGCGCCCCTTGACCTCAACCCCGCCCCGGAGCCACCATCACCGGCACCGGCCAGAGTTTCCGGAAATCACCGGCCAGAGTTTCCGGAACCCACAACACCGACTTCCTCGAGCGTCTTGTAGCAGAGCGAGGCGAGATAACTTACGGCGTGATCCAACCAGGGGACGTCGGGATGC
>QHSR01000135.1:2572-29711 GCA_003221635.1 Candidatus Rokuibacteriota bacterium | reverse complement strand
CCGGTTGACGATGTCCTGAATGTGGTTTCGCATGTCCTCAATCACGCGGGGCGTGAAGGCCTTGCTCACGAGCGCCCGCAAGCGAGTGTGATCTGGTGGGTCTCGGAACAGCATCGACCGAGGAAGCTGGCCCGACTCTTTCTCATCCCCGTAGACAGAGGCGAGCACCTGCTCGAACCCATCCCGCCCGAAGCGCGGATCGCGTAGGACCATCACGACGTCGTCATATCGCGTGAGCACCCAGAAGCCCATCGGTTGCAGCATCACACCGCCGTGAACTTCGGCCAGCGGCCTTCGGCGAGCCGCTACCACGTAGCGGAGGGCCGGATCAGCGGGCAGTTCCGACAGAACCCAGCCGTCCCGATGGTCTTCAAGCCAGTCACGTCCTGCATCCTGGATCGCGATTTCGAGCGCCTGCCGCCCCGGCGGGACGCCGTCGCGGTCGAAGTACCGGACGAAGCTCGGCACGAACCAGGAGTCGTGGATCGCGACGATGTTCTCGGCGCCCATGTCGTGTAGCCGCTGGATCACCAGGGCGTTGAGGTAAGTATCCGTCGTGTGGACCAAGCACGGCGCGACCATCGAGGTCAACGCGGCGACGTCCACCCGCCACGGCTGCGTTCACCCAAGCCCCGCAGTGGCGGGTAAATAAGGAGACGACCACGATGGAAGAGACGTTCAACCTGGAAAACGAGGACGAGCTAATCGAGGCGCTCGAGCACGGATCCGTCGTCATCATCGGCTCTGATGTAGCGCGGCTGGCTCCGCACGATGATCTGCCGCCCGACATGCGCGAGTGCATCCACATCAACCGAGCCGTTGACCGAATCCCTCGCCAGGATGCGGTGCTGGACATGAGCACGCCCGAGGCGCAAGCGGTATCGGAGGAGCGGCAGCAACACCGCGCCGAATGTCCGTCATGTCTGGAGGCTGAGGCCTATTCGTGCCTCAAAGACGCTGCGTGGTGGCGTGAGGAAGCAACCGAGGTTCGACTCTGGCAGAGGGGGAGACCGATTGCTCGCACTTAACTCGGTGAAGGCACTTCTCCCAACCAAGAGACAGGAGACAGTATACGCAGCTCGCATCCCCGATCAACGGGTGGAAACGCCTTGAGGTCCTTAGATCGCTCTGGTCCAGAGACAAGAGCGGCACATCACGAATCGAGTCGCCCCTTATTTGTCTCTGGCGCCGTCCTCGCGGTAGCTACTTGGCGCGCTTCCATACTGCGTTAGTAGTTGATCCCGTCGTTGTAGCGGGGTTGGTATATTTCAGTTCTTCCTCGGTGAGCGATGTGATAATTCGCTTCTGACCCATGCCGTGAAGATTGGGGAAAGAGCCTCCCTCAACCTGTGTGTTTATGGTTTTGTCGGCCTCGTTCACGGAATACGTGCCGAACGTGGCAATCATTCCGTGCATGACTGCTTTGTTTTCCGCCGCAGTCCCTTGGTCCACCCTGTTGGACGCGAATTTGGGAAGGTCGGAGCGATTAATCACCAAGACGTAACGGCCATTCCTGTCGAATACCAACATGCCCTTGGGGTTGGGACCCCAGCGGTCTACTTTGGTCCCATCCTTTTGGACGTCGGCCGACGTGACAAACATCCAGGTTCCTACAAGCTGCTCTTTGAGCGACTTTTGTTGGGCGATGGCGTGGCTCGGCAGCAAGGCGAGTCCCAACGCAGAGATAATCAGAACGCTACGTCGGTTCATGGCATTCCTCCCTTTGGTCTTTGGGACATGCGTCGGCGACCTCGCCGGCGAGGGACTGCAGTCCCCAAGACGGCATTTACATGGCTTGGCCCGCAGTCGTGGCTCCGGGGACTTCTTCCAACCGGCCATTTTTTACATCGAAAATGTATCCGTGGATCGGAATGGACCGGGGAATCAACGGGTGGTTGCGAATGCGCCTCACGTCGGCGACGACGGCAGTGGCATTATCCTTCATCGTGAGCCAATCAATGAACTCGCCCTCCGTCGATCCGGGGCCTTTCCCGACATCGCGAAAGCCGCTGGGCGTGAGCTCCGCCGTCTCGAGGCTACTGGCAAGAAGATTCCGCATCACCTCGTCCGTGAAGAACAGCATGCCGCAGTCGGTGTGGTGAATGACGAAGAACTCATTCGTGCCAAGCAGCTTGTAGGAGATGACCAGGGAGCGGAGCGCGTCGTCGCTCGCGCGCCCTCCGGCATTGCGAATGACGTGGGCATCTCCCTCCGCGAGTCCGGCGTACTTGGCAGGATCCAGACGGGCGTCCATGCACGTGAGAATCGTAAAGTGCCGCGCCGGTGGTATCGTCAACTTGCTCTTCGCGCCAAACGTCGCAGCGTAGCCCGCATTCGCCTTCAGAACTTCTGGTAGCACGCTCATCGATGTCCTCCTTGTCTCACAGACACCCCGTGCTCGGCAGCAACTCTGTTTTCGCTCCTGACATAACGCCCCTGGTGACCACGCTCGCCCTGGCAGGACAGACAACGGAGCCAGGGGGACGGCGGCCCGCGACTGGGGTTCGTTGCGGGCCGCCGGGGCAGCCGTGCCTACCGAGCGGGGCGGTACTGGGCGCTCACTGCCGGCGCCTTCCTCAGGGCCGCCACCCACTGGCTGCCGCTCAGTAGCGGCATGGTTTTGGCGGCCCGGACCGCCCCTCCCGCAGCGATCGCGAGGGCGACCGCGGCCATTGTGACGTCGTCGGGGGCCTCGACAATCGCCGAGACGTCGTACTCCCCGTATGAGTAGCCGCCGGCCACTATCCGGGCACCGACGGCGTCGGTAATCTGCTTGCTCACGACCTCCAAGCGGTCCTGCGGGTTCTTGATCTGCGCGGCCAGCGACTCCGAGGTGTACGCGACCTGGTACAGATACTGTGGCATCGCACGTCCTCCCTCCGGTTCGTGGTAGAAGCGTTAGGCGGCGTCCTTGACCGGCGAGATCATACCGCTTTCACGTGCCGCGGCGCCTTGAACAAGATCAATGAGGAATTAGCAATGAAGTCACCGTTACTCCAGATTACCGATGCTGCTTTTGCGGCAATCTCGGATCGAAACCCTGGACCACCGTATTTTCGGTAATCGTGGCGGCAATTCTGGTGAGCTCCGGAACAAAACAAAAGGCCGACCCTGAGAAGGGCCGGCCTTGTCGTACTCAGCTATTCGGCGCCGAACGACTAAGCTGGCTTCCTCTTTCGCTTGCCCGCTGCGCTTCGCCCAATACGCCTTCATTCTGGCGCTGACCGCCTTTCGAGCGGCCGGACCCATGCGTCGGCTACGCCGTTTGGCCTTGAGAGGGCCGAGGTCTGCGGCGGCACGCAGCCGCGCCCAGGGCTGCGGGGGTGCGATAGCTGAGCGCTTGGAGCGGGCGCACGATATTGTCTGGACGCGCTCGACGGCATCATCGAGCCCGGATGCCGCGGGAGCAGGACGAACAGGTGGGTGCCCACGTGTGTGATGAGCGACTGAACGTCGAAGGGAAGGTCCGCGTCGCGGTTCTTGTCGGCGCGACGGTGGTCGCGGTCTTCCTGGCTCTGGCGCCCGGCGGTTTCGCGCAGGGACTCGAGAGTGGTGCGGACGCTGAGCGCGAGAAGGCGTTTGTCGAGGCGCTGCGGCGTGAAGATCCGGAGGGCGCCAAGCGCTACGTGGCGCTCCGCGACGCTCGCGGTCACGCCATCGCAGAGCTCCAGCGAGCTCAGGCGCGGTACGGCGCCGCTGGCTCCGAGCTCCGACCCGTCGTTCTCGGCCAGCTGCGGGACGCCCAGCGACGGTACGCGGAGACTTCACTCGCGCTGCTGGATTTTCTCGATGCGCGGGATCGGCGCGCGCTCGCCCGTTACCAGAAAGAGATCGGCCGGATCAACCGGCTCGCGGAGGAGCGCACTCGGGCGCGCGCCGAGTTCGAGAAGCTGCTACGGGGAGAGTGACGGCGGGGCGGCCGTCCGGCGCCGGCCCAAGAGCTCGTAGACGGCTGGCAGAACGAGGAGCGTGAGCGCCGTCGAGGAAATCAGTCCCCCGACCACGACTCGCGCCAGCGGCCGCTGGATCTCCGACCCGATCCCCCGCGACAGGGCCGCCGGCAGGAACCCGATGACAGCGACGATCGCCGACACGACGATCGCGCGGAAGCGGATCGCGCACCCGCGCTCGATGGCTTCCCGCGTCGGCAGGCCGTCATCGCGCGCCTGCCGGATCGAGGAGACCAGCACCACGCCATTGAGCACGCTCACCCCGAACACCGCAATGTACCCGACCGCCGCCGAGATGTTGAAGGTCGTGGACCAGAGGTAGAGCGCCAGGGTGGCCCCGATCAGTGCGAACGGCAGGTTCAGCATGATCAGCAGCGCGTCGCCCACCGACTGGAAGGCGCCGAACAGGAGCACGAAGATGATGAAGATCACAAGCGGGACGATGACGTAGAGCCGCCCCAGCGCCCGCTGCTGGTCCTCGAACCGCCCGCTCCACACCATGGTGTAGCCCTGGGGCAGCTTCACGGCGGCCTCGACCTTCTGCATCGCCTCGGCGACGAGACTTCCCATGTCGCGCTCCCGGACGCTCCACTTGATTGCGAGCCGGCGGACGTTGCCTTCGCGCAAGATCTCGGCCACGCCGTCCGTCTTGACGAACTCGGCGAGCTGCGCGACCGGAATCCGGTCGCCGCCCGGCGCGCTGACGGTGAGGTTGCGAAGGTTGGTGATGGGATCTCCGTCCTGGACGATCCGTACTGCCACGTCGAAGCGGCGTTCCCCCTCGTAGAGCTGCGTGACGACGCGACCTTTGGCCGCCGCCTCGATCATGTCCTGGACAAGGGGCTCTCGCGCTGCGAGGGCGGGCGCCGGAAGAGCAAGGTCGACAGCACGGGAATCAGGGTGAGGGTGAGGAGCAGCGAGCCGATGACCGCCAGCGAGATCGTGAGCGCCATCGGCCGGAAGAGTTTGCCCTCGATGCGCTGGAAGGGCGGAGCGACGAAACGATCTCCCGGCTGACTCCCGAGTGCTTGCTGATCGGCAGCCAGCGCCAGGTAGCCGTGAGTGCCCTCCCGGCCGCGAGCCCATGTCCAGGCCGCGATCGCTTTGTCGAGCGCGTCCTGGGTCGTATCGACGCTGAAGCTGAGCTCCACTGGGCAGCCGACGCTGCTTTCATCCGGGGTCAGGCGCAGATTCGAGATGCGGGGGCCATCGGGGGAGGGCTTGTCCAGGTCAACAAGCGGTGCGCACCCGGTGAGGCTCATCGACAGCACGAGAACCAGAACCGGAACGGGCACGGGTGCACGAGAACGGACGAGTCTGACCACGAACTTTGTTTGACCCTCCTGAACGCCATGCGACTCGATTGCCCGCGACGCACGAATGCTGCGACGGGAGGTAAAGGGAGCCTGGGTTCTGACCGCGGGCGGTCCGCGGCTTCGCAGCTCCGGGGAGACTTACGCCGCGGGAGGCGCGCGTGCGCCACGACGAGCGCAGGTCATCGAGCGACAGGCTCTCGTCTAGCAAGCACACGGAGGTGCTGACGACTGCGATTCGAACCGCTGCGGCACACTCGTGGGTGTCCAGGGTGCCGACGCTGGATGTCGCCAGCAGAACGACGTCGTCGTAGTCACCGTCGTCCCAGAAGCCGGCGATCCAGTTGGGATCGGGCGGGCTAGCGTACGCTAAGGGTTGTAGCAACCCCATCACGACCAGGACCAGCAAGACAAGCGAGGGCCGAAGGACCATCGGATCGATGGATAGCACGTCGCGCGGCGTGTCAAGCTCGGTCGCCGGCTGACGGGATCACCAGGCATGATGACCTTCGGCCGGGGCAGGTGATAGCATTGAATCCCGCACCGCGTGTCATTTCGGGTTCGGGGGAGCCGACATGGACCTGATGCTGAAGCGCTACGCCGACACGGTGGTGCTCACCCCCATGGGTCGCATCGACCACTCGACCTCGGAAGACTTCAAAGCCGCGCTCGCGCCCTACATGGCTCGCTGCGCCCGGGGCCTGGATCGGATCCTGCTCGACTTCGTGAGCGTCGAGTACATCAGCAGCGTCGGGCTCCGTGTCCTGATGCTGGCCTCCAAGCAGGCCAAGGGCCAGGGAGGCTCGATCGGGGTGGCATCCCTCCAGCCCGCCGTCAGGGAGATCTTCGACATTACCCGCTTCACGATGGTCCTCGACGTCTTTCCGTCGGTCCGCGAGGGACTGGCCAGGCTCTCGCCGCCGGCGCTGGCCGCGTTCGATGCCGCCTGACGGGCGCGTGCGCGTCCGGTTCTGGGGCACGCGCGGCTCGATCCCCGTGGCCATGACGTCGGCCGAGGTCCGGCGCAAGCTGATCGCGGCTCTGATGCACGCCGCCGGGCGGACGCTGGACACGCCCGAGAAGGCGACGGCCTTTCTCGAGCGCGAGGTCGACTTCGCGATCTCCCACACGTTCGGCGGCAACTCGTCCTGCGTCCAGATCGCCGCCGGGTCCAATGACTTCGTGCTGTGCGACATGGGCTCGGGCGCCAGAGTCTTCGGCAACGACGTGCTCGCGACCCGCGGGCCCGCCGGGCACACCTTTCACGTGTTCATGTCCCACTTGCACTGGGACCACATCATGGGCTTTCCCTTCTTCGTGCCGGCCTACAGCGTCGCCAACCACGTCCGGATCTATGGCTGCCACGCCGGGCTGGAAGCGGCCTTTCGAGGCCAGCACGCGGCGCCGTTCTTCCCGGTCGATTTCTCGGGGCTCAGCGCCCGGATCGAGTTCGTGCGGCTCCAGCCGGGTCGCGACTACGAGATCGCCGGTCTCCGGGTACGGGCCAAGCTCCAGCGCCACGGCGGCGACTCGTACGGCTATCGATTCCAGAAGGACGAGCGGATCGTCGTCTACTCGACCGACGCGGAGCACAAGCAGGACGACCTGGCGGAGGTCCAGGGCTTCGTGGAGTTCTTTCGCAACGCCGATCTGGTGATCTTCGACTCCCAGTACTCGCTCGCCGAGGCGACGTCGATCAAGGAGGACTGGGGGCACTCCAGCAACATCGTCGGTCTGGAGCTGTGCCAGCGGGCGCACGCGAAGCGTCTTTGCCTGTACCACCACGAGCCCCTCTCCGACGACGAACGAATCGGTGCGCTCCTCGCCGAGACGCGCCGACTCGAGGAGATCACGCGCGGAGACCGGCGGGTGGAGATCCTGGCTGCCTACGACGGCATGGAGATCGCTCTCTGAGCCCTCCGCCCTGAGCAGGATGGATCGGTCGGAGCGACTGTGGGTCCGCGTCGCGCGCGGCCGTCGTGGCCAACCCCTCGGCCTGCTGCTTCTCGCGATCTTCCTCGGGCTCGGGCTCGTTCCCGATGTCCTCGGGCTCGGGCTGGTACGGGAGGCGGGCTTCGACGCCTACCAGCGCTGGGCGCCCAGGATCCGCCGCTCGGCGCCGGCCGTCATCGTGGCGATCGACGAGGAGAGCCTCCGGCTCCACGGGCAGTGGCCGTGGCCACGGACCTGGCTCGCCCGGCTCGTTGCGCGTCTCGCCGAGGCGCGCCCGGCGGCCATCGGTATCGATCTGGTGATGCCCGAGGCGGATCGGCTCTCACCGGACCGCCTGCCGGAATTTGTCCCGGGAATGAGCCAGGACCTGGTCAAGCGGCTCTCCAGCCTGCCGAGCAACGACGTGGTCCTGGCCCAGGCGCTCAGTGGACGGCCCGTCGTGCTGGGCGTCGCGGGCCTCGGGGGGGACGCGGGCCGGAGGCGCCGGGCAGTCCGCCAGGCTCCGGTGCGCACCATCGGCGGTGACCCGAGGCTCTTCGTACCACGCTTCGAAAGGGCGCTCCGCAGTGTCGAGGAGATCGACCGTGTCGCGCGGGGCCACGGTCTCCTGAACGTGGAGCCCGAGCGTGGCGTGGTCCGCCGCATGCCGCTCGTCGCCGCCGCGGCCGACGTCGTGCTCCCGGGGTTCGGCGTCGAGATACTCCGCGTGGCCACCGGAGCGCCGGTCCTCACGGTGCGCGTCGGCGTCTCGGGTCTCGAGGCCGTGGGCATCGGCGATCTCCTCATCCCCGCCGAGTCCGATGGAAGCGTGCGGGTGCACTTTGGACGACACGATCCATCGCGCTTCGTGTCGGCGGCCGACGTTCTGGCCGGGACCGTCGAACCTCATCTGTTCGAGCGCAAGCTGGTCCTGATCGGTGTCACCGCGCTCGGCCTGTCCGACTATCAGGCGACTCCCGTGGCCGAGCGGATGTCCGGCGTCGAGATCCATGCCCAGCTGCTCGAGGGCATCTTCGACGGTGATCTGCTGTCCCGGCCCCGCGGCGCCGCGTGGGCGGAGGCCGGCGTGCTGATCGCCGCGGGACTCTTGCTCGTTCTGGCGGTACCGCGATTGGCGGCGCGGACGTCGGTGGCGCTGTTCGTGCTCGTCATCGGAGCGGTGGGGGCCGGGGGTTTTCTTCTCTACCTGAACCGCGGGATCCTGCTCGACGCCGCATTGCCGTCGCTCGCGCTCGGCGCCATCTTCACGTCGATGCTGGTCGTCACCCTGGCCGAGGCCGAGAGCCAGCGCCGGGCCCTGCGCCTTTCCATCGAACAGCAGCGCGAGCAGGCGGCGCGGGTGGCCGGAGAGCTGGAGGCCGCGCGTCGCATCCAGATGAGCAGCCTCCCGCAGCCCGCGACCGTATTCCCGGGCGACACACCGCTCGATCTCTACGCGTTCCTCGAGCCCGCCCGCGAGGTGGGCGGCGACCTCTACGATTTCTTCGCGTTGGATCACGACCGGGTCTTCTTCCTGATCGGCGACGTGGCGGGCAAGGGGTTGCCGGGCAGTCTCTTCATGGCCGTCAGCAAGGCCCTCTACAAGAGCGCGGCGCTGCGCCAGGCCCGTCAGGTCGAGACGGTGATGCGCGAGGCCAACGTGGAGATCTCCCGTGAGAACACCGGGGGGCTCTTCGTCACCGTGCTGGCCGGTATTCTCGACACGCGCACCGGACTGCTCGAGTACTGCAATGCCGGCCACGAGCCGCCGTATCTCCTGCCGAGCGGAGAGCGGCCCCTGCTCCGCCTCATGGACGGCGGGGGCCGTCACCGACGGCGTGACCGAGGCGGCGAGCCGTGGCGCCGGGCTCTACGGGCGGGACCGTCTCGAAGCGCTGCTGGCGCAGGTGGGCCGCGCGGCGAGCGCCTCGGACGTGGGCGAGGCCATCCGTCGCGAGGTCGGTCGGTTTACCGAGGGTGTGGAGCCCTCCGACGACATGGCCATTCTCGTGGTGCGCTGGAAGGGACCGACGTCGGCTAGCGGACGTTGATCTCGACGCGCCGGTTGCGCGGCTCGGGCACCTCGTCGGCGGTCGGCACCTCGGGCTCACGCTCTCCGCGCCCCGCCACCGAGATCCGGACCTTGGGAATCCCGAGCTTCCGGAGGTCCTCGCGTACGCGCTCGGCACGCTTGAGCGACAGCTGGTCGTTGTACGGCACCGGCCCCACGCGATCCGTGTGTCCGATGATGACGATATCGGGCGCCGGCCGGCGGGCGATCTCGGCGAAGATCTGGGTGACGACCTGCTTGGACTCCGGCGTGAACTCGTCGGTGTCGGCGAGAAAGTAGAGATAGAAGGACACCGGCCGCCCCGGCTGCGCCGCGAGCGCCGGGCCGAATGCTCGCCGCACCTCCGCCTCCGTGGTCGCGACCGCCTCGACGCTGCCGGTTCGCGACACGCGGGCTGCGGCGTACGGCTGATCGAGGACGCGCTGCCCGTCGCCGCTGGTCACGATCAGCGCGCCGTTGTGGCCGCCCTTGCCCGGGAGGAGCACGTACAGATCGCCCCGGCCGGCGCAGCCGGCCAGGACGAGCAGCGCCAGCGGTGCGAGCCTGACGAGATTGCGCGGGTCAGTTCGTCGACGGGCCGGTTCGAACAAGGAACTCGGTCCCGCGCACACCGAGGATCGCCGCCGGCGTCTTCACTTTCATCGCTTCCGGAGATTGCTTGGCCAGCTTTCCGGAGACCACGGCCAGCGTGCCCTGCTTCAGCGAGCTCTCGAAAGCTCCCAGATGGGTCGTCGAATTGAAGACGAAGCGATCGATCGACAGCACGCTGTCCGGACCGACGGAGAGCAGACTGTTGTCGCGAAACGTGATTCCCACCGAGCCATCCGCGCCCGTGATCACCAGATCGCCCTGGTGGACGACGCTTCCGACTGGTGCGGGGAGTCGCTGCCCCGAACGCTCGATCTGCACGACACCGTTGGACGCCTTGATGTAGCCGGCGTCCTCAGCGGCTTCGGCGCTTGCCGCGCCGACCGCCAGCACAAGTGGCAGAGCCAGAGCAATCAATGCGGATCTCATCGTTCCCTCCTCGACCGATATCCGCGCGAGTATCGGGCCGTTTCCGGAATGAACGCTGCGCGGTGCGCATCCCGATGTATATATAGTAGCCGAGTCGGTCGCACATTCATCGGAGATCGGAGGCCGCGCACGAGCGATCACGTCGATACCGGAAACCACCACAGAATCTTCCCGGCGAGGCGGGACACCCTACCCGCAGTGGCGGACTTCATCGCCGCGGTCTGTACGGCGGGCGGCGTGCCTCGCAAGGCCTGCCTCCGGATGACGTTGCTGGTGGAAGAGCTCTTCACCAACACCGTCGTCCACGGCCACGGGGCCGACTCCGAGGCGCCCGTCCATCTCACCTTCGACGTCGGGCTCGACTGGATCGCGCTCACCTACGAGGACACGGCTCCCCCGCACGACCCGTTCGCCAAGGTCCGTGTCCCCGACGACACCGCCGGTGTGGAGGAGCGCCCGGTCGGTGGGCTTGGTGTCTTGCTGATCGCCGCGATGGCGGAGCGCGTTCACTATGCGCACGTCAGCGGGCGTAATCGAATCTCGCTCGTGATGCCGACCGGGAGGAGCCTGCCATGACCCCGCCACTGGTGACGTATGGCGTCGACGGCCGCGTCGGCCTCGTCTCGCTCAATCGCCCCGATAAGCTCAATGCCATCAGCGCCGACTTGAAGCGGACACTCGTGGAGCGCTTCCACGAGGCCGACCGCGATCCCGCCACCAGCGTGGTGGTGCTCCGCGCCGAGGGCCGGAGCTTCTGCTCCGGGTACGACATCGCGCCCAATCCCGCTCGGGCCGCGCGACGCGGGAACGCGCTCGCCTGGCACGAATCGCTCACCGACGACGTCGCGCTCGAGATGACGCCCTGGGAGATGAAAAAGCCGGTGATCGCCTCCGTCCAGGGCCACTGCCTCGGCGGCGGCTGCGAGCTGGTGATGATGTGCGACATCACGATCGCCGCCGCCGATGCCCTCTTCGGCGAGCCGGAGATCCGCTTCTCGAATGTCGGCCCCGCGCTCGTCATGCCCTTCGTCATCGGACTCAAGCGCGCCCGCGAGCTCCTCTACCTCGGCGATCCCATCGACGCGCAGACGGCCCTACAGTACGGGATGGTGAACCGTGTCGTGCCCCGGGCCGAGCTGCAAGCGGCGACGCTGAAGTTCGCGCGGCGGATCGCGCTCATTTCGCCCGAGGCGCTCGCCGGCACCAAGCTCGCCATCAACCGGGGCGCCGAGGCCGCGGGCTTTCGCAACGCCATCCGGGCGGGGCTCGACGTCCTGGCGCCGCTCTACGCGGCGAGGACCGACGTCGGGGCGAAGTTCGACGAGATCCGGGACACGGAGGGGCTCGGCGCCGCCCTGCGCTGGCGGGCGGCGCAGTTCGTGGAGTAGCGGCGCTACCGGCCCTTGAAGACGGCTTTGCGCTTCTCCACGAACGCGCGGGCCGATTCCTGGAAGTCCTCGCTCAGATGGAGGCCGAGTCCCTGCGTGTAGTACCGGGACTGACGCTGCATCTCGTTGACGAACCACCGCATGACCCGCACGTTGGCGCGGACGGCGAGCGGGGGATTTTCGAGAATCTCCGCGGCGAGCGCCTCGGCGGCGGCGATCATCTCTGTGTGCGGGACCACGCGGTTCACCATGCCGTGCTGGAACGCTTCCTCGGCGGTGAACATCCGGCCGGTCAGGGCGACCTCGTTCGCGAACCGGCTGCCCGTCCAGAACCAGGTGGCCACCCAGTGCTGGCCGCTGGCGAGCCCGCGCTGCACCTCGCGGATCTGGAACTTCGTCCCCTGGGCCGCCACGACCAGATCACACGACTGCGACAGCGAGTAGCCCAGGCCGAGGGCGTAGCCGTGCACCGCGGCGATCACCGGCTTCCAGTTGACGGCGTCGGCCAGCCCGTTTTCTCGCGAGCGCCGGCCCGCCGGCCCGCCGAGCCGCCGGAGCTCCTCGCGCGTGCGGAGCTGGCGCTGCTGCACGTCCGCCCCCGAGCAGAACGCACGGCCGGCGCCGCTCAGAATCGCCACCTTCAGCTCGGAGTCGGCGTCGAACTCGAAGAGCGCGTCGTTGACGTCCTCGACGAGTCGGTCGTTGGCCGCGTTGAGCTTCTCCGGGCGATTCAAGATGATGTGGCACACGGCTCCCTTCTTCTCGTACCGCACCGTCTCGAATTTCGTGCCGCCGTTGTCGCGTGTCGCCATCGCTCGCTCCCTCGTTGCGCTCGCGCGGCCGGGTCACGCCGGCATCGCACGGCCGGCGCGTCGCGCGCCTATTTGAACGCGGGCATCACTTGCTGCGTGAGAATCTGCAAGCTCCGTTTCTCCCGCTCCATCGGCAGGAGCCCGCCAGGATTCAGCTCGGCCGCGATCCCGTTCAAGCTGAGCTCTTCCCGGAGCTGCGCGAGTCGGTCGACCAGGCCCGGGCCCGTGCCGAACGCGACCTTGGTGCTGAGGATCTCCGGGTACGTGAGACTCTTCAGTGTCCGCGCCTGTTTCTCGCGCCGCTCGACCGGGCCGGTCCCGGCCCGCCCCATCGGCGCCCGGGTCAGGTCGGCCTGACGGGAGAAGTAGTACGTGATGGTTTCCTGCGGCTCCTCGAGCGCGGCGCTCTCCGTCGGGGCGGCGTACACCGGGATCCGGAGGCACACGTCCCCGTCGCCCCGGTGTCCCGCCTCTCGCCACGCCTGACGGTAGGTGCGCACGTGTTCGGCCAGCTCGGGGATGGCCATTCCGCGAAGTCCGACGAAGATCGGCAGACCCATCCGGCCCACGCGTGGAAAGGTCTCCGCGGTCGTGGCTGCCATTCGCACTGGTGGGTGCGGCGCCTGGTACGGACGCGGGGTCACGGTCGTGTCGGCGAACCGATAGTACTTGCCCTCGTAGCTGAACGGCTCGCCCTTCCAGGCCGTCAGGATGATCTCGAGCGCCTCGAAGAACCGCGCCTGGCTCTCTTCATAGGGGACACCGAGCGCGTCGTAGGCCCGCGGGCCACCGCTCCGGCCCACGCCGAAGTCGAACCGTCCATGGCTCAGGTGATCGAGCGTCGCGACCTCGCCGGCGACGCGGAGCGGGTGGTTCAGCGGCAGCAGCTGCACGGCCGTTCCCACCCGCAGGCGCCGGGTCCGCGCGACGATCCAGCTCGCCACCAGCAGAGGCGCCGACAACACCGACCGGCTGGGATTGACCAGCATCTCCGCCAGCCACACGACGTCGAGTCCCCACTGCTCACCCGCGTCGGCGAGCTCAAGCAGCTCGCCGAACCACTCACCCTGACTGCTCCCACGTCGGATCTGCTCGGTGAAGATTCCGAAGTCCATGGCGTCCCTCTTCTCCGTTGACGACGCGGCGGTGGCGCTCCGTCAGATCCCGCGCTCCGCCAGGAACTTGGCGTAGTCGCGCTGCCCTTCCTTCGCCTGCCGGATCTGCTCGGGTGAGTAGAACTTCGCGAGGTCCACGACCTCGACGTTGTAGCGAGCTCGCTCGAAGGCGTCCCGATGGATGAACGGCCGCGTGGCGTCGATGCCCATCGCGCCCGAGAATCGGATGTTGCTCTGCGTCCACTGCCGGTCGCCAGCCGAGCTGCGCTCCGCTGGTTGAAAGGTCTGCCCGAACCCGCCCTCGCAGATCGTCAGGACGTCGTCCTTCGGATTCACCCGGGTCGTGAGCGCCCACAGGACGTCCTCGATGTTGTAGATGTCGACGTCCTCGTCGACGACGATGCCGAGCCGTGCCCCCAACGAGATCGAGAGCGCCGCGGTCAGGATGTTGCGCTGGAGCCCCTCGTCGCGCGCGCGGCGTTTCTTGACCTGGAAGATGACCCCGCCCCAGTCGGTCATGCCCATTGGGATGTGCGTGTCGACACAGAGGCCGGGAACGATGCGGTCCGCTAGCTCCAGGAAACAGGCCTCGCGCACGACCCCGTCGATGAAATGCTCGTCCATGCCGTGCACGATGAGGCCGTAATAGAGCGGCCGGTCGGCGCGATGAGTGATCGCCGTCGCCTGGAATTTATAGGTGCGGTACGACTTCCCCATGTAGCCCGACCACTCCGGATGAAACGGATGCACGCCCTGCGCGTCGTCCTTCTCGGCGAGCGGGCTCTCCCACACCTTCTGGGTGGTGTCGATGTAGCCTTCGATGACGTATTCCGCGCTGGCGATGGACCAGGCGTCCTGCGTCCGCGCCTTGACGAGCTCCACGGGATAGCCCTGCAGGGCGCCGGCGACGCCGAGCTCGTCGCAGCCCCGCGGCAGGATCACGTACGTGAAGCCCGAGCCCGCCATCATCGTGCAGGCCGGCGGGATCCCGATGTTGATCGTGAGGGGAATCGGCCCTTTGCGGTACCAGTGCGTCGCGACCTGGTCCATGTGTGAGCCCGGCGAGATCTGGAAGCTCGAGTAGTCGGGACCGCGAAAGTTCATCCGGTTGTAGCCGATGTGCGAGCCGCCCCAGAAGTGCTTGCCCCGCACGACGGTGGTGCCGGCGCCGAGCGTCCGCCCGGGGTCGCTGTCGGAATGGGAGATCATGGGGACGACGTCCCACACGTCGAAGCTCTTCGTCAGCACGACTTCCTGGCAGGGGCCGTCGTTCACCTCGACGGGTGGCAGGGGATCACGCAGCGCCTCGACGACCTTGTGCTTGAGCTTCTTGGGATCGTCCACGTCCAGGAGCCGCGCGATGCGGTCGCCGCTCGCGAAGATGTTGTTGCAGATACGCGCGTTCGGGTACCCCTTCACCTTGTTGAACAGCAGGGCGGCGCCTCCGTCGAAGTGCTTCTGGATCGCCGCGACTTCGAGGTGCGGATCGACCTCCACGTCCGTGGTGACCAGCTCGCCGACGGCCTCGAGGTACTCGAGCGTCGAGCGAAGGCTCCCGATGTCCTTCTTCATCCGACCCCTCCCCGAGGGGATACTGCGCCGGGGCCGCGGGCCCCGTCAAGGCCGCGTCGGCGCGGGCCTCGCCCTCGCCGCGCTGGCCCGGGGGCGGCCGCGAGCTCGACGATCTCGGCCCGAGGGCCGGCCGGCTCGACGTACAGCCGTGCCACCGCGATCGGCAGCGTAAAGCGCCGGGGCCCCGCGCTGCCCGGATTGAGCAGCAGGAGGTGCTCGCGCCGCTCGATGCTCGGCCGATGCGAGTGGCCGGAGATCAGGACGTCGACGCCCTGGCTGGCCGGATCGCCACGAAGCGTCTTGAGGTCGTGGATGACGCAGAGTCGAACCCCCCCGACCTCCGTCGTCGCGATTTCCGGAATGGATGCCGCCCAGGCGCCGCGGTCATTGTTGCCGCGCACCACGATGACCGGCGCGATCTTGCCGAGCTCGTCGAGAATTGCGGCGGAGCCCACGTCGCCCGCGTGCACGATCACGTCGACGCCGGCCAGCGCCGTGACCGCCTCCGGCCGCAGGAGTCCGTGCGTGTCGGAGATGACGCCGACGACGGCCCTCGAGGTCGCTTCGCGTGGTCGCGCGCGGACACGCCGCATCACCGCCGAGTGTAGCCGCTGCAGTCTTCGCTTGCCCAGGGGGTCCTCCTGGGAATAGCATCGCGTCGTCGTCATGAGCTCGCCTCGCACGCGGGGGACCCAGCCCCGGCCGTGCCGCGGCTCGCACTGCCTGCGACAGGGAGGGCGATATGCGCTACACGAGGATCTCGGCCGACTGCCACATCGACATGCCCTGGCTCCCACCGGACCTCTTCACCGCGAACGCCTCGGTGCTCATGAAGGACCGCATGCCCTACGTCATGGAAGGGCCCGACGGACCGCAGTGGACGACCAAGAAGGGTGCGCCGTTCGGGCTCGTCGGCGGCATCGGGTCGACGGGCACGAAGTACGTGCCCGGGCAGAACCACCGGGTGGACGTCATGGCATCGACCGGCCTCTACGACGACGGCAAGAAGGGGATCCGCCGCCCCGGCGACCCGCACCTGCGTGTCACGGACATGGACCGGGACGGCGTTCAGGCCGAGGTGCTCTTCGGCATCCTCGGGGCCGCGACGCGGCTCGGCGACCACGAGGCGGCTGGCGAGATGTTCCGGATCTACAACGACTGGCTCGTCGAGTTCTGCAAGCACTACCCCGAGCGCCACGTCGGGCTCGCCTGTTTGCCCTACGGCAACCTCGACGCGGCCGTCAAGGAAGTCTACCGCGTGGCGCGGCTCGGGCTTCGGGGCCTCGAGCTCTCGTGCTCCTGGGACATGGAGCCCATGTGGCATCCGATCTGGGAGCCGCTCTCCGTCGCTGCCGCCGGGCGTGCGCGAGCGGCAGACGGGCCTCACCCGCCGGGCCGCATTCTTCACCAGCGTCGCCGGGTTCCAGATGAACCTGGTCAACATTCTGGCGGCCGTGATCGGCGCCGCCGTCCTCGAGCGGTATCCGAACATCCGGATCTCCTTCGGCGAGAGCGGCATCGGCTGGATCCCGTACGCGCTCGACCGCATGGACTTCGAGTGGGAAGACCGCTTCCGGGATCTCGGGCTCAAGATGAAGCCGAGCGACTACTGGCGGCGACAGTGCCGGGCGACGTTCCAGTTCGATCAGATCGGCACCAAGCTGATCGACGAGATGGGCGTCGAGACGCTCATGTGGGGATCGGACTATCCGCACCCCGACGGGGTCTGGCCCCAGTCGTCGAAGTACATCCAGGAGCAGTTCGGCCATCTGCCGCCGGATGTCGTGCACAAGATCACCTGCGAGAACGCCGGGAAGTTCTACGGCCTGATGAGCTAGCGGGCGATGAACGAGAACGCCTACCGGGCCCGGGCCGAGCGGGGCGAGGTGCAGATCGGCACATGGGTGACCATGATCCGCACTCCCGCGGTGCTGACATTGCTCAAGGCCGCCGGCCTGGACTTCGCCCGGATCGACATGGAGCACTCACCGTTCTCGATCGAGACCGTGGCCGACATGGCGGCGTTGGCCCGGGCGCTCGATTTCCCGATGGTCGTCCGCCCGCCCGAGGGCAATCGAGAGTGGATCACGCGGCTTCTCGACGCCGGGGTCTGGAATCTGCACGTGCCACAGGTCGACACGCCCGAGCAGGCGGCCGAGGTCGCGGCGTGCTGCCGGTACGCGCCGCTGGGTGAGCGGGGGATGTACGGCTTCGGGCCGCACACCGAGTTCCGGACGCTACCGATCGGCGAGCACACCGCGGCCGCGAACACGCGCGTGCACGTGACGATCATGCTCGAGACGAAGCGTGCCTTCACCCGGCTCGACGAGATCGCCGCCGTTCCCGGCATCGACGCGCTGACGATCGGCCCGACCGACCTCGCCCAGGACCTCGGCGTGCTCGGCACGCCCGCGCAGCGCCAGGCGCTGGACGATCACCGGCGGCGACTGGTCGCCGCCGCGCGCAAGAACGGCAAGGCGGTGGCGATGCTGACCGACACGGTGGAGGGCGTACGCCAGATGATCGGTCTCGGCGCCACCATCATCAACTACTCGTCGGACGCCGCCGTGCTCCGCTCGGGCTACGCCTCGGTGGTCGACGAGATTCGCCGCACGCTGTCCGCGCGATCCTAGGGCAGTCGGCCGGGGAGGCTGCCCGGCGCCGGCGCCGCCGGGGCCGGTACGTCAGATCGCGTCAAGACGAAGCTGTCGCAGCGCCGAGTGCGGGAGCGCGCGAATCAGCTCTTCGAGGTTCGTCCGGCCCTGACATAGCTTCTCGGCGGCGTCGTCCGCCATCGGGAGCGTCGTCTTCCGCGCGCTCTGCCGGATCTCCTCGAACGGCGCACCCCGGTTGATCAGCATGATGTCAGCGTCGTTCGGGGTCCACAGCTCTGTGAGGATCAAGCGTCCGCGATAGCCGGTGTAGTTGCAGCGTGCGCAACCGTGGCCCCGGTACCAGCGGAAGTCGGCGGGCGGCGTCCCGAGGATGTCCCCCAGCAGGTCCGCGGGCGGCGTGTATTGCGCTCGACACTCCGAGCACACCTCGCGCGCCAGCCGTTGAGAGAGCACGCCCAGGAGGGACGACGTGATGAGGTTTGCGTCGACGCCGAGGTCCAGGAGCCGCGGCAGGGCGCTGATCGTGTCGTTCGTGTGCAGCGTGCTCAGGACGAGGTGGCCGGTCTGGGCCGCCCGGAAGGCCAGCTCCGCCGTTTCGCCGTCCCGGATCTCGCCGACCATGATCACGTCCGGGTCGTGGCGGAGGAAGGAGCGCAGGTACTTGGCGAACGTGTTGCCGAGGCGGTCGTCCACCTCGTGCTGGCGGAAGCCATCGCAGACGTACTCGATCGGGTTCTCGGCGGTCAGGATCTTGATCCCGGGCTGGTACACGCTCTTGAGCGCGCCGAAGAGGGTCGTGCTCTTGCCGGAGCCGGTCGGGCCCGTGACCAGGATGATCCCGGTGGACGAGCGCAGCAGCTGGCGCAGCCGCGCGGCGACGGGCTCGCGGAGGCCCAGCCCTTCCACCGACTGCGGAAGACCGCGCGGGTCGAGGATCCGGATGACGGCGCTCTCGCCGTAGTAGCCGGGAATGATGGAGATGCGGAAGTCCACGGTGGCGCTCTCACCGTCCCGCTCCACCCGCGCCCGGAAGCTTCCGTCCTGGGGCCGGCGGCGCTCCGCGATGTCGAGCTTGCTGAGGATCTTAAGCCGCGACATCAGCTTGCCCCGATTCTGATTCAGCATTTCGTCCACCCGGTCGAGATCGAGCTCCTGCAGCACGCCGTCGATGCGAAACCGCGTCTGGATCCCGCGATCCACGGCCTCGAGATGAATGTCGGAGGCGCCACGCTCGACCGCCAGCGTCAGCAGCTGGCGGACGATGCCGGAGGTGCTCTCGGCGGCGCGCTGGACGTCGAGGTAAGCCGCGCGGCCCTCGGAGAGATCCTCGATCTCCTCGAACGAGAGGATGTCCGGCTCACCCACGAGGGGGTGCGGCTCGTGCCCGTTCGGGCGTGGCGCGAGACCATTCGGCTCCGCCGGCACGGGACCGGGGTACATGTGGGCGAGCGCGCGGCGGATGCTGGCCCGGGTGGACGTGATGATCTCGATCGCGAAGCCCGTGCTCGACTTGATGTCCTCGATGACAGCCGTCCGCGTCGGGTCGTCCATCGCCACGACGAGCGTGTTGCCGACCCGCGCGACGGGGACGACGAGGCCCTTTCGGGCGAAGCGCGGATTGATCAGCGTGCGCAGCGATCGATCCAGCTCGATCGTGTCGAGGTCGAAGAAGCTGATGTGGAGCTGGAGGCACAGCGCGTGCCGCAGCTGCTCCTCCGTGACGTATTTCAGCCGGATGACGATCTCCCCGAGCGCCTGCTTCCGGCGGCGCTGTTCGGCGAGAGCTGTCGCGAGCTGCTCGGTGGTCAGGGCCTTCGTTTTGACCAGGAGCTCGCCGAGCTTGGATTGGCGCTGGTGGCGCTCGAGCACCGACAGGAGCTGGCGCCGGGTGATGATTTTTTGCGCGACGAGGATGTGGCCGAGCGGTATATATGTCCTGGCAACGCTCTGCAGATGCAGCGCGCTCTGCACGTCCGCCGCCGTCGCCAGACCCTCGTAGACGAGGATGTCGCCGAGGCGAAGGCTCACGCCGTGTCGGCGCGAGGTGCTTTTCCGGACCGCCGCAGACCCGTTCAGTTCCGTCGCGCGATGCACCATGATGTTGAAAGGGGACTCAGCATTCATAGGGTTTTTCATACAGCAACGTGCCTGCCAGACGTCGGTGATCGGCAAACCCGCGACGACACACGACGGCGCTGTCCGCAATCTCCGAGCGGTGTGATCAGTCCTGAATCACTGGTAGGTTTCTTCACCCGGCCCGGCGACACGTACCCGACTACTTGTAGAGGATGTCCTTCAGCTTCGCCAGGAGCGCGGGATCGAGCGCGAACGCCCCGGCGACCATTTTCTCGAGCTCCTCGGCGGTGGCCGGCTCCAGCGTGAGCTTGGCTTTTTCCGCTTCGGCCAGGAACGCCTGGTCCTTCAGCGTTTGCTGAAAGGCTCGGCGCAGGACGAGGACGCGATCCCTGGGCGTGCCGGGCGGCAGCGCGAGCGGGCGCGCGAACGCGGCGGCATTCTGGATGCCGACCTTGATCAGCTGACGGGCCTCGTCCGTCTTCGCCAGGTTGATCGCGAGGGGAACGCCGGGCAGATCGGGAAACGCTCTCGGGCTCGTCTGCAAGACGGCGACGACTTCACCGGTGTCCAGAGCGCCGCGCCAGGTGGACCGCATCGATTCCCACGACCAGCAGGCCCCGGCCAGCTCACCGGACGCCGCCGCTAGCCGGATCTCGGCGGTGCCCTTGTAGCCCGAGACGAGCTGAATCGGGAGTCCGAGGGCCGCCTTCAAGATCCTGGCGTTCGCGTCCGGTGTTCCGCCGGGCGCGACGCCGCCCAGCTTGACCGGCGTCTTCGCGGCCATCCATTTCTCGACGGACGTGATCCCGCTCGCCCTGGTCATCGCGCAGGCGGAGTCTTCCTTGATCGGAGCCCCGATGAGCTCGAACTTTCGCGCGTCGAACTCGATCCCCGGCTGTCCGAGGACTTGTCCCAGGAACAGGGCTCCGTTGAAGTGTCCGACCGTGAGAGCATCAGGCTTCGCCAGCCGATACACGTGATTCGCGGCGATGAGGCTCCCGGCGCCGGTCATGTTCTCGACGACGATCGTGGGAGTCCCGGGAATGTGCTTGCCCATGTGACGTGAGATGACCCGGGCGTAGGTATCGAAGCCGCCGCCCGGAGCGAAGCCCACGACAATGCGCAGGGTCTTGCCCTCGAAGAAGGACTGGGCGTGGACCCCGCCACTGCCGCTCGCGGCGAGCACGATCGACGCGATCGAGAGACCGAGAAGGCGCCTGTTCATTCAGTTCCCCTTTCGTAACCGGGAAAAACTTACCATGCTGTCGCCCCGCCTACAGTCTCCCTTGCCGGTTCCTCCCGGGAGACGCGCCGGAGGTAAATGTCGGGCGCTCCGGCTCCGTCAAAGGTTTGACCGCTATCTCAGGGGTTTGAGGAGAGAATCAAACCATGAGTGCACGACAGACCGTCGCAGGGGTTCTTCTGCTGAGCATGCTGTTGGGTAGCCCCGCCTTCACATGGAGAGCCGACGCTCAGGCTACACCGCCCGCACCGTCGGCTCCTCCAGCTCCGGCCGAAGGGCCGGAGCCCACCGAGTCGACCGACGCGACACCACCCCGCGTCAGCTACATCAATGGTCAGGTGTCCTTCTGGCGGCCTGGCGCCGACGACTGGGCGCCGGCGAAGCTCAACACCCCGCTCGCCCCCGGCGACGTCCTCTATGCAGGCCCGGATGGCAACGTGGAAATCCAGGTCGGCGCTGGTGCGTTCGTACGTGCCGCGGAGGGAACCCAGATCGGCCTGGACAACCAGGAGCCTGATTTCATCCAGCTCCGGGTGACCGGTGGACGTGCCGCTCTGGACTTGCGGAAGCTTCCCGCGGGCCACACGGTCGAGCTCGGCACCCCGAACGCGGTCTTCACGATCGAGCGCACCGGGTTCTATCGCGTGGACGTGACGCCGGATTCCACCACGTTGAGGACTCACCGCGGTGGCGTCGCCACGATGACTCCAGCGGGCGGCGCTCCGATGCAGATCGCCGCCAACCAGCAGGCAGTCATCACCGGCGTCGAGTCGCCGCGCGTGGAGATGGGATCCGCGTCGCCGCTCGCCGTGTGGGACCGCTGGAACTACGAGCGCACGGACTACATGCTCCGTGCCGCGAGCACGCGCAACGTGCCGCCCGCCGTGTACGGGGCCGAAACCCTCGAGCAGCACGGGAGCTGGCGGACCGTCGAGACCTACGGCGCCGTGTGGGCGCCGGCGAGCGTGCCGCCGGGCTGGGTGCCGTACAGCGCCGGCCGATGGATCTGGGATCCACGCTTCGGCTGGACGTGGCTCGACGACGCGCCGTGGGGTTGGGCGCCCTATCACTACGGGCGCTGGGTCTTCGTCGGTCGCTACTGGGCCTGGGCGCCGGGTCCGGTCATCGTCAGGCCCGCATATTCGCCGGCCCTCGTCGTCTTCCTCGGTGGCGGCGTGAGGGTGGGAGTCGGTGTCCGACCGCTCTGCTGGGCGCCGCTCGGCTGGGGTGAGCCGGTCATTCCATGGTGGGGGCACCGCGGGTTCGTCGGCGTCGCCTCCTGGCACGGCTGGGGCGGGCCCCGCGTCGTCAACAACGTCGTGGTGACGCGGACCACGACCGTGAACGTGACCAACATCACCGTATACCGGAACGTGGCGGTGACCAATGCGGTCGTTGGCGTGTCCGCTGACCGCTTCGGGCGGCACGACGACCGGCCGCGGCGATTCGACCAGGCGGAGGTGCGCCAGCTCACACCGGTGCGCGGAGCACCCGACGTAAAGCCCGTCGCGGCGAGCGTGACGGTTGCCGCCGGCTCGGCCCTTAGACCGCCGGCCGCGATCGAGACGCGCCCCGTCGTGGCGACACGCCCGCCGCACGATTTCTCGTCGAGGCTGCGTGCCCAGGGACTCGCCCCGGGGCGGACGGCGGAGCCCACCGCAACCACGCGGATCGTCCCGCCGCCCCGGTCCACCAGGGGGACAGAACCCGCGTCGACGCCGTCACAGCCGCCGGCGTCACCTCAACAGCCACCATCAGCGCGATCCGAGCCGCCCGCGAGTCGTGGCGAGCGGCAGGAGCGCGGCACTCGCCCGCCAGCGCCCGGGTCCGAGCGCCCGGCTCGGGTCGCGCCTCCGGAGCGCGGCGAGCGGCAAGAGCGCGGCGAGCGCCAGGAGCGAAGCCAGCAGCGGACCGCGCCGACGCCATCACAGCCGCCGGCGTCGCCGCAGCAGCCACCGTCGCCGACGCCATCACAGCCGCCGGCGTCGCCGCAGCAGCCACCGTCAGCGCGCTCCGAGCCGCCCGCGAGCCGTGGCGAGCGGCAGGAGCGCGGCGAGCGCCAGGAGCGAAGCCAGCAGCGGGCCGCGCCGACGCCGCCGCAGCGGCCGGCGTCGCCCCAGCAGCCACCGTCTGGGCGGTCCGAGCCGGCCGCGAGCCGAGGTGAGCGGCAGGAGCGCGGCCAGCAACAAGAACGTATCGAGCGGGAGGAGCGCCCCGAGCAGCGCCAGGGGCGCCCGGAGCGCTAAGCCTCTAGATCCCGGTCAGCGCCAGCTCCTCCGCCCGATGGCAACGGACCAGATGGCCCGCGCCGATCTCCCGAAGGAGGGGTCGCTCCGTCCGGCACGTCTCCGTCGTGAACGGACACCGCGGATGGAAATAGCAGCCGGGTGGGGGATCGGCGGGGTTGGCGACCTCCCCGGCGAGTGCCACGTCGCCACTCGGAGCGTGGGGATCGGGCGCAGGCACCGCGCGCATCAGGGCGGCGGTGTAGGGGTGCCGGGGATGCCCGAAGATGGCCGCGGTTGTCGCCAGCTCCACGATCTGGCCCACGTACATCACGGCAACCCGATCGCTGATGTGTTTGACCACCGAGAGGTCGTGAGCCACGAAGAGGAAGGTGAGCGAGAGCCGCGCCTGGATCTCCAGGAGGAGGTTGAGCACCTGCGCCTGCACCGAGACGTCCAGGGCGGACACCGGCTCGTCGGCCACCACGAGCCGCGGCTCCGTCGCGAGCGCCCGCGCGATCCCGATGCGCTGGCGCTGGCCGCCCGAGAAGGCATGGGGGAAGCGGTGCAGGTATTCGGGGCGGAGCCCCGTCAGCTCGAGCAGGGCGGTGACGCGCTCGAGGCGGGCGCGGCGGTCGCGGAGCCCATTGACCAGGAGCGGCTCGCCGACGTTGTCGAAGATCGTCATTCTCGGATTCAGCGAGCCGAAGGGGTCCTGAAAGATCATCTGAATCTGCGGCCGCAGCGGGCGCAGCTCCGCGCGAGACAGAGGCGACAGGTCGACGATGCGGCCGTCCGCCAGGCGGAAGAGGATCTCACCGCTCGTCGGAGTCATCGCGCGCAGAATGCAGCGCGCGGTCGTCGTCTTGCCGCAACCCGACTCGCCGACGAGCCCGAGCGTCTCACCCTCGCGAATCGCGAAGCTCACGTCGTCGACTGCCCGCACCGCGCCGACCACCTTGCGGTTGAAGCCGCGGCGGATCGGGAAGGACTTCCGGAGGTGACGGACCTCGAGCAGCCAGGGCGTCGTCGTCTCGCTCATCACTCGTCTGCCTCCTCCCGGTGATAGAGAAAGCAGCTCGCGAGCTGCGCCGGCCCGACCGGTCGGAGCGCCGGCGCGCGCTCGGTGCAGACACCGGCAATCGCGTCGGGACAGCGCGGGTGAAACGGGCAGCCGCGGGGTCGCCCCAGGGGATGCGGGATCGATCCGGCGATAGTCGGCAGGAGCGTTCGGGGAGTGACGTGGACGTTTGGGATCGACTTCAGCAATGCCCGCGTATACGGGTGCTTCGGCGCGTGAAAGATGTCCGCGACCGAACCCTGCTCCATCACCCGCCCGAGATACATGACGACGACATGACGAGCCATCTGAGCGATCACGCCGAGATCGTGGGTGATGAACACGATGGCGGTACCGTACCGGCCCTGCAGGTCGCGCAGGAGATTCAGGATCTGGGCCTGCGTCGTCACGTCGATCGCCGTGGTCGGCTCGTCGGCGATCAGGAGTCGCGGCTTGCACGACAGCGCCATCGCGATCATGGCGCGCTGCCGGAGCCCGCCCGAGAGCTGCCACGAATAGGCGTCGACGCGCTGGTCCGGCATCGAGATGCCGACACTGCGGAAGAGATCGACGGTCATCTCGCGAGCCTCATGCCGGGAGAGCCGCGGGCCCGCTGGTCGCCACTGGCGCTCGTGGAGTCGGAGCGCCTCGACAACCTGATCGCCGACCGTGTGGACGGGGCTGAACGCCGCCATCGGCTCCTGGGGTATCAGGGCGATCTCGGCGCCCCGGATGGCGCGCATGGCGGCTCCCTTGGGCGAGAGCCGGCTCAAATCGACGGCTGGCGCCGAATCCTTCCGGAAGAGGATCTGGCCGCCCACGATGCGCCCGGGGGGCTCGACGATCTGGAGGATCGCCTTCATGGTCACGGTCTTCCCGCACCCGCTCTCGCCCACGATCCCGACCACCTGGCCGGGATGCACCTCGAAGCTCACGCCGTCGACCGCCCGCACGACGCCCTCGTCGAGCGAGAAGTGGACGCGGAGATCCTTGACCTCGAGGATCGGCGTCGTCACTGGCTGTACGGGTCGGCGGCGTCGCGCAAGCCGTCGCCCACGAGGTTGAAGGCCAGCACCGACAGGATGACGACCAGCCCGGGAATGAGGAGCCAGGGCGCCAGCGCCACGGTCTGGATGTTCTGCGCCTCCTGGAGGAGGACGCCCCAGCTGATCGCGGGCGGCCGGATGCCGAGACCGAGAAACGAGAGCGACGTCTCGTTGATGATCATCGCCGGAATGGCGAGCGTGCTGGTGGCGATGATGTGGGAGAGGAAGGTCGGGACCATGTGGCGGGCGATGATGCGACGCCGGCTCGCGCCCGCCAGCTCGGCCGCCAGCACGAAGTCCTCTTCGCGGAGCGCCAGGAACCGCCCGCGGACTTCGCGCCCGAGCGTGGTCCAGCCCACCAGGGACAGGATCACGGTGATGGCGAAGAACACCTGCTGGGGCGACCAGTCTCGCGGCAGCGCCGCCGTGAGCGCGAGCCAGATCGGGATGGTGGGCAGGGACTGCAAGAGCTCGATCAGTCGCTGGATCACGACATCCGCGAGCCCGCCGAAGTAGCCGGAGATCCCGCCGAGCATCACGCCCAGCACGACGGAGAACGTCACGGCGGTGAGGCCGATGGTCATGGAGGTGCGGGTGCCGTGCACGAGCCGCGACCACTGGTCGCGGCCCAGGCGATCGGTGCCCAGGAGATAGAGCCGCTCGCGGCCGTCCGTCGCGAACGCGCCGAGCACGTGGACGCGGGCCGGCACGATCCCGAGCAGATGATACGAGTATCCCGTGACGAAGAACCCGACCGGGACCCTCCGGCTCTCGTCGACGCGCCACTCCATGCGCAGCGTGATGGGATTGCGCTTGCCCACGACGGCCGGGACCCAGGGCCTCAGGCGCGCGCCGTCGAAGAGGTGGAGCTGCTGCACCGGGATGAACGCGAGACGAGCCTCCGTCGCCTCGGGATCCTGGGTACTGAGGAAATCGGGAAACAGCACGATGCCGTAGAGGGCGAGCAACACGAGCGCGCTCAGGAGCGCCAGGCGGTGCTTGCGAAACCGCCACCACACCAGTCGCCAGTTCGATGCGACCGAGATGCGATCCTCGGCCGTCTCCGGCGCCACCGCGGGCGGGCGCTCGGTCATCTCATCCCCCGTCGAGTCGGATGCGCGGGTCGAGCCACGCGAGGAGGATGTCGGAGATCAGCGTGCCCACGATGGTGAGAAAGCAGTAGATGAGGAGGATGCTCCCGGCCAGGTACATGTCCTGGTTGATCAGCGCCCGGAGCAGGAGCGGCCCGATGTTGGGAAGGTTCATGACGGTTGCGACGATCAGGCTTCCCGAGAACAGGAGCGGGAGGTACCAGCCGATCGTGCTGACCAGCGGATTCAGCGCGAGGCGGGCCGGGTAGCGGAGCACGAGCCGCCACTCCGATAGTCCCTTCGCGCGCGCGGTCGTGACGTAGGGCTTGTGCAGCTCGTCGAGCAGGTTGGCGCGCATCACCCGGGTCAGGCGAGCCGTTCCGGCGACGCCGAGCACGACCGCGGGCAGCCAGACATGCTTCAGGAGGTCGAGGACGCGGGCCCGGCTCCATGGCGCCTCCACGAAGTCGGGCGAGAAGAGACCGGTGACGGACAGGCCGAAGTACGCGAAGGCCCCCCACATGAGCACCAGCGCCAGCATGAAGCTCGGGGCCGCGACGCCGACGTAGTTGAGGACGGTGAGCCGGTAGTCGACGACCGAGCGTGGATGTAT
>QHSR01000135.1:0-2561 GCA_003221635.1 Candidatus Rokuibacteriota bacterium | reverse complement strand
GAACAACGCGAGGACCACGGTCAACACGAGCCGCTCGCCGATCAGCTCGGCGTTGGGACGTTGGTACTCCAGCGAGAGGCCGAGGTTGCCGGTCAGGAGGTTCTGCATCCACCGGAGATACTGAACCCAGATCGGCCGGTCGAGGCCGTACTCCGAACGCAGGGCCTCGATCTGCTCGGCGCTGATCGAGCTTCCAGACGACGCCAGGGTCGCCACGTAGGTGGTGAGAAAGTCCCCCGGCGGCGCCTGGACGATTGCGAACACGGTGACCGAGAAGAGGAAGAGGAGCACGGGCAGCAGCGCGAGACGCTTCAGGACGTATCGCGTCAACTCAAACTCCCTCGTTCGGAAAGTCGAACCCCCGCCCCATCCACCGCCGCCGCCGACGGCCTATCTTCGCACGATGTCAGAGAGCCGCCGGCCGCCCCTCGGACATCTGGCGCGCGGCCTGGTCTTTCTCAGCCACGCGAAGCTTCGGCGGGGCGATTCCCATGATTGCGAAAGTCAGAGGCTCGGCCGTCGCGGCCGCGACGTGTTTTCCGGAGGTTGCGAGCGTAAGGGTCTGGCACTCCGCTTGCGGGTTTACAACACCGCCGATCCGTCTATTCACCGGGTCCGCGGGTACAGCCTCGTGGCAGTACACCCATGGACAGAAAGCGGAGCCGACTTTGAACAAGAAGCAGTGGCAGCTCCTATCCGTCGTCCTGGTCGTGGCGTTCTTCAGCTTGGCGGGGATCATCCAGGCGCAGTTCCTGGCCAAAGATCCCGGCCCGCGAGGCGACCCGGCTGGAGCCGGCGTGCCCTATGCTGCCCTGACCAGCGACGAGCTGGAAATGTTCGACGCGGGGAGGAAAGAGTTCGCGGAGGAGGATGGCCTCGACGAGGGCCTCGGCCCGCGTTTCAACTTTGTGAGTTGTGGGGGCTGCCACAGCCAACCGGACGTCGGGGGCACGAGCCCCGCCATGAACCCACTGTTCCGCGTGGTCGGAGATCTCGGGTTCGGCGCGGGCAACGTCGTGCCGTCGTTCATCACGCCCGACGGCCCCATCAAAGAGGCTCGCTTCCAGTACAATCCCAACGGCACTCGCGACGGCGGCGTCCACGCCCTCTTCGTGATCGCCGGGCACCCGGATGCCGTCGGCTGCACCATCCAGCAGGCGAATTTCGAGAGGCAGATCCTCAACAACAACATCATCTTCCGGATCCCCACGCCGATCTTCGGCGCCGGGCTGATCGAGCAGATCTCCGACAGCACGATTGTCGCCAACCTCGCCGGCAACCCGTTCGCCAAGAGGATCCTCGGCATCAGCGGTCGTCCCAACCGGAACGGTAATGACGGGCGCATCGCCCGGTTCGGCTGGAAGGCGCAAAACCAGTCGCTGCTCCTCTTCTCCGGCGAGGCGTACAACGTCGAGATGGGGATCACCAACGAGTTGTTCCCGATCGAGCGCGACGAGACCGGGACCTGCCAGTTCGCGATGGTTCCCAACAACGTGACGCCGAGCATTCGCCAGCTCAGCGCCATCGAGAACTTCGCCAACTTCCAGCGGTTCCTGGCGCCGCCAACCCCCGTGTCGAGCTTTGGCCGCGCATCATCGTTCTCGGTCTCACGCGGTCGCCAGCGGTTCACGGAGGTTGGTTGCGCTCTTTGCCACACGCCGGCGCTGAAGACCGACAATTCTAGCGTGGCCGCCCTGCGCTACCAGAACGTGAACCTGTTCTCGGACCTGGCGCTTCACGGCATGGGGCCCGGGCTCGCCGACGACATCCTGCAGGGCGCGGCCCGTGGCGACGAGTTCCGGACCTCTCCGCTCTGGGGTCTCGGCCAGCGGATCTTCTTCCTCCACGACGGTCGCACGAATGACCTCCTGGAGGCGATCCGGGCTCACGGCAGCGCCGGCAACCTCAAGTTCGGCCCGTCGGAGGCGAACGCCGTCATCGACCGGTTCAACGGACTTGGCGAGGGCGACAAGCAAGACCTGCTCAACTTCCTGCGCTCGCTCTGAAGCTTGACATCCGGCTGGGGCGCGGTCGGTCTCCGCGCCCCAGCCTCCTCGTCCCCGCCTCGGCGCCGGATTCTGGGATTTCCGGGGCGAGGACTAAAATCAAACGATGGCCACGTCACGTCTCCACCCAGCCCTGATCGCCCATTCCGCGGCGGTGGCGCTCCTCGTCACTGTGGCCGCGGCGGTGTGTCCGGGAGGTCGCGCCGAGGCGCAGCTGACCCTCGGCTTCGAGCCGGTCGCCACGGGTCTCAGCTCTCCCCTCGGCGTCGCCCATGCCGGCGACGGCTCGGGGCGCCTGTTCATCGTCGAGCAGACGGGGCGTATCCGGATCCACGACGGCACGCAGGTACGGTCCACCGCCTTTCTCGACATCAGCACGCTCATCACGTGCTGCGGCGAGCGGGGCCTCCTCGGCCTCGCCTTCCATCCCGACTACGCGTCCACTGGCCTGTTCTACGTCCACTACACGAATACCGCCGGCGACACCGCGATCGCGCGCTACCGCGTCTCGGCCGATCCCAACGTCGCCGATCCCGCGTCCGCGCAAGTCCTCCT
>QHSR01000134.1:37191-57154 GCA_003221635.1 Candidatus Rokuibacteriota bacterium | reverse complement strand
CGACCTCACCCGGGTTCTCGCCGGTCCCTTCTGCGCGATGACGCTCGGCGACATGGGCGCCGAGGTGATCAAGATCGAGGAGCCGGGTAAGGGCGACGACACCCGCAGTTGGCCACCGTTCGTCGGCGGTGAGTCGACCTACTTCATGTCCGTCAACCGGAACAAGAAGAGCATGACGCTGAACCTCAAGGCGCCCGAGGGCGGGGAGATCCTCCGCACGCTGGTGCGCAAGAGCGACGTGCTCCTCGAGAACTTCCGGACCGGCACGATGGACAAGCTCGGCTTCGGTTACCGCGCGCTGTCGCGCCTGAATCCGAAGCTCGTGTACTGCGCGATCTCCGGGTTCGGTGAGTCGGGCCCGGAGGCGCACCGGGCCGGCTACGACCTGATCGTGCAGGCGGAGTCCGGCGTGATGGACCTCACCGGGTTCACCGACGGCCCGCCGGTGAAGGTGGGCAACTCGATCGCCGACCTCGCGGCCGGCATGTCGGCGGCCCACGGCGTGACGCTGGCGCTGCTGGCGCGGACCCGCACTCGCAGGGGCCAGAAGGTCGAGATCTCGATGCTCGACGTGATGGCGTCCCTGCTCACGTATCAGGCCGGGAGCTACTTCGGTACCGGGCAGCGTCCGACCCGTCGCGGCAACGCACACCCCTCGATCGTGCCCTACGAAGTCTTCCGCGCCGCCGACGCGTTCCTGGTGTTGGGCGTCGCCAACAACTCGCTGTGGGCGAAGTGCTGCGCTGTGCTGGAGCGCCCCGACCTGACCCGCGACAGCCGCTTCGACGCCGAAGCCAAGCGCGTCCAGAACCGCGACGTGCTGGTGCCGTTGCTGAACGAGATTCTCGGGACGCGCGCCGCCGCCGAGTGGATCAAGCGGTTCGAGGCCGCCGGCATTCCGGCCGGCCTCATCAAGTCGGTCGCCGAGGTGTGCGAGAGCGAGCACTTGAAAGCACGCGGCATGATCGTGACGTTGCCCCACCCGCGGGCGGGGAAGGTGACCATGATGGGTGTGCCCGTGCGCCTGCACGCCACGCCCGGGAAAGCCGCGGCCGCGCCGCCCGTGATCGGTCAGCATACCGACGCGGTCCTTCGAAGCCTCGTCGGACTGGCCAAGCCGGCCGTCGCGCGTCTGCGCAAGAACGGCGTCGTCTAACGGACCGGTCGGGCGTGTCGGAGCCAGTCGCTCCAGTCACCCGCGAAGGGCGCTCCGCCCGCCTCGCCGCCCGTCTCTACGCCTGACCGACCGCCGTCTCGCTGGCCCGATTCTTGACACCGCGTCCGGCGCGAGCGCATCATCGTGAGCATCCATGCGCCGCCTGATCAAGATCTACGACACCACGCTCCGCGATGGCACCCAGGGCGAAGGGGTGTCGTTCTCGATGGAAGACAAGGTTCGGCTCGCGACTCGCCTCGACGCGCTGGGGATCCACTACATCGAGGGCGGGTGGCCGGGCTCGAACCCGAAAGACCTCCGTTTCTTCCGGCGCATGCAGGATGTCGCGCTCAAGCAAGCAAAGCTGGCGGCGTTCAGCATGACCCGGCGCGCCGGGGGCGCCGCCGAGTCGGACGCCAATATGCGGGCGCTCCTGGATGCGGGCGCGCCGGTGGCGACGATTGTGGGCAAGTCGTGGGACTTCCACGTGACCGAGGCCCTCGCCACGACGCTCGCCGAGAATCTGGCGATGATCGGCGAGACGATTGCGTTCCTCCGGCCGCGCATGGACGAAGTCATCTTCGACGCCGAGCACTTCTTCGACGGCTTCCGCGCCAATCGCGACTACGCGCTGGCCACGCTGCAGGCGGCGGAAGCGGCCGGCGCTCACTGGCTCATCCTGTGCGACACCAACGGCGGCACGCTGCCGGCCGAGCTCGTCGCGATGATCCAGGCCGTGAAGAAGCACGTACGCGCGCCGCTCGGCATCCACGTGCACAACGACGCCGAGTGCGCCGTCGCGAACTCGCTCGCCGCCGTCGCCGAGGGGATCGGCCAGGTGCAGGGGACGTTCAACGGCTTCGGCGAGCGCTGCGGCAACGCGAACCTCGTGTCCATCATCCCGAGCCTGATCTTGAAAATGGGGCTCGACTGCATTCCGGAGACGAACCTGCGCGAGCTCCGCGACGTCTCGCGCTTCGCGTCGGAGCTGGCGAATCGCAAGCCCTGGTCGTCGCAGCCCTACGTGGGCGACTCGGCCTTCGCGCACAAGGGCGGCATGCACGTCTCGGCCGTCCTCAAGCATCCGGAGACGTACGAGCACATCAAACCCGAGGCCGTCGGCAACCGCCGGCGGGTGCTCGTCTCCGAGCTGGCGGGGAAGTCCAACATCCTCTGGAAGGCGCGTGAGTACGGGATCGACATCGATCGCGACACGCCGGACTCCCGCCGGATCCTCGATCAGCTCAAGATGCTCGAGGACCAGGGGTTCCAGTTCGAGGGCGCCGAGGCGTCCTTCGAGCTCCTCATCGAGCGGGCCCTCGGCCGCCACCGAGCCTACTTCGAGCTCGAGGCGTATCGGGTGATCGTCGAGGAGCAGAACTCGAGTCAGGAGCCCGTCGCGGAAGCGACCGTCCGGGTGCGGGTGAAGGGGATCCTGGAGCACACGGCGGCGTCCGGGAACGGTCCCGTGAACGCGCTCGACCACGCGCTCCGCAAGGCGCTGGAAGAGTTCTATCCGAACCTCAAGACCATGCAGCTGCTCGACTACAAGGTGCGCATCCTCGAAGAGTCGAAGGGCACCGCCGCCAAGACGCGGGTGCTCATCACCTCGGGCGATGGCGAGGACACCTGGAGCACTGTCGGCGTCGCCGACAACATCATCGAGGCGTCGTGGCAGGCTCTCGTCGACTCGGTCGAGTACAAGCTGCGCCGCGACGAATCCGCCCGAGCCTGAGCCACGCTGCCGCTCTCCGGGGCGGTCACCAGGTGGCTGGATCGAGAGTGATCTGCCTGGTCAAGAAATCACCACCACCCGACCCGACCCAATACCGTAAGTAGTTGAAATAACTGTAAGATCACCCCTGATAGCCTTCCGGTATCGGAATTGCTTTTCCGGTATGGCATGGAGGGCTCACACATGTCGGTCAATGGAACGGAGGTCGGCGGTTCGGTCAACAGTGGCGCGCCCCGCCCGTGGACGCAGGCCCGGGGAGTCGGGCGGCCCTCGACGGTAGCTCCATTCGGTCCCCAGATCGAGGCATGGCTGCGCGAGTCACCTGCACTGTCCGGCGCCGAGGTGCTCCGGCGCGCGCGTGAGGTCGGTTATCAAGGCGGCAAGAGCGCGCTCTACGAGCTGGTACGCCGACTGCGCGTCCCGGTCTCCGCGAACCACGTGGCCAACGGAGTTCAGTAAGCTCTTCTCTCATTGAAGGGCGCACGCTGAGGCGATACGCACTCGGCGGCGCGTCCTTTTTTGTTTGACCCGCCCCGTCCTGCCTCGCTCTCTGCCGGCCGTGGTTCCTACGGGTGCAGTCGCTTGTAGAAGAGTAGCTCGCGATAGCCCTGGGGCAGGTTGTCGATGTGGCCCGACGGCGTGAAGCCGAGCGCCGTGTGCATCCGGATCGCCGCCGCGTTGGTCTCCTCCGTCGACGAGAAGAGCCGGGGCCCCGGCGAGATGGCCTCGACCATCTTGAACAGGGCGCGCGCCGCGCCCCGCCGGCGAAAGCTCTCCCGGACGCAGACGAGCGACACGAGGGTGCACTGAAACCAGTCCGTGCGATAAGCGAGCGCGCCGACGACCTCGCCCGCCTCTTCGGCGACCATCACGTGGTGGCGTTCCACGTGCGAGCGGACGAAGGGGCCCGCGCGCTCGGGGCCGAGGACCTCGGCCGCGAGCGCCATGACCGCCGCAATGTCGGCCGATTCCGCGTGTCGGATGGTCATCGCGCGAGGAACGCGGACAGCTCGCGCCGCACCAGCGGATCGTCGCTGAGGAGAATCGTGTAGTGGTTGGCGCCGGGGACGACGACCAGTCGGCAGTCCGGGATGGCGTGGGCCATCGCCTCCGCTTCCTCCTGGGTCATGAGGCAGTCATCCGGCGTGAGGAGGCCGTCCGGCGCGCGCAGCAGGAGCGTCGGCGCCGCGATCCGGTGGTGCCAGGCCCAGAGCCGGGTGCGCTGGAGGTTCCCGGCCTCCTCCTCGATCGCATGCTTCGCGACCTTGGACCGTACGCCGCCCCGCGCGAGATGCTCATTCCAGCGACCCTCGAACATCGGCAGCGATTTGACGATCGCCAGAAACGTCTCGGTCGACGGGAACTCGACACCGAGCCGATTGACGGAAGGGGCGATCGAGTCGAACACCTCGACGCGCACGTCGAGCCCGCCGTCGAACAGGACCAGCTTGGCCACGCGGTCGGGGTGGTGCGATGCGAAGCGCACGCCGATGTGGGCTCCGAGCGAGTGGCCCATAATGACCGCCCGCGCGAGACCGAAGTGGTCCAGCAGCCCGAGGAGGTCCGCCGTGTGCTCGGCGAGGTTGTACCCTTTGTCCGGCTTGTCGCTGTCGCCCCGTCCGCGCAGGTCGTAGGCGATCAGCCGGTGGCGGCTGCCGAGGATGCCGGCGATCGGGTACCAGGCGGTGTGGTTGGACGTGAGCCCATGGATCGCGACGATCGCCGGTCCACCGCCCGGCCACTCGTGGAACGCCAGGCTGACTCCATTTGTGTTTAGCCGTCGGGGCGCCTCCGCGCCCGCCGTTCGGGCAGTCATGCCGTGAGCCCGCCCTAGTACGTGCCCGGCCGGATCTGCTTGTAGAGTTGCTTGAGGCCGTCCGCCGAGAACGTCGGCGACTTGCAGAGGGAGATGATCTTGCGCTCGTCAGCCTCCACCTTGGCGACGGCGTCCGGAATGCGGGCGGCGATCTCGGCCGGGATCGTCACGGCGCCGTGCTGGTCGGCGTGGACCAGGTCGCCGGGTTTGACCCAGAGCCCGCCGACCTTGATCGGCAGGCCGAAGTCGACCATGTGCACGTACGCGTGGGAGACCGAGATGTGCGCGGCGGCGAACTGGAACCCCAGCGCCCGCACCTCGTCCAGGTCGCGCACCGAGCCGTCGGTGACGACGCCGGCGCAGCCGAGCGCCCGGTGGATGTTGCCTTGTACTTCGCCCCACTGGGCGCCCTGGCCCCGCGGCTCGTCGAGATCGTGCACCACGATGATGCGGGGCGCCGGGATCGAGAGCACGTAATCCCACCATCCGAACGTGGACGCGCGGTGGCCCTCGAGCGGCTGCGGCTCGGCCCGGATCACGGCGGTGACGGCGTAGCCGACCAGCGGCCCGAGCTCGGAGAAGAGAGTCCGGATCTCGGACGACATGTTCCCCTGGTTGCGGGGGCGGACGTTGAACGTCTCGATCGCGTTGGCCACGCTCGGACTGGAGATCTTCTTGAGAGCGTCGATCATCAGAGGGTGTCCTTTCGGCGCTGGATCAGCAGGGTTTTGAGCATCTCGACGGTCTGGCGGATCGACTCGAGGTTCGGGTTCACGCCGAGCGCTTGCTGGAAGTAGTCGAGCGCGTGCGCCGGCTGATCGAGCTGCAGATAGATCATCCCGTAACCGCTCAGCGCTCCGAAGTGGTACGGATTGCGCTTCATCACCTCGTCGCAGTCGGCGAGCGACTTCTGATACTCGCCCAGGAGGTAATAGACCGTCGCCCGCTTGTTCCACCCTTCGGCGAACTGCGGACGACGCTGGACGATCTCGGTGAAGGTCTGCACGGCGAGCTCGCCCCGACGAGCGCTCATCTGCTCGACGCCGATGGCGAAGAGGCGGTCGATGTCCGCGTCGCCGGATCGGCTCCAGAGCTGCCACATCGCGTTCTCGGCGAACGCACGGACGAGCTGGTCTGCGTCGCGCAGCGCCGCGGCGAGCGGCGGCAGGTCGGCCATCAGGCCGGTCTCTCCGAGGGCCAGGACGCCGCGGCGGCGATTGTCGGCGTCACCGGCATCGGCCAGCGCGGTGAGCGCCTCCTCCCGCGTCGGCCCGGCCGCGAGGGGCGGGGGCGAGCCAGCCATGGTGAGGATGACGCCGAGCGCCAGCCGCATGGGCCAGCGGGGGGTCACGGCGTGTAGGCCTCGTTCACGTTGGTGCCGGCGTAGCGGGGCTGCGTTCCGCCGCCCGGCACGTAGATGCGGTCGCCGACCACGGCAGCGCCGATGCCGTGGCGGGGCGTGCGCATCGGTTCCTTGGCGATCCAGCGGTTGCCGGCGACCTCGTACATCTCATTCGCGCTGAAGATGCGGAACGGCGCCTCGCCGCCGAAGACGTAGAGGCGGTCGCCGAGGGCGGCGGCCGCGAGCCCGCCACGGCCCACCGGGAGCGGCATGCCGGTCGCCCAACCGTCGGTCGCCGGGTCGTAGATCTCGACGGTCGCGTACTGGGTCCCGACGAACGACGTGCGTCCGCCGATCGCCCAAAGCCGTCCCTGGAATGCCACCGCCGCGAGATGGTCGCGCCCAGTCGGCATCGGCGGAGCATCGGTCCAGCGATCGGAGGCCGGATCGTACACCTCGTGGGCGTTGCTCGGGCTGTCGCCGGCGCCGCCGACGGCGTGCAGGTGGCTCCCGAGAGCGATCATCGCGAGCCCGCCGCGCGCGATGCGCAGCGGCGCGCGCGTCGCCCAGGAATTTCGCTTCTCGTCGTATTCGTACACGGTCCGCAGCGGGGTCCAGCTCACGCGGCCACCGCCGTAGCCGCCGGCGACGTAGAGCCGGCCGCCCACGACGGCCGCGGCGGCGTGATGGGTCGCGGCCGGGAGCGGTGCGCGAGTCTCCCAACGGTCGGTCGCCGGATCGTAGACCTCGACGGTGGCCACGGCCTCGGCGCCCGGACCGAAACCGCCGATGACGAACACCTGGCCATTGAGCTCGGCGACCGCGACCTCCTGTCGCGCGGTCGGCATCGGGGCGAGCGCCGTCCACGTGCCGGGCCGCTGGATGTCGATGGGCGCCGTCGAGTCGGTCGTTGTGCCGAGGCACCCGGTCAGGAGCCACGCGGCGAGGGCGAGCGCGGCCACCGGGCCTCCGGGCCTCATGAGCGGACCAGCGCGAGCAGGCCGGCTTCGTCGACCATCGTCACCCCCATGCGGCGCGCGTCGTCTGCCTTGCTGCCGGCCGCCTCGCCGACGACGACGTAGTCGGTTTTCCGCGAGACCGCGCTGGCGACCTTCCCGCCGCTCCGCTCGATGAGCTCGCGAGCGGCCTCCCGCGAGAGCGTGGGCAGGGATCCGGTCAGGACGATCGTCTTGCCGGCGAGCGGCTTCGGGCCCGCCAGCGCGGTGGGCGCGTCCATCACGACCCCGGAGCGTTTCAAACGGTCGATCAAGTTTCGGTTCGTCGGGTCCCTGAAGAACGTCACGATCGATCGCGCGATCTCGTCGCCAATGCCATGCACCTCGCCGAGCTCGGCCTCCGTGGCCTCCGCCAGGCGCGGGAGGCTGCCGAAGCGCCCGGCCAGCAACTGGGCGACGCGCTCGCCCACCAGCCGGATGCCCAGCGCGTTGAGCAGGCGCGCCAGACCCCGCTCGCGGGAGGCCGCGATGGCCCGGACGAGATTCTCGGCCGACTTCTCGGCGAAACGGTCGAGCGTGCCGATGTCGTCGACGGTCAGCGTGTAGAGGTCGGCGAAATCCCTCACCCGGCCGGTATCGACCAGTTGCTCGATCGTGTTGTCGCCGAGGTGCTCGATGTCCATCGCGCGGCGCGACCCGAAGTGACGCAGCCGCTCCTTGAGCTGGGCGGGGCAGGCGCTGTTCGTGCAGCGCCAGTACGCTTCGCCCGCGGGACGGAAGGCGACGCCGCCGCAGGCCGGGCACTCGGACGGGAAGGTGAACGGCTGGGCGTCGGCCGGGCGCTTGGCGAGCACGACCTGGACGACGTAGGGGATCACGTCACCCGCGCGCTCGATCAAGACGGTGTCGCCCACGCGGATGTCCTTCCGGCGGATCTCGTCCTCGTTGTGCAGGCTGACGTTGCGGATCGTCACTCCGGCCAGCTCGACGGGTGTGAGCTTGGCGGTGGGCGTGAGCGCGCCGGTCTTGCCCACGTTCACCTCGATCGCCTCGATCACGGTCGTCGCCTGGCGCGCCGCGAACTTGAACGCGATCGCCCAGCGCGGGTGGTGGGTCGTGGAGCCGAGTCGTCGCTGGTGCTCGAGCGAATCGACCTTGACGACCACACCGTCGGCCTCGTACCCGAGCGCGTCCCGGTCGCGCTCCAACCGCGAGAGGGTTGGTCTTGAACCCGGCGGCGCGAAGCGCTTCGAGGGCGTCCCAGTGGGAGGCGAAGGCGTGCCCGTCCGCGCGGCTCACGTGGTAGAGGAACATGTCGAGTGGCCGTCGCGCCGTCACCGCGGGGTCCTTCTGGCGCACCGCGCCGGCAGCGGCGTTTCTGGGGTTCGCGAACGTCGGCGTCCCGGCTTCCTCCAGCGCGCGATTCAGCTTCGCGAACTCCTCGCGCGGCATGAACACCTCGCCGCGCACCTCGAGGACGGCGGCCGAGGCGAGGGCGCCGCGCAGGACCATCGGGATGGAGCGGATCGTCCGCAAGTTTGCGGTGATGTCCTCGCCGGTGCGGCCGTCACCCCGCGTCGCGCCGCGCACGAAGCGGCCGTGCTCGTAGAGGAGCGCGACGCCGAGACCGTCGATCTTCGGCTCGCACACATAGCCGAACGTCGTCCCGGGAAGGGCGCGGCCGATCCGCGCCTCGAACTCGCGGAGGTCCTCGGGCGACGTCGCGTTGTCGAGCGAGAGCATGGCGGCGTGGTGCTCGACCGGCTTGAAGAGGTCCGTCGGCGTCCCGGCGATTCGCTGCGTGGGACTGTCCTCGGCGACCAGGTCAGGGAAGCCCGCCTCGAGGTCGCGGAGCTCGCGCATGAGGGCGTCGTACTCGGCGTCGGAGACCTCGGGCCGCGCCTCGACGTAATAGAGGTAGTCGTGGTGGTGAATCTGCTCGCGCAGCTCGCTGATGCGCTGCGCGGCATCGGCCCGCGTCATGGCTCGAAGCATAGCATCTCCTCGCCGCCGGTTCTGGCCGGGAGGCGGATGGCGACGAGGACCGGGCGCAGGAGGAGGGGGCTCCCTTCTTGCCGCCCGAGTTCGAGTGACGCTATACTGGCGACGACCGACCGAGCGTTCTCTTAGGTAGGCTTACCATGTCACGATCGTCAATCCTAAAAGTCCGCGCCGCCACCAAGGACACGACGGCTTCCGTCCAGGACTACCTTGCCGCGGTCTACGACCTCGCCGGCAGCGGCAAGCCCGTGATCGGCGCGCGGCTCGCCAAGCACATGGCCATCTCCGCTCCCGCCGTGACCGAGGCGATCCATCGCCTGGCCCGGGGTGGGTACGTCAAGATCGGGCGCGGCAAGGAGCTGACGCTCTCCACCAAGGGCCGCCAGATCGCCGAGGTGATGGCCCGGCGGCATCGTCTCCTCGAGCGCTGGCTGACGGATAGCCTGGGCCTCAACTGGACGGACGCCCACGAGGAGGCGCACCGCCTCGAGCACGCGCTCTCGCCCCGCGTGGAGGACCGCCTGGCGGAGCTCCTGGGCATGCCGAGCACGTGTCCGCACGGCAACCCGATTCCCGGGATGGCCAAGCCCGCCCGCGTCGAGCCCTTCCCGCTCGCCCAGGCGAAGGAGGGGACGACCGTCGTGGTCGAGCGCATCACCGAGGAGGCGGAGGCGGACAAGAAGCTGCTCGAGCATCTTTGGCGGAACGACGTGCGTCCCGGGCGACGGCTGAAGATCACCGAGGTCGCGCCCTGGGCCGGAACCATCACGGCGGCGAGCGACGGCCAGACCATCGCGCTCGGCTTGCCGGCGGCCGCCAAGATCTGGGTCTACCTTCCCGGTCCGACCGCATGAAGGCCCTCGTCTGGGTCCTGGTCGCGATCGGATGTGTCTACGTCTTCTACACGGGCGCGATGGCCGTGTGGTCCTATCTGGAGATCACCGGCGTGGTCGAAGAGGTGGTTGCGGAGCGGGCGTCGAGGAGCGATCGCACCGAGCGCGCGACGCGGGTGAAAGAGGACATCGCCAAGAAGGTGGCGGCCAGCGGAATCAAGGTCGACGACCGCGGCGTCTGGGTGTCCGACGAAGGGCGGACGCTCGACGTCAGTGTGCGCTGGAGCTGGCCGGTGATCGTGTACCAGGGCGAAGAGGTTGTCGCGATCCCGCTGAGGCACGAGCGCACCTTCAGCGTCCCCGAGAAGCGCTGACGCGCGTCCGGCGCCTTAGCGCTTCGCGCGAGCGTCGCGGATCATCGCCACGACGCGGTCCCGGTCTTGGCCCGGTGGGGCCAGGGCGACGAATTTCTCCCACGAGCGGATGGCCGCACCCGCGTCCTTCTTGATCTCGTAGAGCACCTGCCCTCGATAGAGGAGGGCCGGGAGATAGCTCGGATCGATCGCCAGCGCGCGATCCAGGGTCTCGAGCGCGCGGTCGGCGTGCTCGGGTCCCCCGCCGATCGCCACGATCAGCGCCAGGTGCGTCATCGCGTCCACGTTGTTCGGGTCGCGCTTGAGCACCGCCTGGTACGCGGCGATCGCCTCGCCGTACCGGCTCTGCCCGAGACTCGCGCGCGCTGCCTGCAGCATGCCGCGCAGCACCTCCGGCGGTACTACGCGTCCTCCCGTGCCCGTTGCCGGCGGCTGTTCTGTGGGGAGCGCCGCGAGCGGGCGCGAGCCCGTCGGAGGCTGGCCGGCCATGGGATCCGGCTCCGTGTAGCGCACGATGCCGACGCCCACCGCAATTCCGAACGCGACCAGGCAGACCGCGGCGGTCGCGAGCGCGATCGGGTGGCGCCACCCCGAGCCGCGTGGCGCCCCCGCCCCGGCCGTCGGCGGCGCCGGATCGGTGGCCGGACCCAGCCGGTCGAGCTCCGTGAGGATCGCGGCCGCCTCGCCTTCGTACCGCGTGCGGAGCTCGGCAAAGTCGGCGTCGGAGACGTGGCCGGCGGCGTGCTCGAAGTCGAGCTCGCGGAGCGTCGCGAGGGCCGCGCGCTTCTCCTCGGCGAGCTGCTGGCGAGGGTCCGCGGGGAGGGGGAGAAATGTCCGGGCGCGCGCGTCTCGGCGGAGCAAGGGCCAGAGGGTGAAGAGGAGCGCCGGCACCCCGACCGCGATCGAGACGGCGAGGACTCCGGTCACAGACTCGCCTCGCCTGCGGCGCGCACTCCCACGCCCATCACGATCCGCTCTCCAGCTCGCGCCGGATGCGTTCGCTCATCGCCGGGTCCACGTCCACCGGTGGCGGCCTGACGTCGCGCCGGTGGGTCCATCGTCGAACGAGAAGCGTCACGGTCGCGAGACCGACGACGACCGCCGCAAGGGGAAAGAACCAGACGAGGAGGTTGAATCCCCGGCGCGGGGGCGACAGGAGGATCCACTCGCCGTAGCGGTCGACGAAGTATTGGCGGACCTCCGCCGGACGCTCACCCGCCGTGAGCCGTTCGCGGATGATCGCGCGCATCTGGCTCGCCATCTCCGAGGGCGAATCCGCCACGGAGAGGTTCTGGCAGACGACGCACCGGAGCTGCGCGGCGACCTCGTGCACGGCGTCCTGGCTCACCGGCGTCGCCGGCTGCGCGGTCGCGAGCGAGGCCGCGGCGCCGAGGAGGAACAGCGACTCGAGAAGCCGAGGCCCCAGGCGGCTCATGGCGACCCGGGCTCGGCCAGCAGTCGATCGACCGTCGTGCGGAACACGTCGTCGGTGACGGCACTCTTGTGCTTGACGCGGATGCGTCCCTGCCGGTCGAGGAAGAACGTCTCCGGCACGCCGTACACCCCGTAGTTCACCGAGACCGTGCCCGAGAGGTCCTGGGCGATCGGGAAGGTGAGGCCGAAGTCGCGGACGAACTTCTCCCCCGCCTCACGCCGGTCCTGGATGTCCACGCCGAGCACGACGACGCCGCGGTCGCGGTAGGCGCGCCAGTTCCGCTCGAGGACCGGGGCCTCCTCGTAGCACGCGGGATAGCACCACGACGCCCAGAAATTCAGGACGACGACCTTTCCGCGGTGCGTCTCGAGCGTGAGCGGCGCGCCCTCGAAGGTCGCGAGCGCGAAGCCCGGTGCGGCCCGCCCGACGAGCGGCGAGGGGATGTCGCGCGGGTCGACGCGGAACCCGTAAGCGAGCAGCGCCAGCACGGGGAGCGCCGCGAGCGGGATCAGCCAGCGCCAGAGTCGCCTCACGCCGGCGTACGTCGCTCCGGCAGGATCGCCAGCAGCGCGCCCAGCGTGAGCACCAGGCCGCCGATCCAGATCCAGCTCACGAGGCGGTTGACCTGGAGCTTGACGGTCGCCTGCGTGCCGTCGCGGGCGAAGTCGCCGAGAACGAGGTAGACGTCCTCCGTGAGGCCGAGCCGGTAGTCGACGTACGCGATGGGCGACTGCTCCTGGGGATAGAACTTCTTGGCGGGCCGAAGCACGTCGAGCCCGTGACCGTTCCAGACGGTGAACGCCCCGACGACCTTGAAATGATTCGATTCCTCGATCGCGGTGAGGTCGTCGAACCGGAAACGGTACCCGGCGAGCTCCGCCGTCTCGCCGCGCCGCAGTGTCGCCTCGGTCTGGACGGACCACGCGTGCGATCCCGTCACTCCGAGGGCGATGAGCAGGATGCCCAGGTGGACGACGAAGCCGCCGTAGCGCCGGTTGTGGCGGCGCAGGAGCCCGCCGACCGCCGGGAGGAGGGCTTCACCGACGCGCAGGCGCGCCCGTGTCGCCCGCACGAAGTCGACGCCGATCGTGGCCCCGACGAAGACCGTCGTCGCGAACGTGAGGGCCGCCAGCGCCGAGCGCACGCCCAGGAGGAACGCCGCGGCGGCGGCGGCGACGCCGAGCACGACGGGCCAGAGAAAGTTCCGCTTCAGGTTCTCGAGCGAGGCGCGCCGCCAGGCGATCAGCGGCCCGACACCCATGAGGAAGATGAGAGACAGAAACAGCGGCACGTTGACCTGGTTGAAGAACGGCGCGCCGACGCTGACCTTGGTGCCGCGCACCGCCTCCGAGAGGAGCGGGAACACCGTGCCGAAGAAGACCGTGAACGCCGCCGCGATGAGGAGCACGTTGTTCAGGAGAAACGCCGACTCGCGCGAGACGACGGAGTCGAGCTCGCCCTGCGAGCGGAGGGCTTCCCAGCGCCACGCGACCAGACCGAGCGCGGTCAGCATGACGAGCGCGAGGAAGCCCAGGAACAGCGCGCCGATCGAGCCTTGCGTGAAGGCGTGGACCGAGGCGATGACGCCGGAGCGGGTGAGGAACGTCCCGAAGAGCGTCAGCCCGAACGTCAGGATCACCAGCACGATGTTCCAGAGCTTGAGCATGCGCCGCCGCTCCTGGATCATCACCGAGTGGAGGAAGGCGGTGCCGGTGAGCCAGGGCATGAACGCGGCGTTCTCGACCGGATCCCACGCCCAGTAGCCGCCCCAGCCCAGGACGTGGTAACTCCACCAGCCGCCGATCAGCAGCCCGAGGGCGAGGAAGTACCAGGCGATGATGCTCCACCGTCGCGTCAGCACGAGCCAGGTATCGCCCACACGTCCCGTGATCAGCGCGGCCATCGCGAAGGCGAACGGCACCGTGAAGCCCGTGAAACCCAGGTAGAGCGCGACGGGATGCGTGATCATGCCGGTGTCCTCGAGCAGCGGGTTGAGACCGCGGCCGTCGGCCGGCACCGGCACCTGTCTCTGGAAGGGCGGCGCGGCGACCGTCATCACGAGGAGGAAGAAGGCGAGGATCCCGAGCATGGTCGCCAGCGCCCACGGGTAGAGCTCACGCGCGCTGTTCCGGTGCCGCAGGATGAGGATCAGCGTGTAGAGTCCCAGCATCCAGGACCAGAGGATGATGGAGCCCTCGAGCGCGCCCCAGACGCCGGTGATGCGGTAGTAGAAGGGCGTTCCCAGATTGGTGTTGGTGGCGACGTAGCGGACCGAGAAATCGAACGTGAGGAACGCGTAGGTCAGGAGGGCGAAGCAGGCGGTGATGAGGACGAAGACGCCGAGCGCCGCGTGCTGGGCCGACTCCACGAGGGCGGGTCGTCCGACGCGGGCCCCGACCGCCGCCGCGGCGCCCCCGTAGATCGCGAGGACGAGCGCGACCAGCGTCATCCCGTACCCGAGGTCCGCGGTCATTTGCCCTCTCCCCGGGGCCCCTCGCCCCGGAGCGTCTTGATGAGCTCCCGGTAGCCGGCCTGGGTCCCGTCGTGGGGCGCTTTGTACTCCTCGGAGTGCTTCGCCATGATCAGGCTCGCCTTGAAGTAACCCTCGGCCGTCCAGCTCCCCTCGACGACGGCGCCCCGGCCTTCCGCGAACAGGTCCGGCGGTGTGCCCTTGTGTCGGACCGGAATCGTGGCGGTGCCGTCGGAAAGGGTGAACGACAGATCGAGCCCTCGGGCTTCCCACGTGAGCGACCCGGGCACCACCATCCCGCCGAGCCGGTACGCCTTTCCCGGCACGGCGGCGGCGCGGAGCTCGGCCGGTGTGACGAAGTAGACGGCCGACTGGGTGACGCCGGCGTAGATCATGTAGGCGAGGGCGCCCGCGATGACGACGCCACCGACGATGAACTTGGTCATTGTAGCGGGGGCCTTGAGGCCGGCTTGGACCGAGGGTGGCCTGAGGTGGGCGCTAGTGGCTCCGACACGGTGGGCGCGAGTGGTTCCGACACGGTGGGCGCGAGTGGTTCCGACACGGCCGGCGCGAGTGGCTCCGACACGCCCGGTCTGGCCCGCGGTGGTCGTGCCCGATGCGTTTGCGTGCGCTCGTGGCGGGCGAGAAAGCGCCAGTAGGACAGGAGCACGACGGCGGCGAGGCCGTAGGCCGCGAGGACGAAGCCCCAGTTGTCGGCCATCAGGCGGCCTCCGCCTCGCGCCGGAGCAGGCACGCGCGCTTGGCGACGAAGTAGACGTAGAGGAGCGAGAACGCCGCGAAGTTCACGAGGAGGGCCGCGACGATGACGCCCGGCATGGTGCCCGGGCCCGGTTTCATCAGCGACGGCGGCTGGTGGAGCGTGCGCCACCAGTAGACGGAGAAGTGCACGAGGGGGATGTTGAACGCGGCGACGATACCGAGCACGGCGGCATATCGCGCGCCCCGTTCACGGTCCTCGACCATCCCGCGGAGCAGGAGATAGCCGAGGTACATGACGAACAGGATCGAGACGCTCGTGAGCCGCGCGTCCCACGTCCACCAGGTGCCCCACGTCGGCTTGCCCCAGATCGATCCGGTCGCGATCGTGAGACCCGTGAAGAGGACGCCCACCTCCGCCGAGGCGTGCGCCAACCGGTCCGCGGCCTCGAGCCGCCGGACCAGGTACGTGATCGAGGCGACGAGCACGACGGCGAACGCGAGGTAAGCGACCCAGACGCTCGGCACGTGCAGGTACATGATGCGCTGCACGTTGCCCTGGGTCGTTTCGCGCGGCGCGACCCCGAACGCCATCACGAGACCGGCCGCGAGCGCCGCGAGGGCCAGGCCGCCGACGACGCGGATCACGCGGGCCTAGCCCTCCAGCACGAAGTCGAAGGTGAGCACCCCGACGGCGACGTACACGACGTCCGCGGCGGCCAGCAGCTTGAGCCAGTGCGCGACGCTCCCGAGGGGCTCACCGAGCAGCACCGCTTCCGTCGCCTTGACGGTCGCGAGCAGCACCGGGGCCTGGACGGGCAGCAGCAGCACCGGGAACAGGAGCTCACGGGCCCGCACCTGGGCGGTCATCGCGGCGAACAGCGTGCCGACGGCCGCGAAGGCGACGGTGCCCAGGACGATCACCACGGCGAGCCCGGGCAGCACGCCACCCAGGTCCAGGTTGAAGAAGAACCCGAAGAGGACCACGAGGATCGCCTCGACGACGAGCATCAGCAGCAGGTTCCCGGCGAGCTTGCCCACGTAGATCGCGGACTTGTCGCCGGGCGCCAGCAGTAACGCCTCCCAGCAGTCGTTCTCCCGCTCCACCACGAACGTCCGGCCGAGCCCGAGCAGCCCGCTCAGGATGAAGCCGAGCCAGAGGAGCCCGGGCAGCGTTCCGGCCAGCCGTTCGCGGTCGGGGCCGATCGCGAACTGGAAGAGGAAGAGCAGCAGCAGCGCGAAGAAGAAGAGGGCGTTGAGCGTCTCCTTCGACCGGCGCTCCACGAGCAGATCCTTCCAGAGGACGATGAACGCCCGCCGCGCGAAGGTCAGCATGCGTCCTCGGCGTGCAGCGCGTAGAGTCGTTGGACGTCGTCCGGCGATAGCGCGCCACGGGGCGTGTCGAGCGCGATGGCGCCGCCGGCCAGGAAGACGATCCGATCGGCGACCGCGAGCTCGCGCCCGAAGCTGTGCGTGGCCATCACGATCGCGCCGCCGCCGGCCTTGAACGACGCGAGGTGCTCCTCGAGCCACTTCTTCGCCCGCTGGTCGAGGCCGCCGAACGGCTCGTCGAGCAGCAGCACCCGCGGCCGTACCAGGACGAACCGCGCGAGCGAGAGCCGCCGCTTCATGCCCGCCGAGAATGTTCGGATCCGCTCGTCGGCGGCCCGATCCAGCTCCACGGTCGCCAGCGCGCCGGCCAGCGCGGCGGCGGAGGGCCGCAACCCGGCGAGCGTCGCCCAGAACCTCAGATTCTCGAGGGCGGTCAGATCCTCGTAGACGTACGAGCCGTGGGCGACGAGCCCGATGTCACGGCGGACGTGCTCGGCGTCCTTGGCGCAGTCGTGTCCCGCGACGATCGCGATGCCGCGCGTCGGGCGCACGACGGTGGCCAGGATCTTGAGCAACGTCGTCTTGCCGGCTCCGTTGACGCCGAGCACCGCCACCGCCTCGCCTCCGTAGACGTCGAGATTGAGGCCATCCAGCACGCGGCGGTTGCCGAAGGTCTTGCGGAGACCGGACACTCGGATGAGTGGGTCAGCGGCCATGCTTCGACCGTCGATTGTCGCAGAGCCACTGGGACCCGGTCAAGGAAAGGGCAGCTTGACTCGGGCGACCGCCCTGCCAAATAGTAGCCACACCGTCACTTTGTCGTCACACCATTGCCGCGACGGACTGGTAACCGGAGGACCCGGTTGTTCCACTACGTGCTGTCCCGTGTTCTGTGGCTCCCGCCGACGCTCCTGGCCATGGCCCTGGTGACGTTCCTGGTCATGCACGCGACGCCCGGAAGCCCGCTCGATCCGGTGGCCGAGGGTGCGAACCCGCTGTCTCCGGAGGCGCAAAAGAACCTCGCCAAGTACTACGGCCTCGACCGGCCCCTCTACGAGCAGTTCGGAATCTTCGTGAGCAAGGCGGTACGCGGCGATTTCGGGAACTCCTTCGTCTACAAGACGCGCTCGGTGCGTGAGATCCTCGTCGAGACGTTCCCGGTCTCGCTCCTGCTCGGCTCCATGGCGCTGGTCTTCGCGAGACTACCTGTCGGTGAGCCTGGCGACGGTCGGCGTCGCCCTGCCGAACTTTGTCCTCGCGGTCTTCCTCATCATCCTGTTCTCGTTCGTCCTGCCGCTCTTCCCGACCGGCGGCTGGGACTCGCCGCGGAACTGGGTCCTGCCGACCGTGGCGCTGGCGCTCGCGCCGATGGGCATCATCGCCCGGTTCACCCGCGCCAGCATGCTCGAGGTCATCCGCGCCGACTACACGCTCACCGCGCGCGCGAAGGGGCTGGGCGAGGTGCCCGTCATCTTCAAGCATGCTCTGAAGAACGCGTTCATCCCGGTCGTGACGCTGCTCGGTCCCATGTTCGCCGCCGTCGGGACGGGATCGTTCTTCGTCGAGTCGATCTTTCGCGTCCCGGGAATGGGGCGCTTCTTCGTGTTGTCGATGACGGGACGAGACTATCCGATGATCATGGCGGTCGTGCTGACCTACGGCGCCTTTCTCGCGATCATGAACCTCGTCGTCGACCTCCTCTATGGCGTCCTCGACCCCCGCATCCGATATTAGACTCGGAGGGGGGCGTCGCCCGCCTTCCGATGCCTCCCCCCAGGGCGGATTGCGCGGGCAAAGCCCGCGCTCGAACGTGGCGACTTCCGGCGAGGGGCGGATTCGCGGCTCGAGCCTCTGGCGCGACGGCGCGCGTCGGCTCCTGCGCAATCGACTGGCGGTGGCGGGCGGATCGGTCATCGTGCTGCTCTGCCTGATCGCGATCTTCGCCGACGTGCTGGCCCCGCTGCCGTACACCAAGACGAACTTCGGTCGCCTCAACGAGACGCCCTCGCGTGACTACCCCCTCGGGACCGATCAGCTCGGCCGCGACCTGCTCTCGCGCATGATCTACGGCGCGCGGGTGTCGATGCTCGTCGGGCTGGGCGCCCAGGTGATCGTCGTGCTGATCGGCGTGCCGATCGGCGCGCTGTCCGGTTACCTGGGTGGCCGTGCCGACCTGGTCCTCACCCGCTTCGTCGACGTCATGTACGCATTCCCGCGCCTCTTGTTCGTGATCCTCGTCATGTCGATGCTGGGGGCCGGTCTCACGAACATCTTCATCGCGATTGGCCTCACCGGCTGGGTGGGTATTGCCCGGCAGACGCGCGCCCAGGTCTTGGCCATCAAGGAAAAGGAGTTCGTCGACGGGGCCCGCGCCCTCGGCGCCGGCTTCGGCCGCCTGCTCACGCGCCACATCCTGCCCAATGCGCTCACGCCCATCGTCGTCGCCGTCACGTTCGGCATCCCGGAGGCGATCTTCACCGAGGCGGCGCTGTCCTTCATCGGCGTCGGGATCAACCCGCCCACGCCCTCGTGGGGTCAGATGGTGGGCGAGGGCCAGCAGTACATCCGGTCCTACTGGCACCTGTGTGTGTTCCCGTCGATCGCCATCGCGGTTACCATGCTGTCGTTCACGTTTTTCGGCGACGGGGTGAGGGACGCGCTCGACCCCAAGCTGAAATAGGAAGGAGACTCGCGCATGCGTCCTCCGCGCATTTCCGACAGCCAGCTGGGGCTCCTGGCCACCCGCCTCGCGGCCGTCGGCGTCGGCCGGCGCGATTTCTTGAAGGTCGCCGCGGGGCTGGCGACGATGGGTGCGGCGGGCTTCAACGCGCGTCCCGCCGCCGCGGCGCCCAAGCTCGCCCCCGGTGAGAAGCTGGCCCGCGACCAGCACGTGCGGATCGGCGGTGGCGGCTGGTGGCAGAACGATCCCTCCAGCCACGACTACAACAAGGACCTGTACTGCACCGGCGTGCCCGCGCTCTGGGCCGGCCTGATGAAGTTCAACGTCGACTTCCAGCCCGTCCCCTACGTGGCGAGCAAGGTGACCTCCAACGCCGACGGCTCGGTGTGGACGTTCGCGATCCGCAAGGACTCCAGGTGGTCGGACGGCTCGCCGTGCACGGCGCGCGATTTCGAGTGGTCGTGGAAGCGCCAGATGGACCCGGCGAGCAAGAACCCGTACTCCAGCTACTTCTACGACATCAAGGGCGCCGAGCCGTTCAACAAGAGCAAAGTGCCGGATGCCTCGCAGGTGGGCGTGCAGGCCAGGGACGACTGGACGCTCGAGGTGACGCTCGAGGGTCCGCGAGGCTACTTCCCCGTGCTCTCGGCGTACCTCGCGGCGCTTCCCGCTCACCGGCCCTCGGTCGAGAAGCACGGCGACAAATGGACCGAGGCCGCCAACATCGTCTGCAACGGGCCCTTCGTGCTCGAGACCTGGGAGCACAACAAGGTCATGATCCTGCGGCGCAACAAGCACTTCATCGGCGCCAAGGACGTGACGCTGGACAAGGTCACCATCCCCATCATCCCGGTCCAGTCGGGCGCCCTGCCGTACGAGAACAACGAGCTCGACATCTCGCCGCTGCAGACGGGCGATCTCAAGCGTCTGCGCAGCGATCCTCGGACGGGGAAGCAAGTGTTCCGGTATCCGTTCCCGGGCACGTGGTACCTGATCCCGCAGGTGACGAAGCCGCCCTTCGACAACGCGAAGGTGCGCCGGGCCGTGGGGCACGCCATCGACCGGGAGAGCGTGGTGAAGGTGGCCGATGGGTTCGCGATTCCCGCCTACGCGATG
>QHSR01000134.1:0-37132 GCA_003221635.1 Candidatus Rokuibacteriota bacterium | reverse complement strand
GGTGGACGCCACTGGCCGAAGATCACCCTGACCATGCGCGAGGAAGGCCTCGGCTCCAAGCCGCTCGCCGAGGCCGTACAGGCGGTGCTCCTCGAGCACCTCAACATGCGGACGGAGCTCGAGATCCTGGAGCAACGCGTCTTCCGCGCCGGCCTCTGGAAAAACGACTACCAGTTCGTCTGGATCCGCTGGTTCATGGACTACCCGGATCCGCACAACGAGTACTTCGACACGTTTTACGGCAGGAAGGCGGAGGGGAGGCGCCAGGCCTGGATCAACGACGCCTTCGACCGTGAGCTCGAGGCGGGGCGCGATACGCGCGACGCCAAGAAGCGGCTCGCCAACTACGCCCGGGCCGAGGAGATCATGCAGACCGACGGCGGCTACGTTCCGGTGGCCTGGGTCGCACGGTGGGCCGCGGCCAAGCCGCAGGTCCGGGGACTCGAAACGAACAAGTTGGGGGAGACCGTCGTCGACGGCAACATCTACGTCGACATGCTGCCGCACATCTACGTCGTGGAGAAGGCCTGAGCAGGTTGGCGGGATCCCGCGGGTTCCCGCGCTCTCGGGAGGACTAGACTCTCATCGCCCGGAGGCGGGCGATCCGCTCCTCCAGGGGAGGATGGGTCGAGAAGAGCCGCATCAGTGTCTGCCCGCTGAGCGGATTCACGATGAAGAGATGCGCGGTTGCCGGCGTCGCATCCGCCATCGGCATCGCCTGGTTCGCCATCTGGAGCTTCTCGAGGGCCTTGGCGAGCCCCCAGGGGCGGCCGGCGACGCGCGCGCCGGTGGCGTCGGCCTGGAACTCGCGCGAGCGTGAAACCGCCATCTGCACGAGCAGGGCCGCGATCGGCGCGAGAACCGCCAGGAGGATCATCGCGATCGGGTTCGACCCGCCCTCATCGTCGTCTCGGCTTCGTCCGCCGAACATGGCGGCCCACTGGGCCATGTGCGCGAGGTAGGTGATGGCGCCGGCGAGCGTCGCGGCGACGGTCGAGATCAGCACGTCGCGGTTCTTCACGTGCGAGAGCTCGTGGGCCAGCACACCCTCGAGCTCTTCCTCGTCGAGGATGCGCATGATCCCCTCGGTCACCGCCACGACGGCATGTTGCGGGTTGCGGCCGGTGGCAAAGGCGTTCGGCGTCTCGCTCGGGATCAAGTAGACCCGCGGCATGGGGATGCCGGCGCGCGTGGCGAGGCGGTGAACGATCGCGTAGAGCCGGGGCGCCGCGGCCTCGTCGATGGGCTGGGCGCCGTACGCGGCGAGCACGATCTTGTCCGAGAACCAGTAGCTCATGACGTTCATGGCCAGGGCGAGGAAGAAGGCGATCATCATCCCTTGCTGGCCGCCGATGGCGCCGCCGATGAGAACGAGCATGGCCGTCAGAACGGCCAGTAGCAGGCCGGTCTTGAATACGTTTGACATGCTCGAAGCCTAGCAGAGGGTCCAGGGTGGGTCAAATCCAGTCAAAGGCCTTGACTTGCCCCCGTAACGGCCGATATACTGGCGCAAATTGGGCGAAAAATCTTTTGTTGACGAAGAGTTAGCTGTCATGATCGTCCGGGTTCCGGATATACCGAGTGAAGGTTTGAGCGTGACCGATGCGGCCGCGCTCGGGTCGGTCTACCGAGACCCGACGTGGCGGCTCGAGGCTCTGCGTCTTCGCCTGGAGCGGGACGGCGTCGATGTCTTCGTGACCGGGGAGGTCCGGGCGGCGGTGACGCAGGCCTGCGGCCGGTGCCTCGAGCCTTCGCCGGTCGAGGTGACGGCGGCGATGGATGTGCGGTTGGTCCCGCGCCCGGCCACCGCGGACAGCGTGGAGCTCGCCCCCGATGACCTGGACGTGGACTTCTACGAAAGGGGCGAGATCGACATCAGCGTCTTGGTCGAGACCGAGACCACGCTCGCGTTACCCATGAAGCCGCTGTGCCGCGAAGGGTGTCTCGGGCTCTGTCCCGTGTGCGGCGGCAATCGGAACCTGACTCACTGCACCTGCCAGCAACGGCCGCCGGATCCCCGCCTGGCCGCCCTCAAGGACCTGGCCGCGCGACTTCCACGCTAGGAGAGACCGCATGCCTTTACCGAAACGACGCCATTCCAAGACACGCGGTCGAAAACGCCGCACACACTACAAGCTCGCCGCGCCGACGCGTTCGGTGTGCCCGCAGTGCCGTGAGACGAAGCTGCCGCACCGCGTCTGCCCGCACTGCGGGTACTACAAGGGCCGGGAGATCGTCGCCGTCGAAGGGACCTAGCCGATCTCGACGCCGTCATCATGAAGATCGCGGTGGATGCGATGGGAGGCGACCACGGCCCCCGGGTCGTGGTCGAGGGCGCGGTCGCCGCGGTCCGGGAGTTCGGTGCGTCCGTCATCCTCGTGGGCGACCGGGCCTCGATCGACCGTGAGGTCGTCCGGCTCAACGCCCAGGGCCTGGCGCTGGAGATCCGCCATGCCTCGCAGGTCGTCGGGATGGGGGAGAGCCCGTCGCACGCGCTCCGACGCAAGCGCGACTCGTCTCTGCGCGTGGCGGCCGAGCTCGTCAAGCAGGGCGACGCGGCCGCCTTCATCTCGGCCGGCAACACCGGCGCGGCGATGGCGATCGCCATGTTCGTCATCGGGGTGCTCCCCGGCGTCGACCGGCCGGCGATCGCGGCGGTCCTGCCCAATCTCCGGAAGTTCACGATCCTGATCGATGCCGGCGCCAACGTCGATCCCAAGGCCGAGCACCTCCTGCAGTTCGCCGTCATGGGTCACGTGTACGCGCGAGACATCCTCGGGCTCGACAGCCCGCGGGTCGGGATCCTCTCGGTCGGCGAAGAAGAGGGCAAGGGCAACGAGCTCACGAAGGAAGCCTACGAGCAGCTGCGCGAGTCGTCGCTGAATTTCGTGGGCAACGTGGAGGGCCGCGACATCTACAACGGCCGATGCGATGTCGTGGTGACCGATGGGTTCACCGGCAACGTCGCGATCAAGATCTCCGAGAGCCTCGCCGACATGCTCGGCTCCATGATCAAGGAAGAGCTCATGCGCGATGCGCGCTCGAAGCTCGGCGCGAAGCTCGCGATGCCGGCATTCGCGCGGTTCCGTCGCCGCATCGACTACACCGAGATGGGCGGTGCCCCGCTGCTCGGCATTGACGGCGTCGCCATCATCTGTCACGGTGCTTCACCGGTGAAGGCCATCAAGAACGCGGTGCGGGTGGCGCAGGAGTGGGCGAGCGCCGGGCTGAACGAGCACATCAAGGCCGCGCTGGGCGCCGAAGAGGCGCGCGGCGGCCGCGAGGGGGGGCGCGAATGACGCGAGCGAGGATCACGGGGGTCGGCGCCTACGCGCCCAAGCGGATCCTGACGAACGCCGATCTGGAGAAGATGATCGACACCAACGATGAGTGGATCGTGCAGCGCAGCGGCATCCGCGAGCGCCGCATCGCGGACGAGACCGAGGCGACGTCGGACCTGGCCGTGAAGGCGGCGCAGCAGGCGCTCGAGCGCGCCAACCTCGTGCCGGAGGATATCGAATTCATCGCGGTCGGGACGACCACGCCGGACATGATCTTCCCGACCGTCGGGAACATCGTCCAGCACCGGCTCGGCTGCCGGCGCGCGGGCTCGGTCGACATGCTGGCCGCCTGCGCGGGCTCGATCTACAGCCTCTCGATCGGCTCCCAGTTCATCCAGACCGGCAAGTACCGTCGCGTCCTGTGCATCGGCGCCGAGACGCTCTCGCGGATCACGGACTTCACCGACCGGGGCACGTGCGTGCTCCTCGCCGACGCGGCCGGCGCCGCGGTCCTCGAGCCCTCCGACGATGAGCGCGGGATCATCGACTTCGACCTCTACTCGGACGGCCAGTACTGGGATCTGCTCTACATGCCGGGCGGCGGATCGCGGCATCCCGCGACGAAGGAGACGGTCGAGGCGCGGATGCACTACGCGAAGATGAAGGGCAACGAGGTCTTCAAGGTCGCCGTCCGTCTGTTCGTGGATTGCGCCGAGCGGATCCTCGCCCGCAACGGGCTCACCGCGGACGACGTGAGCCTGTTCATTCCTCACCAGGCGAACCTCCGCATCATCGAAGCCGCGGCCAAGCGCGTGAATCTGCCGATGGAACGGGTGTTCGTGAACGTCGACCGCTACGGCAACACCGGCGCCGCGTCGGTGTACGTCGCGCTCGAGGAGGCCATCGCCGCGGGCCGGCTGAAGCGTGGGGACCTGGTGCTCCTCGTCGCGTTCGGCGGGGGCTTCGCCTGGGGCGCTGCCCTCATGCGGTGGTGACCACGCCGGAGAGGCGGATCGGGTGACATCGGACGTATCGGAGCCACTCGCCTCACTCGCCTGCGGGTTGACCGGACGAGCGGAGCCACCCCCCCTCGGCCGCCCAGGATGAGATCGGGAGTGTCGGAGCCACCCGCATCTATCTCAGGCCGCCTTCGGATTCACTCGGGCTCGCCTCGGGCGTCGAACGCCCTGCGGCTTCGCACGGCCACACCTGCCTCACGGCCCCCGCTACCATGATCGCCTTCCTGTTCCCGGGTCAGGGGTCGCAAGCGGTGGGGATGGGCAAGCGGCTCTACGAAGCGTCCCCCGGCGCCAAGGCGGTCTTCGAGGAAGCGAACGCGGCGCTCGGCTTCGACCTCGCCCGGCTCGTGTTCGACGGACCCGAGGCCGAGCTGGCGCTGACCGCCAACACCCAGCCGGCGGTGCTGACCGCGTCCGTGGCGGCGGCCACCGCGTGCGCCGAGCGCGGCCTTCGGCCCGCCCTCACGGCGGGTCACAGCCTCGGCGAGTACGCGGCGCTGGTCGTCGCCGGCGCGCTCCGCTTCTCCGATGCGGTCCGGCTCGTGCGCAAGCGGGGCGAGTTCATGCAGGACGCGGTGCCCGTCGGGACCGGCGCGATGGCGGCGATCATGGGCCTTGAGCTCGGCGCCGTCGAGGAAGTGTGCGCCGAGGCCGCCCGGGGCGAGGTGGTCGAGATCGCGAACGTGAACTCGACCCTCCAGATCGTGATCGGTGGTCATCGCGCGGCTGTCGAGCGTGCCGTCGCGCTGGCCGCCCGGCGTGGCGGAAAGATGAGCGTGACATTGCCGGTAAGCGCGCCCTTCCATTGCTCGCTCATGGCGCCGGCGGGCGCCCGGCTCGCGCGCGAGCTCGACGAAGCCGCGGTCGTCGACCCCGTGGTGCCTGTCGTGCGGAACGTCGACGCCGGGGTCACCCGCACCGCAGCGGAGGTGCGACCTTTCCTGCTGCGCCAGGTCGCCAGCCCGGTGCGGTGGACCGACTGCGTTCGCCGACTCGCCGCGGAGGGCGCGACCGCATTCGTCGAGGTGGGGCCCGGGCGCGTGCTGACGGGTCTACTGAGGCGCATCATCACCGGCGCGGAGGGGATGTCGATCGAGGATCCGGAAGGGCTCGAGCGGGCGCTCGCGGTTGTCGGCGGGGCTGGGGCCCTGCCGTCCGAGGCGAGCTTATGAGGGCCGCGCGAGCCGCAGGACGTCGCGGGGCTGGGGCCCCGCCGTCTGAGGCGAGCTTATGAGGGCCGCGCGAGCCGCAGGACGTCGCGGGGCTGGGGCCCTGCCGTCCGAGGCGAGCTTATGAAGGGTCCACTCGACGGCAAGGTGGCGATCGTCACCGGCGGTAGCCGTGGGATCGGCGCGGAGATCGGAGCGCGGCTGGCCGAAGACGGCGCGGCCGTGGTAGTCTCGGGGCGCGACGCGGACCGTCTTCAGCGTGCGGTGCGCGACCTGGAAGCGCGGGGCGGCGCGGCGCTCGGTATCGCCGCCGATGCCGCGAGCCGCGAGGACTGTGAGCGGCTCGTGAACGCGGCGCGACAGCAGTTTGGACGCATCGACATCCTCGTCAACAACGCCGGCATCACGCACGACGAGCTGCTCATCCGCATGAAGGACGAAGACTGGGATCGCGTGATCGAGGTGAACCTGCGCGGTGCGTTCCTGATGACGCGCGCGGTCAGCAAGTCGATGGTCAGACAGAAGCGCGGTGGGCGGATCATCAACATCACGTCGACCGCCGGCGCCATGGGCAACGCCGGCCAGACGAACTACTCGGCGGCGAAGGCCGGGCTCATCGGGTTCACGAAAGCGTCGGCGCGCGAGCTGGCCCACTGGTCGATCCTCGTGAACGCGGTGGCGCCGGGGCTGATCGAGACGGACATGACCGCGCCACTGTCCGCGGCGGCGCGCGAGGCCCTGCTCGCCCAGATCGCGCTCAAGCGCAGCGGGACCGCCCGCGAGGTGGCCGAGATGGTACGATTCCTCGCCGGAGACGGGGCGACATATATCACCGGTCAGGTCTTCCACGTCAACGGCGGACTTTACATGTAACTCATCCTTATCCGTGGAGGTGACGGGTTCATGGCGAAGTCAGTGGATGAGAAGGTGAAGGAGATCATCGTAGAGCAGCTCGGGGTGGAGGAGGACGACGTCACCCCCACGGCGAAGTTCATCGAAGACCTGGGAGCCGACTCGCTGGACACGGTAGAGCTCGTCATGGCCCTCGAGGAGCACTTCGACATCCAGATCCCCGACGAAGACGCCGAGAAGATCGTGACCGTCGGCGACGCGATCCAGTACATCAAGGACAACTCGTAAGGGGTGAGCGTGCCACGGGTCGTCCTGACCGGGCTCGGCGCCCTCACGCCGGTGGGCAACACGGCGGACGAGTTCTGGTCCGCGCTGCTGCAGGGGCGCTCGGGCGTGGGGCCGATCACGAAATTCGACCCCGCCGGCTATCCGACCCGCATCGCCGGCGAGGTGAAGAACTTCGACCCGCTGGACTTCGTCGACAAGAAGGAAGCGCGCCGCCTCGACCCCTTCCTCCAGTACGCGATGGCGTGCGCCGCCATGGCCGTCCAGGACGCCGCGCTCGACACCGACAAAGTCGACGGCACGCGGTTCGGCGTCCTCATCGGCTCGGGGATCGGCGGGATCACCACGCTCCTCGAGACGCACCGGGTGCTGCTGGAGAAGGGCCCCGACCGCGTGTCGCCCTTCTTCATTCCGATGATGATCGTCAACATGGCGTCCGGACTGGTATCGATGCGCTACGGTGCCAAGGGCCCGAATTCCTCGGTGGTGACGGCCTGCGCCACCGGGAACCACGCCATCGGTGACTCCTTCAAGATCATCCAGCGCGGCGAGGCCGACGTGATGATCGCCGGGGGCTCGGAGGCCATCGTGGTCCCGCTGACCATCGCCGGCTTCTGCTCGATGAAAGCCATGTCCACGCGCAACGACGAGCCGACGAAGGCCATGCGTCCCTTCGACGCGCAGCGTGACGGCTTCGTGTGCGGCGAGGGCGCCGGCCTCGTGGTCCTGGAGTCGCTCGACCACGCGCGTCACCGCGATGCGCGCATCTACGCCGAGATCGTCGGCTACGGGATGACCAGCGACGCTCACCACATGACGGCGCCCGACCCCGAGGGCGACGGGGCGGCGCGGGCGATGGTGGCCGCGCTGCGTGACGGCCGTCGACGCTGTACAACGACAAGTTCGAGACGCTTGCGATCAAGCGGGTCTTCGGCGATCACGCACGGCGCCTGGCCGTCTCGTCGACCAAGTCGATGACGGGTCACATGCTGGGCGCCGCCGGCGGGGTCGAGGCGATCGCGACTGCGCTGGCCCTCCATCATGGTGTGCTGCCGCCGACCATCAACTACGAGACGCTCGATCCCGACTGCGATCTCGACTACGTCCCGAACCAGGCGCGCAAGCAGAGCGTCGATGTGGCCCTGTCGAACGCGTTTGGCTTCGGCGGCACGAACGCCACGCTGGCCTTCCGGACGTTCCCGGGCTAGGTGGACTCGCTCCGCGTCGCCGAGCTCGAACGGCGGCTCGGTCATCGGTTTCGCGATCCGGGGCTCCTCGAATGCGCGCTCACGCACGCGTCGTACGCCAACGAGCACCCACCCGCCGCCGACCACGAGCGGCTCGCGTTCGTCGGCGATGCGGCGCTCGCGCTCGTCGTCGCCGAGCACATCACCGCGACCGATCCGACGGCGCCGGTCGGCGTCCTCACGCCACGGCGCGCCGAGCTGGTCGCCGGCGCTCGGCTCGCGCGCTGGGCCCTCGAGCTCGAGCTCCCGGAACTTCTCCGCCTGGGCCGCGGAGAGGACCAGTCGGGTGGCCGCGCCCGCGAGTCGATCCTGGCCACCGCGCTCGAAGCCGTGCTGGGCGCGCTCTATTGCGAGGGTGGCCTCGGCGCGGTGCGAGCGGTGATCGGCCGTTTGGCCGCGTGGTAGCCTGACTCCATGCGCTGGTGGCCCATTCGCGCGCGCCGTCTCGGGGTCCCGCCGCCGCCGGAGGACTTGCTCGTCGCCGAGGACCGGCTGCGCCGCAACGTCGAGGACGTGCTGGTCGTGGGCGACCGGCAGATCCGCGGTGGCGTCATCGTGTTCCGCGGCGTTCTGACGACCGAGCCCCGTCGCGCGCTCGACCTGCTGATCGAGCGCTTCCGGCCGCTCGGCTACACCCCGTTCCTGCGCCAAGAGGCGGACGTCGTCGCCGTCCAGGCGTGGCCCCTCGCCGAGACGACCGTACCTTGGCGGATCGGCGTGAACGTGCTCTTGTTCGTGGCGACGTGCCTGTCGACGCTCGTGGCGGGGCTCTCGTTCGCGGGGTCTCCGACGTTCGACGCGCTGCGGTCGTCCCCGTCCGCGGCCCGGTTCCTGGCCGGGACGCCGTTCGCGTTCACGCTGATGGCGATTCTTTCCGTCCACGAGCTCGGCCACTACTTCACGGCGCGGTACTACCGCGCGGCGGTAAGCCTCCCGTATTTCATCCCCGCGCCCGTCGGATTCGGGACGCTCGGGGCGATCATCCTCATGCGCTCGCCGGCCCGGGACCGGAACTCGCTGTTCGACATCGCCGCGGCGGGCCCGCTGGCCGGCCTGGCCGTCGCGTTCCCGGCGATCCTGCTGGGGCTCGCCTGGTCGAGCGTCGTGCCGGCGCCGCCGGAGGGCTACGCCGCGTTCGGCGATTCGCTGCTCACGTGGGCACTCGCATATCTGCGGTTCGGGCCGATCCCGCCGGGGCACATGCTCTTCACGCATCCGATGGCCGACGCCGCCTGGGCCGGATTCCTCGTGACGGCGCTGAACCTCTTCCCGGTGGGCCAGCTCGACGGCGGCCGGATCGCCTACGCGCTCTTCGGCCGGCACCACCGCGCCATCGGCAAGACGACCGTCGCGGCACTGCTCCTCCTCGGCGTCGCCTCGTTCCTGTGGAGCCTGCGGGCCGCGGGCGGCGACATGGTATCGGCGATGGCGTCGTCGGTGAACTGGTTCGTGTGGGCAGGCCTGATCTCCTTCCTCGTGGGCTTTCATCACACGCCGCCCCTCGATGACCTCTCGCCGATCTCCCCGGGGCGCCGGGTCGTGGGGCTCGTCTGCCTGGTCCTGCTCGTGCTGATGATCCCGCCCTTCGTCATTCACTAGGACCGGGACGTCGTCACATCCGCGGGGGCGGCTCGTTGCCCGCTTCGATCACCGCCCGGCGCACGTCGACGAACGTGAGGAGGCCGAGGCCGAGCATGAAGAAGACCGAGAGCGAAAGGATCGCGATGCGGTAGCTGCCGGTGAACTGCAGCGCGAGGCCGAAGAGGAGCGGCCCGAGCCAACTGGTCCCCCGCTCGCTCACTTCGTAGAGGCTGAAGTATTCGGCCTCCTGGCCCTTGGGGATCATCAGCGAGTACAGGGCGCGGCTGAGGGCTTGACTTCCGCCGAGCACGATCGCGATCACGGCGCCGAGGACGAAGAACTGACCGGCCGTCCTGAGCCAACCGTAGGCGTAGGTGACGGTCCCGGTCCAGATCACCAGACTCGTGATGATCGCCCGTTTCGTCCCCAGAGCCGCGGCCACCCAATTGAAGACGACGGCACCAAAGAAGGCGACGAACTGCACCATGAGGATGATTAAGGTCAGCGTGGAGACCGGGAGCCCCAGCTCTTCCTGACCGAACTGTGATGCGAGGGCGATGACCGTCTGGATGCCGTCGTTATAGAGGAGGTACGCGACGAGGAACAGAACCGTCTGCGGGTACAGGCGCACGCGACCCAGCGTGCGCCGGAGCTGGCGGAAGCCGACGGTGAGGTAGCTGGCGCCCCCTCGGAGTTGCTGGGCGCGTTGACGGTTCCGGAGGCCGAACAGCGGCACGAGCGTGAAGACCGCCCACCAGACGCCCGCCGACGCTAGGTTGATGCGGACCGCGTGGCCGACGCTCAGCCCGAGCGAAGCGGCCTGCGAGAACAGCGCGAGGTTCAGGGCGAGGAGGAGCCCGCCGCCCAGGTAACCGAGCGCCCATCCGTACGATGACACCACGTTGCGACGGTCGGCGCTGGCGATGTCCGGCAAGAACGCGTTGTAGACGACCACGGAGGCGCCGAAGCTCAGATTGGCGACGAGGAAGAGGACGCCGCCCGGAAGGTACCGGGTGCCCTCGACGAAATAGAGCCCGAGGGTGGCGCCGGCACCGAGGTAGGCGAAGAGCCCGAGCAGCTGCTTTTTCCCCTGCGAGTAGTCGGCGACGGCGCCGAGGACCGGGAGAACCACGACCTGTGCCAGCACCGAGAGCGAGACTACGTACGGGAAGAAGGAGCCGGCGTGGATCTTGATTCCGAGTGGATGCACGAAGCCGTCGGCGTCCGCGGCGGCCTTGGTGACGGTGGTCAGCCACGGCCCGAGGAAGACCGTCACGACCGTGGTGGCGAAGGCGGAGTTCGCCCAATCGTAGAAGTACCAGCTGACTTGCTCCGCGCGGTTGCTCCCCGGTGCGGTCATGGACGCGCTGCGGGAGGATGACACAGGCCGCCAGCGTACGCTACTATCCGCGGCATGCCGGGTCGGCTCGATCGCAAGCAACTCGAGCAGCGCGTCGAGAAGGGCGACGTCGACACCGTGCTGACCGTCTTCCCCGACACCTTCGGCCGGCTGATGGGCAAGCGGGTCGTCGGCAACTATTTCCTGGATCACGTCGTGGACGACGGCGCCCACGCCTGCATCTATCTCTTCACCGTCGACATGGAGATGGCGCCGCTGCCCGGGTTCAAGCTCACCTCCTGGGAACGCGGGTACGGCGACATGAAGATGGTCCCGGACCTGGCGACGCTACGGCTCATCCCGTGGCTGCCGAAGACCGCGCTCGTCTTCTGCGACGTTTTCACCGAGGAGGGTGAGCGGATCGAGGAGGCGCCGCGGTGGATCCTCAAGCGGCAGATCGAGCGCGCGGCGTCGATGGGCTACGTCGTCAAGACCGCCGCCGAGCTCGAGCTCTACTGCTTCAAGGAGTCGTTCGAGGAGGCGCGCCGCAAGCGCCACCACCAGCTCACGCCGGCGTCGAGCTACCTCGAGGACTATCACATCCTGCAGACGACCAAAGAGGAGCCGCTGATCCGCGCGATCCGCAACGGCATGGAGGAGGCGGATGTCCCGGTCGAGACCTCGAAGGGCGAATGGGGACGCGGTCAGGAGGAGATCAACCTGCGCTACGCGGAGGCGCTCGAGATGGCCGACCGCACCGCCCTCTACAAGCACGGCGCCAAGGAGATCGCGCACCTCCAGGGCTGCGCCGTCACCTTCATGGCCAAATACGACGTGGCCGCGGCCGGCTCGTCGTTCCATCTGCACTCCTCGCTCTGGGACAAGAGCGGGCGCAAGCCCTTGTTCGCGGCCTCCGGCCGGGGCGCGCGGACGACCAGCACGCCCCTGTTCGGCCAGTGGCTCGCGGGTCAGATGGCGCTGGCGCGCGAGTTCGCGTACTTCTATGCGCCGAGCGTGAATTCCTACAAGCGCTACCAGTCGGGCTCGTTCGCGCCCACGCGCATCGTGGCCGGGTGGGACAACCGGACGTGCGGCTTCCGGCTGTGCGGCGAGCGCGGGGGGTTCCGCGTCGAGAACCGGATCCCGGGCGCCGACGCCAACCCCTATCTCGCCTTCGCCGCCACGATCGCCGCGGGGCTCTACGGCATCGCGAGCCGGCTGAAGGCGCCGAAGCTCTACGAGGGCAACGCCTACGAGGATGCGACGCTTCCCCAGGTGCCCAAGACCCTCCGCGAGGCGATCGCCGAGCTCGAGCGCTCGAAGGTCGCCCGCGCGGCGTTCGGCGACCGGGTGGTCGAGCACTATCTTCACACCGCGCGCCTCGAGCAAGAGGCCTTCGACCAGGTCGTGACCGACTGGGAGCTGGCGCGCAACTTCGAGCGGATCTAGCGAATGAGCGGGCGGCTTGCCGGGAAGGTCGCGCTCATCACGGGCGCCGGAATGGGCATGGGGCGCGAGACGGCTTTGCTCTTCTCCGAAGAAGGCGCGCGGGTCGTGGTGGCGGACCTCGACGGGGGAGCGGCCACGGACACGGTCGCCCGCATCGACGGGGCCGGGGGCCAGGCGCTCGCGGTCATCGGCGACGTCGCGGTCGAAGCCGACGTGCTGCGGATGGTCGAGGAGGGCGTGCGGCGCTTCGGCGCGCTGCACGTCCTCCACAACAACGCCGGTGTCCTCTGGAAGGATCGCGACCGCTCCGTGCTCGAGACCGACGAGCGGTGGTGGGACCGCGTCATGGCGATCAACCTCAAGTCGGTGTTCTGGGTGACCAAGCACGGCATCCCGCACCTCCGGCGCGCCGGCGGTGGCTCGATCATCAACATGGGCTCGGTCTCCGCGCTCGCCGGCTTCACGCGGGCCCAGGACGCATACACCGCCGCCAAAGGCGCCCTCATCTCGCTGACCAAATCGCTCGCGATCCAGTTCGCCCGGGACAAGATCCGCTGCAACGTGATCCATCCCGGGATCGTCGACACACCCCTGCAGGCGCCGTATCTCACCGAGGCGATCCGGAAGGAGTTCGAAACCGGGATCCCGCTGGGGCGGATCGCGCAGCCGCGCGAGATCGCCTACGTCGCTCTGTTCCTCGCCAGCGACGAGTCCTCGTTCATGACCGGGGCGGAGCTCGTCGTCGACGGTGGTTTCACGGCCGGCTAGAGCCGGCGTGCACCTGTCTCAGGCCACCCTCGGCAATTCCGTGCTCACGGCACCCGCTCCAAAGAAAGGCGACTGAGATGCGGATCGAGACGATCGCGGTCCACTCCGGGACGCGCGTCGATCCGGGGACCGGCGCGGTGACGCCCGCGATCCATCCGTCCACGACCTTCGAGCGTGATCCGGATGGCTCCTACCCGCGCGGGTTCCTGTACTCGCGCAACAGTAACCCCAACCGCAGCGCGCTGGAGGAATGTCTCGCCGCCCTCGAGGACCACGTCGTCGCGCCGATCGACGCCTACCACGGGACCTCGCGACTGCTTCGCGAGACCTTCGCCCCGTGGGGGCTCGACACCACCTTCGTGGACATGACCGACGCCCCGGCCGTGCGGGCGGCGATCAGGGCGAAGACCCGGCTCATCTGGGTGGAAACGCCGTCGAACCCGCTGTGGAAGATCACCGACATCGCGGCGATCGGCGCGATCGCCAGGGAGACCGGTGCGTTCTACGTCTGCGACAACACGACCGCGACGCCCGTGCTCCAGTCACCGTTCAAGCTCGGCGCTGACCTGGTCCTGCACGCCAGCACGAAATACCTCGGTGGTCACGGCGACGTGCTCGGGGGCGCGGTGGTGGCCAAGATGCGCGGCGAGCTGTTCGACCGGATCCGTGCGCTCCAGGCCTCGGGTGGGGCCGTGCCGTCACCGTTCGACTGCTGGCTCGTTCGACGCGGGATCCGGACTCTTCCGTACCGGGTGCGCGCCCACGCCGAGAACGCCCTCCGGGTCGCCACGTTCCTGCACGGCCATCCCCGCGTCGAGGCGGTCCATTACCCGGGACTTCCCACGCACCCGGCGCATGACGTTGCTCGCCGCCAGATGACGGCCTTCGGCGGGATGGTGTCGGTCCAGGTGCGGGGAAGTCGGGAGCGCGCGATGGAGGTCGCCGCGAAGCTCCGCGTCTTCACGCGGGCGACGAGCTTCGGCGGGACGGAGAGTCTCGTCGAGCATCGCGCGTCGATCGAGGGCGCCGGCACGCGCACCCCGGACAACCTCCTGCGGCTGTCCGTCGGCCTCGAGCACCCCGACGACCTGACCGACGATCTCGGCCAGGCCCTGTCATGAGGCGGGACGTCTAGGACTTCTCGGGCGGTCGCGCCGCGTACTGGAGCAGCGTCACCTTCGAGACCGACTCCGTGATCTCGCCGTCGATGGCCATGCGTACCGCTTCCGCGAGCGGCACGACCCGCCGCTCGAGGAACTCGTCGTGGTCGGCGGGGAGAGGATCGGGTGTCAGGCCGTACGCGGCGTAGCAGTACGCGACCTCGTCGAGGTAGGCGCTGGACGGATAGAAGCGCGTCAACAACGCGAATCGCTCGGCCCGGTAGCCTCCCTCTTCGCGTAGCTCGCGCTGGGCCGCGACCACCGGGTCCTCGCCGCCGTGGGCGCCACCTCCCGGGAGCTCCCACGAGACGGCGCCTTGCAGGTGGCGGTACTGCCCGACGAGGAGAACCCGGGCCGCGTCCACGAACGGGAGCACGCCCACCGCCACGCCGACCGCGAGAACAGGATAGACGACTTCCTGGCCGTTCGGCAGGCGCCACGCGTCCTCGCGAAGCGTCAGCTTTCCCCGCGCGTAGCGCGCCGACGACGACAGGCGGGTCCACGCCGCATTCATCGCCCTATGATATCGTAGGAGTCGCGATGGCCCGGGAACGCCAGGTCGACGCGCTCCTCAAGAAGCTCGTGCAGACGATCGAAGTCTCGCTCGACGCCGCCGAAGCGGCGCGCGACGCCGTCCAGGAGATTCTCCGCCGGGGCGCCGACACGGGTATCTTCTTCGCCGGCAGCAAGAAGGGCGTCGCCGTCTCGTCCGAGCTGACCACCCAGGACAGAGAGTTCCTCCGGGCGGTGTCCATCAAGCCCGACCGCTGAGGCCTCATGCGGCTTCTTCCGATTCTCCTGTTCGTGGTCCTTGCGGTCGTGTTGCTGCTCCCGGCGCTGCGCCGGATCCAGCTGCCGGCACGCCGAGTGCCCCGTGCGCTTCCCGACGAGCTCGTCAAGGATCCGGTATGCCAGACCTACATCGTGAAGTCGCGTGCCGTCCGCCGGATCGATGCCGGCGGGGTGCGGTACTTCTGCAGCGAGCAGTGCGCCCGCCTCGACACCGGCGGCTGACCCGCATCGCGTGAGATTTCGCCGCTCGGCCGTGACGGCGCGGGGCCACCCGCGCCCGACCCGCCGTCACCTCGATCCGTGGCGCGACGCCGATGCTCAGACGAACCTCGAGCAGATGGCGGCGGGCCTCGAGGCGCGCGGCCGGACACCGGCGCAGGCCCGGCTGCGGCGGCGCTTCCTGAGGTTCGTCCCCGTCAGGGCGGGGGATCACGTGCTCGAGGTCGGCTGCGGCACGGGTGTCGTCGTCCGGGACCTCGTCGCGCTCGTCGGCCGACGGGGCGAAGTCGTGGGCATCGACTCCAGCCGGCTCCTCCTGGACCGGGCCCGCCGGCTCTGTCGCGAGGCGGCGGGCCGCGCCCGGGTGGCGCTGCGCGTCGGTGACGGCGCGCGCCTGCCGTTCGCCGCGAGCCGCTTCGACGCGGCGCTCGCCATCACGGTCCTTCTGCACGTCGCCGATCCGCTGCGGGTCGTGCGCGAGATGGCTCGAGTGACGCGGCCGGGCGGGCACGTCGGCGTGCAGGATCAGGACTTCGGCGTGGTCGCGCTCACGCATCCCGACCACGAGCTGACGGATCGCATCATGCACGGCGTCGCCGCTCACATCTATCCGGAGCCGCACAGCGGTCGCCGGCTCCCGGGCTTGCTCCGCGCCGCCGGCCTCGACGACGTCCGCCTGCTGACGGACGTCTACCAGGACACGACGCTCGAGCCGTGGACCAAGACCTTCCTCGAGCGGCGCGCCGAGCGGGCGGTCAGCTTCGCCATCGTGAACGGGACGACGGCCGCGCGGTGGCTCGACGGGCTCACGGAGGTCGTGGCGCAGGGCGCCTTCGTGCTGACGCTGAACTACTACGGCGCCGTCGGGACGAAACCGGCATGAGACGGGTTGGCGCCGGCCTGGCGCTCGTCACCTGCCTGGTGGCCGGGCTCGCATCGCTGGGCGCGCCGCAGACGCGCCCCGGGTCGTCGTTCAACGGCGCCGCCGCTCTGCGCCACGTCGAGCGGCTCGTGGCCATCGGCCCTCGTCCGGCCGGGTCGGCGGCGGGCGTCCGCGCGCGTCAGTACGTCGTCGGCGAGCTTCGGTCGGCCGGGATCGCGACGCGGGTGGAGCCGTTCGACGCCGACACCCCCCACGGACGGCTCCCGATGGCCAACGTCGTCGCGGTGCTCCCGGGCCGCCGTCAAGACGTCATCCTCATCGGGGGGCACTACGATACGAAGTGGTTCCGCGAGTTTGCGTTCGTGGGCGCGAACGACGGCGGCTCGAGCACCGCGCTCCTGATCGAGCTGGCGCGCCGGCTCCGCGAGCGACCGCGCGAGTACACCTATTGGATCGTGTGGTTCGACGGCGAGGAAGCTCGCGAGGCGTGGACCGCGGCCGACAGCCTCTACGGATCGCGGCGGATGGCGATCGAGCTGGGCAAGTCGCGACGGCTGCCGCGCGCCGTGATCGTGGCCGATATGATCGGCGACCGGGATCTGGGCATCCGGCGGGAGGTCTCGTCCACCCCCTGGCTGACCGACGTCATCTGGACCAGCGCGGCGCGGCTCGGCTACAACGTCCACTTCCTCGCCGACACGCTCGCCGTCGAGGACGACCATGCGCCGTTCATGCGCCTGGGAGTGCCGGCGACGCTTCTGATCGACTTCGACTACCCACCGTGGCATACGGCGGGGGACACGGTCGACAAGGTGTCGGCGCGGAGTCTCGAGATTGTCGGCAACGTGCTGCTCGACGCCCTGCCCGCGATCGAGCACGCCCTGACTCGCTCACGCGGAGCGCGGCCCTGAGCGGGCCGAAGGCTATAATCACGCCATGCCACGCGTGAGAGAGATCGGCGATCCCGGCAGTGATCCCGTCCTGAAGGAGACGTTCGCGAAGGAGACCGACGCCTTCGGCTTCGTCCTGAACACCACCAAGATCCAGGCGCACACGCCCGGGATCATGCGAGCCGCCAAGCAGCTCTCGACCGCCGTCGAGCGATCGGGCCTGCTGCCGCCCGAGCTGCTCGCGCTCGTCTACCTGCGCGTCGCGCTGATCAACGGGTGCCCCTTCTGAATCGACATCAATGCATCCCGTGGGATGCAGGCGGGGGCGTCGGAGGCGAAGATCGCCGCGGTCGCCGGCGCCGCCACCAGCCAGCTCTTCGGCGAGAGCGAGAAGGCGGCTTTGGAGTACGCGGAAGCGATGACGATCACGGATCGGAAGGTCACCGACCAGCTGTTCGCACGGGTGCGCGTGCACTTCGCCGAGGCCCAGATCGTCGAGTTGACCGCCGCCGTGGCCCTCGAGAACTTCCGCTCGAAGTTCAACGTCGCGCTCGGCATCGAGGCGCAGGGGTTCTGCGTGCTCAAGTCTCGCGAATGAGGCGCACGAGGCCAGCGTGATCCCGCGTTGAGGCTGACCGGGCCTCACCTCCTTCCGGTGTCGATGTTTTTCGGCTCGTTCGCCTGGTCCTTCGTCTTCGTGAGCCTGCCCTTCCACATTCAGCGCATCAGCACGGCGGATCCGGCGGCCACGCTCCGCTGGACGGGCTGGATCCTCGGCATCACCTCGCTCGTCACGGTCGCCACCGCGCCCGTCTGGGGCCGGTACGCCGCTCGCGGCAATCCGAAGGCCTGCTACGTGGCGGTCGAGGCGCTCCAGGGGCTCGGGTTCTTCGTGATGGCGCTCGCGAGCACGCTCCCCGAGCTCTTCTTCGCCCGGCTTCTCCTCGGCGCCATGGGGGCGGCGTCGACGCTGGCGTTCATCATGGCCGGACGCACGCCCGAGAGCGGTGACGTGCGGCGGCGGGTGGCGACCCTGCAATCGGCCTCGACGGTCGGCCAGGTCATCGGGCCGCTCGTTGGCGCCATCGCCGCGGCCCGCCTGGGCATCCGCGGCTCCTTCGTCCTCGGCGGCGCGATTCTGCTCGGTTGCGCGACGCTCGTGCACTGGGCGGTGCCGCGGCCGTCGCAGGCGTCGCGGGCGAGCACGACGGACGAGCGTGTTCGTCCGCGCGAGATCGCGGCCGTCTCGCTGATCGTCCTCGGCGGGTCGATTCAGGTCTTTTTCTTCACCGCGACCCTGCCTCACGTCCTCACGGGATTCGGCGTCGACGCGGCCCGGACGCTCGAAGTCGGCGGCATGCTGATCTTCGTCTCGGGCGTGGCCGCCGCCCTGGGGGCCTTGGCGGTGCCGCGGCTGGGCGAGCTCTTCCCCGAGCACCGCGTGGTCGCCGCTCTGCTGGTGACGTCATCGCTCTGTCTCGCGGCCTTCGCCACGGCGGACTCGGTGTGGCTCTACGGCGGCTTGCGCTTCCTCCAGGTGCTGTCGATCGCGCCGGTGTTTCCCCTGGTGGTCGCCCGCATCGCCCAGCACGCCGGGGGCGCGGCGGTCGGCGTCATCAACTCGGCGCGCATCGGCGCCGGGTTTGTCGGACCGGTCGTGGCGACCACCTTGCTGGCGTGGACCTCGCCCGGCGTCCTGTACGGCCTGCTGGCGGCGATCGGACTCGCCTGTGTGCCGCTCGTCCGGACGCGCGAGGCCGGGACGCGAGCGTGAGCACTGCCGCCCGGCCGCTCGTCGACATCCGGCTCGACGAGCTCGACACCCGGGGGGGCGTGGCCCCGGGCGTGCGCGGGCTCGCGGTGCACATTCGGTACGGGGAGTTCTTCACGTTCCTCGGGCCGCCGAAATCGGGCAAGTCCGACGTCCTGCGCGCGATCGCCGGCTTTCTGCCCATCACGCGCGGGCGGGTCCTCGTCGACGACCAGGACATCTCCGCCGTGCCTCCGCGCCTGCGCGGCGTCGGGTACGTCTTTCAGGACGGCGCGCTCTGGCCGCACCTCAGCGTGCGGGAGCATGTCGCCTACGGTCTCCGTCAGCAGCGCATGGCGAGGGAGGAGATCGAGCGCCGCGTCGGGACCGTGCTGGGCCGGCTCGAGCTCGCGGGCGCCGAGACGCTCCGGCCCGAGAAGCTGACCCTCGAGCAGCGCCGCCGCCTCGCGCTCGCACGCGCGCTCGCGGTGGAGCCCCGGGTGCTCCTGCTGGACGAGCCGCTGGCCAACCTCGACCCGACCGCGCGCAAGATGCTCCGGCTCGAGCTGACGAAGCTGCATCGCGACCTGGCGGTGACGACGGTGCATGCGACGCGGAACGCCGCGGACGCGCTGGCGCTCTCCGACCGGCTCGCGGTCATCGACGGCGGTCGCGTGCTGCAGGTGGGCGAGCCGGCCGAGCTCTACCACCAGCCGCAAAGCCGGGCCGTCGCCGAGGCGCTCGGACCGGCGAGCTTTCTCCCGGTGCACGTGGTCGAGGTTCGCGACCTCGGCGTCGTCGTGGAGACGGAGCGGGGCGACCGCGTGCCCGTCGTCGGCAGCGTCGCCTACCGGCTGGGCGACCGTGGGCTGCTGGTCCTGCGGCCGGAGACGCTCGCGATGACCGAGGCGGCCATGGCCCGGGGTCCGGGCATCCCCGGACGCGTCGCGTTGCGCGTCTTCGAGGGCGCCCGCCACCTGTACGAGGTCGACATCGGCACCAGTGTGCCGCTGCGCGTCGAGCTGCCGGCAGTGGGCGAGGCTCGCATGTTTCGCCTCGGCGACCGGGTGCGCGTCGAAATGTCGAGCGAAACCGTCGTGATGGTGCCCGCCGCCCCACGACGCACGCGCCGAGACTAGATCGAGTAGGTGCGGTCCTGCTCGAGGATGGACACGCGGGCGCCGCCGATCCGCACCAGCTCCTCGGCCACTTCCTCGTGGAATTGCGGCTTGACGTGGAAGATCCACACGGGGACGTCCGGCGGGAGCTTGTCGAGCTCGCGCTGGATGAGCGCGGGCGTCATGTGCTTGGCGACCTGCGCGAGCGGGCCGAGCCGGTTCGGGAACGCGCACTCGACGATGACCGCGCGCAGGCCGCGGAGGCCACGGGCGGCCTGCCAGAGCGCCTCGGTCGGTCCCGTGTCGCCCGAGTAGACGACGCCGGTCGAGCCGTCGTGCACGATGAAGCCGGCGGTCGGCACCGTGTGGTTGACGGCGACGGGCGTGACCCAGAGGTCGCCGACGCGCTGCTCGACGTCTTCGATCAGTGCGCGATACTTGACGACAGGAACGTCGGGGTGGGGGATCTTGCTGAAGTCGGGCCAGAGCGCGTTGTTGAAGACTCCGGCGCGCAGGGCGCCGATCACCGGATCGATGCTGGCGATCGTCACCGCCGCGCCGAGCTCGCAGAACGCGAGCGTCTCAAGGTCGAGGTGCGCTGCGAAGGCGGCCTGCTGCCCAAGCCGCTGACCGCGACCGGCGTCATCGCCTGGCGCCGCGACGCGCTGGCCGGCATCCGGTTCACCGAGCTGGGGGCGGAGGCGGCGCCGGCGGTGGCCGATTACGTCGCGACACGCGGCCGGTAGGTTGCCGGTCCTCGAAGCGTGTGTTAGAACACGCTTGATCCAGTGAGCGCCGACACCTTCGACTACCCGACGATGGCCCGGGCTCTCATCCTGGGCGACAAGGACACCGTCGCCCGCAAGACGCGCGAGGGCCTCGACCTGTCGCTCGACCCGAAGGTGCTCATCTTCAAGGGGCTCATTCCCGGCATGGACGTCGTCGGCGAGAAATTCCGTCGCAACGAGTACTACGTCCCTCAAGTCTTGCTCTCGGCGCGCGCCATGTACGCCGGGCTCGATCTGCTGAAGCCGCTCATCACCGCATCCGCCCGCGGCGGCGACTACCTCGGGATCGTCGTCATCGGCACCGCGCAGGGCGATCTGCACGACATCGGCAAGAATCTCGTCGCGATGATGCTCGAGGGCGCCGGGTTCAAGGTCGTGAACCTCGGGCGTGACGTCGCGCCCGAGGTGTTCGTCAAGGCGGTCGACGAGCACCAGGCGAACATCGTCGGGATCTCGGCGCTGATGACCACCACCATGCCCGCGATGAAGCGCACGATCGATGCGCTGATCAAGGCCGGGCTGCGCGAGCGCGTCAAGGTCATGGTCGGCGGGGCGCCGGTGAGCCAGGCCTTCGCCGACGAGATCGGCGCCGACGGGTACGCGAGGGACTCCACGCTGGCCGTCGTCAAGGCCAAAGCCCTCGTCAAGGCCGAGGTCGCCCCGTGAGGGCGCGTGGATGGGAGGTCGTCGAGCGGATCCGCCGCGGCGAAACGCTCGTGTTCGACGGCGGCTACGGGACGATGCTGTTCGCCGCCGGGCTCGCGAACGGCGCCTGCCCCGAGCTCTGGAACGACACCCACGCCGACGTGGTGCGGGGCGTCCACGCGGGATATTTCGACGCCGGCAGTCAGATCGTCGAGACCAACACGTTCGGCGGCACGCGACTCAAGCTCAACGAGTACAAGATCGGTGACCGCACGCGCGAGCTGAACGATAAGGGCGCCCGGCTGGCGCGGGCGGCGGCGCCGGAGTCCGGGTACATCGCGGGGTCGATCGGGCCGACCAGCCGCCTGCCGGTCGACTACGCCCTCGACGAGGGCGTCACCGACGAGGAGTACCTCGACACGTTCCGGGAGCAGGCGGAGGCGCTGGCCGAGGGCGGGGTGGATCTCTTCGCGGTCGAGACCATGATGTTCCCGCAAGAATGCACCGCCGCGGTCCGCGCCTGCAAGGCGGTGGCCGACCTGCCCGTGATGGCCACCATGTTCTTCCAGTACGAGGAGATCCACGATCGTGACCGCACGATGTGGGGCGAGAGCCCGGCGGAGGTCGCGAAGAATCTCGTCGCGGCCGGCGCCGATGTGGTCGGCATGAACTGCGGCCGCGGCCCGGACCGGGCGATCGTGATCATCAGAGAGATGCGACAGGCCACCGACGCGCCGCTCGTCGCCTATCCGAACGCCGGGCTTCCCATCACGACCGGCGACACCGTGACGTACGAGCTCGGCCCCGAGGCGATGGCGCGCGACTACCCCGCGCTCCTCGACGTCGGCTGCAACATCGTGGGCGCCTGCTGCGGCTCCAACCCGGAGCACATCCGCCGGATCGCCGAGATCGTGAGCCGACGACGCCCCCGGAAGTGACCGCGCGGCTTTCCCCGGCGCCGCGAGTCCTCACCGCGCTCCCGCTGGCGATCGACCCCGACGAGGTGCTCCGCTTCCAGGGATACAAGAAGTCCGTCGACACCCCGGGCCCCGAGGTCCTGGCGCTCTTCGATGACGCGCTCGCCCTGGGGCGGGGCCTCATCACGCCGCGCGCCGTCGTCCGGTGGCTGGCGGTCACGCGGCAGGGCGCCGACACGATCGACGCCGGCGGCGTTACCTTGACGATCCCGGACGTCGGCCGCCTGTGGGGTCCGGTCGAATGGGTGGCGGCCGCCGTGTGCACGATCGGCGACGGGCTCGAGCGGCGCGTCGGCGAGCTGTGGGAGGCGCGTGAGTTGCCGCTCGCCGCGATGCTCGACAGCGTGGGGTCGGGAGCCGTCGAGAGCCTGGCCGAGTACGTCAACGACGTCTTCTGCCAGGAGGCGATCCCGCTCGGTTTGCCGGTCACGAATCGGGTGAGCCCCGGCTACGGCCGGTGGGACGTGGCTCAGCAGCGGCGGCTGTTCGACGTGTGCCCGGGTGACGCGATCGGTGTCAGCCTCAACGAGGCGTGTTTCATGACCCCCGTGAAGTCCATTTCGCTGATCGCCGCGGCCGGCGCCGGCGCGAAGGTCGACCACTACTTCAGCCAGTGCGCGCGGTGCTGGATGCCGGACTGCGCCTACCGGAGGAAGCCCGCCCGGACGACCGTGCACGGATAGACCGCGCCCCGGGAGACGGCAGATCGAGGCGGCCGGCGCCCGCCGCGGCCTGCCGTCTCCCGGCGTACGATCTGATACGATGCGGGGGATGCGGCGGGATAACATCGTGCTCGTGGGATTCATGGGTGCCGGAAAATCCGTCTGCGGGCGACTGCTCGCCCGGCGGCTCGGGCGCTGCTTCGTCGAGACCGACGACATGATCGTCGCGCGCGAGGGCCGCTCGATTCCCGAGATCTTCCGCGAGGTGGGGGAGGAGCGATTCCGCCAGCTCGAGGCCGAGGCGCTCGAGGCCCTCGCGCTGAAGTCCGGCGAGATCATCGCGACCGGCGGCGGGCTGCCGTGTCGTGAGGGCCGGATGGAGCTCGTGCGCGAGCTGGGGACCGTGGTGTGGCTCGACGGGGACGTGCGCGAGCTGCACGCCCGGGCGAGCCGGATCGGCGACCGGCCCATGCTCGACGGACGGTCGCTCGCCGAGATCGAAGCGCTGTACCGGCTGCGCCTGCCCTACTATCGGCGGGCGCACATCGCGATCGACACGAGGGGGCTCGGCGCCGACCAGGTCGCCGCCCGCGTCCTGGCCGCGCTGCGGGAGGCGCATGCCGTACGAGCTTAGCCGCCGCCTCGAGACGGCACCCCTCCTGTGCGACGGCGCGATGGGCACGCTGCTCGAGGTCGTGGCGGAGGTTCTCGATGCGATCCACTGACCTCGGGGCGCTCGGCGTGGGAGCGGCGGCGGCGGCGATCCGGGCCGGGACCGTGAGCCCCGTCGAGCTGGTCGACGCGTGCCTCGCCAGGATCCGCGCGCTCGATGGCGATCTGAGAGCGTGGTCTCACGTCGACGGGAGCGGGGCCCTCGCGACGGCGCGCGAGCGTCTGGCGGAGGCGCGCGCGGGGAAGCTCCGCGGCCCGCTGCACGGCGTGCCCGTCGGCGTGAAGGACATCTTCGACGTCGCAGGCATGCCGACCACCGGCGGCGCCAAGCCCTTCGCCCACACCCGCCCCGGCGCGGACGCCGCGGCAGTGGCGCGCCTGCGCGCCGCGGGCGCGATCATCCTCGGCAAGACCGTGACGACCGAGTTCGCGTATCGCGATCCGGCGCCGACGCGGAACCCGTGGAATCACGGCCACACCCCCGGAGGCTCGTCGGCCGGGTCGGCGGTCGCCGTCGCGGCGCGGATGGCGCCGCTCGCGCTGGGCTCCCAGACGGTCGGCTCGGTGCTGCGGCCGGCCGCCTACTGTGGCGTGGTCGGCTTCAAGGGCACGCACGGCCTGGTGCCGGTCGCCGGCGTCATCCCGCTGGCGTGGTCGCTCGATCACGTCGGCGTGCTCACGGGGAGCGTGGGCGACGCCGCCCTCGCGATGTCCGTGCTCTCGGGCCAGAACTTCGATCCGCTGCCCGTGAGCACGCCGCGCCTCGCGCTCGCTCCGGAGCTTTTGAGCCGCGCGTCGCGCGAGGTCGCGGCGCACGTCGAAGCCGCCGCCGACGCGTTTCTCCGCGCCGGCGCGACGGTGTCGAAGGTCGAGCTCCCCGCGTCGTTTCGCGGGACCCACGCCGCGGGACTGACCGTGCTGGAGGTCGAGGCCGCCGCCTATCATGCGCCCTGGTTCGGCAAGTACGCCGACGACTACGGTCCGGAGATGCGGAGCCTCGTCGAGGCGGGACTTCGCCATTCGGCGACGGCGTACGTCGGCGCGAACCGCGCCCGCCTCGCGTTCCGCGAGGACGTGATGCCGCTGCTCGCGGCCCACGACGCGTTGCTCTGTCCCACGGCGCCCGCGCCGGCGCCGTCTGGACTCGGCTCGACCGGTGACGGCTCGCTCTGCGCGCCGTGGAGCAACGCTGGCGTTCCTGCGATCTCGCTGCCGAGCGGGATCGCCGCGTCGGGGCTTCCTCACGCGATCCAGCTCGTCCAGGCGGCGAGCGAGTCGGCGCGGCTCCTCGGGGTGGCCGCGTGGTGCGAACGGGTGCTCGCGTTCTCGCAGGCGGCGATTGTCTAGCCGGCCCGCCCGTGCTTGATCTCAAGATCGAGGGCGCGCAGGTGATCGACGGCACCGGGCGCCCGGGCGCCCGAGCGGACGTCGGGATCAAGGACGAGCGCATCACGGCGATCGGCGACCTGCACCGCGAACCCGCCGGGACCAACCTGCACGCGGCGGGCAAGGTCGTGGCGCCCGGCTTCATCGACATGCACTCGCACTCGGACTGGCGGCTCTGGGAGAACCGCCGCGCCGAGTCCAAGGTGCGACAGGGCGTGACCACCGAGGTGGTCGGCAATTGTGGCTTCTCGCCCGCACCGGTCTCGGACGAGTTCGTGGACGACCTGCGCGGATTCGCGCTCCACGTGCCGGCCGGCATGGACTTCCGCTGGCGCTCGGTCGGCGACTACCTCCGGGCGTTCGACGCGAGCGGGACCGCTCTCAACGTGATCCAGCTCATCGGCCACGGCACGCTCCGCGTCGCGGCGATGGGCTTCGCGAGGCGCGAGCCGACGCCGGCCGAGCTCGGTCGGATGCAGGCGCTGCTCGCCGACGGCATCGAGGACGGCGCCTGGGGGCTCTCGACCGGGCTCATCTACGCGCCAGGCTCGTACGCCACGACCGAGGAGGTCGTCGCGCTCGCCACCGTCGCGGGACGCCATCGCGGCTTCTACGCAAGCCACATCCGTGGGGAAGGAGCCACGCTGCTGGACGCCGTGCGGGAGGCGATCCACGTCGGGCGCGAGGGCGACCTGCCGGTACAGATCAGCCACGTGAAGGCCGCCGGGCGGCCGAACTGGGGCAAGGTGGCGGACGCGCTCGCGCTCATCGACGCCGCGCGCGACGAGGGACTCGACGTCATGGCCGACGTCTACCCGTACACCGCGTCGAGCACGTCGCTGCGGACGCTCTTGCCGGACTGGGCGCTCGAAGGCGGGATCGACGCCATGCTCAAGCGTCTCGAAGACCCGGACGTCCGCGCGCGCATCCGTCGCGACGTCGAGGCGCCCGCCACCGGCCAGGGCCTCCTCGATCGCGTCGGGTGGGAGAACGTCATGGTCGCCTCCTGCGCCCGGCGCAAGGACGCCGAGGGCAAACGGATTTCCGAGGTCGCGGCCAGCCGCGGTATGGACGCGCTCGACGCCGCGCTGGAGCTGATCATCGCCGAGGGGGGCAAGGGCTCCATGATCCTCTTCCAGCTCGACGAGCGAGACCTCCGGCGAGCGCTCGTCCACCCGGCGGTGATGATCGGCTCGGACGGCTCGGCGCTGGCCCCCTACGGCGATCTGGCCGCCGGCAAGCCGCACCCGAGGAGTTACGGTACCTTCCCGCGCGTCCTGGGCGAGTACGCGCGCGAGGAGCGCGTGCTGACGCTGCCCCAGGCGATTCACAAGATGACGGCGCTTCCGGCGCGCCGTCTCGGGCTCAAAGACCGGGGGGTCGTCGCGGTCGGCGCGAGAGCCGACCTCGTGGTGTTCGACGCGCGCCGTGTCGCCGACCGCGCCACGTATCAGGACCCCCACCAGTACCCGTCGGGCATCGATCACGTGCTCGTCAACGGCCGCTTCGTCATCAAGCACGGCGAGCACACCGGGAGCCTGCCGGGCCGACTCCTCACACCGGCATGAAGAGGGGGCGAGCGTTCGACGACCTGCCGGCGCCGATCTCCGTCGCCCCGTCCGTGACGGAGGGGCTCGCCCAGACCCTGCGCCGCCTGGTGGACCTGACCGGCGCCACGGCCGGCGCGGTCGCAGTCCGGCCGCGCGACCAGGAGCCCATCGTCGTCACGGCCGGTACCGGACGCACGTCCGTGAGTCTCCGGCGCTGGCTGACGACGATTGCCACGACACCGGCGCGCGGCGCGCGGGTTGCGCGGGTCGTGCCGCCGGGCGCGTCCCGGAGCCGGACGGCGGCGCTTCTGAGAACGCCGCTCGGCGTGCCGGGCCGGCCCGTCGGCGAACTGGTCCTGCTCGGTCGGAGCGGAAGCCTGACGGCGGCGGCGCTGCCGGCGAGCCTGGCGCGCGAGCTCGGGACGACCATCGAGCGCCGGTGCGCGCGTGACCGGCTGGCGCGGCGCGCCGCCGTGCTGAATGGGATCACGGGGCTGCTCGCGTCGCGCCATACGCTCGACGAGGTATTCGCCGCGTTCGCCGAGGGCGCGGCGAAGCTCGTGCGGTTCGACTCGATCAGCGTGTCGCTGCTCGACGCCGTGCGCGGCGAGTTCGAGCTCATCGACTTGCCGGCGCGCGGGCTTCCGGCGTCCCCGTCGCGCGGTACGTGGATGGCGCTGGAGGGGACGCTGCTCGCGCGCGTCGTGGCCGCTGGCTCCCGGGTGCGGGTCGACGACCTCGAGCGCGACGCGGTGCCCGAGGCGAGCCACCGCGTGCTGGCCGCCGGCGGCTCCCGGACGGTGGCGCTCGTCCCCCTGGCAGCGGGCGGCACCGTGCTCGGCGCGGTCACGCTCGCGGCTTTGCGCCCCGGAGCTTTCGACGACACCGACCTCGATGTGGTCACCGAGCTCGCGCGCCCCCTGGCGCTGGCGATCGAGCGGTCGCGCCTCGCCGAAGGGGGCGTCCGGGGCGCGCGCGAGACCCGCGCGCTCCTCGAGGCGGGCCGGGCGGTCACGGCGAGCCTGGATGTCGGCCGGACGATCCAGGTGCTCCTGGAGGGGGCGCGGGGCATCCTCGGCGTCGACTCGTGCGGCCTGTTGACGATCGACCCCGCGACGGACGAGCTGGTGATGGCGGCGAGCCTCGACATGCCGCCGGCGACGGTGGCGACCGTTCGATTGCGTCCGGGAGAGGGGGTCACCGGACGCGCGGTGCAGCAGCGACGTCCGATGCAGAGCCGCGACCTCTGGGCCGACGCGCGCGCGAAATATCCTCACCTCGCGCGCACCAGCGGCTTCCGCTCGATGCTGGTGGTGCCGTTGCTCATCGGCGACCATGCGATCGGCGCGCTCAGCGTCTTGCGGCACGACGTGCACGACTTCTCGGCGCACGAGGAGGAGCTGCTGGTGGCGCTGGCGGACCAGGCGGCGATCGCGCTCGCACTCGCGAGCTCGCCACGCAGAAGCGGTTCGTCGAGGTGGTACTGGAGACGCTCCCGCTCGGGGTGTTCGTGCTCGACGCGGACCTCAACGTGGTCCGGGTCAACCGTGCCGGCGCCCGCGCGCTGTCATGCGGCGCGGACGCCGGCGTCCCGCTCGCACGGTTCCTGCCGGACGACCGGGTCGCGCTCGTACAGGAGCTCCTCCGCGAGGCGTTCCGCAGCCGGCACGTCGGCTCGATCGAGGAAGAGATGATCGTCGCCGGCGATGCGAAGATCTTCCGGCTCACGGCCGCGCCGGTCGAGTCGGCGAGCGATCGAGCCGCGCACGCGGTGCTCCTGGTGGAGGACGTCACGCGCGCAAAGGGGCTCGAGCGCCAGATGCTCCTCACGGAGCGGCTCACGACGGCCGGCCGGCTCGCCGCCGGCGTCGCACACGAGCTGAATAATCCGCTGGCGACGATCGCCGGGTGCGCCGAATCGCTTCAGGGACGACTGGGGCACGGCGACTCCGCCACGAGCGCGGCGGCCGATGACTTTCGCCACTACCTCGGCCTCATCGAGGAGGAGGCCTACCGCTGCAAGGAGATCACCGGGAGCCTGCTCCAGTTCGTGCGTGATCCCGGGAGCCGGCGCGACCCGACCGACCTGAACGGGGTCGTCCTGAAGGCTGTCGAGCTTCTGGCGCGACAGTCGCGGTTCGCCGCCAGCCGCGTGACGACCGAGCTCGATCCCGCGCTGCCACCGCTCGCCGCGAACGAGGGCCAGCTGCGCCAGGTGTGCCTCGGGCTCGCGTCCAACGCGCTCGAGGCGATGGACGGGCGGGGGACCCTGACGATTCGGTCCCGCCTGGTTCGCGGCGAGATCGAGATCGAGCTCGAGGACGAGGGGCCCGGCATTCCGGAGGAGAACCTCTCTCGTATCTTCGATCCCTTCTTCACCACCAAGCCACCCGGGCAGGGGACGGGGCTCGGGCTCGCGATCGCCCAGGGCATCGTGACCGACCACGGCGGCCGGATCGAGGTCCGCTCGGCGCCCGGCAAGGGCAGCGTGTTCCGCGTGGTGCTGCCGCTGTGACGCGCCCGCTCCGCGTGCTGGTGGCCGATGACGAGCGGAACCTCCGCGAGCTCATCATCCGCGAGCTGGGCCGTCGCGGGCACGACGTCGACGGGGCGGCCGACGGCGTCAGCGCGCTCGAGCGCATTCGCGAGACCGCGTACGACGTGGTCGTGCTCGACATGCGGATGCCGCAGAAGCAGGGCATCGATGTCCTGCGCGAGCTCGTATCGCTTCCGGAGGCGCCGCAGGTGATCGTGATGACCGGCTTCCAGGACGTCGCCACCGCGGTCGAGGCCATGAAGCTCGGAGCCTACGACTACCTGACCAAGCCGACGAAGATCGAGGAGCTCGACGTGGTGGTGCGGAAGGCGGCGGAGAAGGGGCAGCTCCTCCGCGACAACGTCGCCCTTCGCGCCCATGCCCCCGGCGCGGCGCCCTTCGGCGGCATCCTGACCCGGAGCGCTCGGATGCAGCAGGAGGTGCTGCACATCATCGAGCGGGTGGCCCCGACCGACTCGACGGTCCTGATCCTCGGCGAGAGCGGCACCGGCAAGGAGCTCGTGGCGCGCGCCATCCACGAGCGTTCCTCGCGGGCGCCGCGGGCGTTCGTGCCCATCCACTGCGGCGCCCTGCCGCACGAGGTCTTCGAGTCCGAGCTGTTCGGCCATGAGAAGGGCGCGTTCACCGGAGCGGTCGGTACGAAGCCCGGGCTCGTCGAGCTCGCCGACGGAGGGACCCTGCTGCTCGACGAGATCGGCGAGATGGAGCCGGACAGCCAGGTGAAGCTGCTGCGCGCCATCGAGACCGGGACGTTCTTCCGCGTCGGCGGCACCCGGCCGCGTCGCGTCGACGTGCGGCTCGTGGCCGCCACGAACCGCGATCTCGCCGAGGCCATGAAGGCCGGCCAGTTCCGCCAGGACCTCTACTACCGGATCAACACGATCGCCATCCAGATCCCGCCGCTGCGCGAGCGGCGGGACGACGTGGCGCTCCTCGCCAATCACTTCGTGGAGGCGAACGCCGCGTACGGCCTCAAGCGCCTCGGCGCCGCGGCGCTCACCGCGCTCGAGGCGTATGCCTGGCCGGGCAACGTCCGTGAGCTTCTCCACGCCGTCGAGCGTGCGGTCATCCTGAGCAAGGGCGACGAGATCCAGCCCGTGGACCTTCCCCCCGAAGTGCTGGGCTCGAGCACGTCCCCCACCGCGCCGTCGACCGGAAGCCTCGAGGCGATGGAGCGCCAGCACATCCTCGCGACCTTGCGCCAGGTCGGCGGCCACCGCGGCAAGGCGGCCGCGCTCCTCGCCATCGATCCCAAGACGCTCTATCGGAAGATCATCGGCTACGCCATTGCGGCCGAGGAGTTCCGTTGACGCGCCGGGGCCGCGTGGCCCCCTCGCCGCGACACTTGTCGAGTTGCGCCGGGTCGTGGCCTGTGTACACTGGAGAGCGTCCGCCGTTTGGGCGGACCTCGCCTCCGATGAAACAGGCCTTCCGCGTTCGCGGGGCGTGCAAGGGAGCGGAAGACAGTCCGAGGGGGTTCAGATGGCATCCAAACTGTACATCGGCGGTCTTGCATACTCCACGACCAGCGAAGGGCTACGGGAGTTCTTCACTCAGTGCGGCAACGTCCTGTCGGCGACCGTGATCACCGATCGCTTCTCGGGGCAATCGCGGGGATTCGGGTTCGTCGAGATGGCCACGGCGGAGGAGGCGCAGAACGCGATCTCCCAGTTGAGCGGGCGCGAGCTCGATGGCCGGAGGATCACGGTCGAGATCTCGAACCCGCAGGCGCCGCGCACGGGTGGCGGCGGCCGGCCCGGTGGCGGCGGGAGGCCCGGTGGCGGCGGGCGTGGTCCGGGTGGCGGTGGCGGGCGGGACAGCGGCTATGCCCACCGCCCCTCGAAGCCCGTCAAGTGGTAGCGAGCCAAGACGAACAGTCGCGGGGAGCGGCGCGGTCAGCGAAGGGGTCAGCCGGTATCGGCTGGCCCCTTCGTCGTCCTGGCGTCCGTGCCGATCAGACGGCGGGCGTCGCCGGCTCGGCGCCGTCGAAGATACGCTCGTACCGGCCGTATTCCCGCGCCGCGTCCATGAACCACTTCACGATCTCCGGCTCGGACCGCGGCGGAATCTCGCAGGACGTCGACAGAATGAAGGCCGAGTGCCGAGCCGCGGTGTCGATGCAGCGTCGCACGTCCGCGACCATCGCTTCCTTGGACGACCGCTCGAACTTCGTCGCGTCGACATTGCCGATCGCCACCGCCCGTCCCTTCGAAACCTCCACGAACCGCTTGAGCTGGTCCACGTGGAGCGTCGGGTCCGCCTGCTGGTCGAGGTCGAAGGACACGGTCGTGAAGCCGCAGCGGATCAGATCCTCGTAGATCGGATAGGTGGTTCCGCAGATGTGCGTCGTCACGCCGACCTTCTTGGCCTTGAAGTGGTCGACCAGCTCCTTGTGGTAGGGCGCGACGAGCTCCCGGTAGTTGTCTGGCGAGATCAGGCTGATCGAGGCGGTGGGCTCGGAGAACGAGAGCCCGATGCCCGTCTTGGCGATCGCGTCGCCCCAGAGCTTGCAGAAGTCGGTGGAGACCCGCATCAGATCGTGGATGAACTGCGGGTCCTCGAAGGTGTCGAGGAGCATGGTCTCGGGATTTCGCAACAGCATCGCGATCGTCCAGGGGCCCACCGCCACCGCGCCGATCGCCGCCGGCGGCTTGGCGCGGACCAGCGCCGCGCACTGCTCGAGGAACCCGGGCAGGCGCGCCGTCTTCTCCGGATCGGGCATGGGCAGCCGCGCGAGCTTCGTCTTGTCGTCGTGGAGCACGTGCTGGTCGATCGAGGGAACGACGTAGTCCGAGTACTTCACGCGGCACCCGAACGCCTCGGCCTCCTTGGCGAGATCGTTGTAGGCGAGGACCACGTCGGGCTGATAGCGCTCGTAGTAATTCATCATCGCCGTGATCGCCTTCGGCACGTTCGTGCAGTACTCCTCGATGGACAGGCCGTCGAGGGTCCCGGCGAACGAGGCGACGATCGGATAGACCGGGACGCGGTCGGTGAACGACCGGCGGTACGCGGCGACGACCCGGTCGCGATTGGTGAACTGCGCCCGGCCGTGCTCGACCTCCCAGAGGCGATTGGCCTCCATGTACTTCGGCGGCAGCTTGGCCTCGTACTCCATGAATTGCGTGATCGGGTAGCGGATGCCGCCGGCGTGCGTGCCCTTGAGCCCCTCGATCATCTCCTCCATCTGGCCCCAGGGGATCGTGAAGGCCATCTCGTGGTCCTGGGTCTGGCCGAAGATGCGGTCGCCGGAGCACGGCAGGATCACCTGGGGTTGGTCGGTCCGCATCGTCGTCACGATGATCTCCGAGCAATCGATGCGGCCGCCGAACGAGGAGGTGAGCTTGCCGCCGCGCTTCCACAGGGCCGCCTGCGTCAGGCGCATCACCTGGGCGGGGTTCGCGTAGATGCACACCAGGTGGGGCTCGAACGTCGTGCGGTCGAGCGGCGCGACGAGCAGCGTCGCGTATTCGCCGGGCGCGAACTTGTCGACGGCGGCCTCCGAGCGCTGACCCGCCGCCTTCGTCTCGGTGTACATGCCCTCGCAGAGGGTCCCCGAGTTGTGCAGGTGCGTGGGCTTCTCGAAGCCGAGCGCCGCGATGCCGAGCGAGCAGATGTGGTCCTCGCGCGTGAGAGCGATCATCCAGCCGTAGCGCCGCGCCATGTCGATGACCTGGCAGTTCATGCTGAGCTTCTTGAAGTCACGGGCCGGCCGCCGGGCCTTCTCCGGGATCTCCTCGCCCCCTCGCAGCATGCGGATCGCCACCGGGAACGTCTGGGGGCGGATGTAGAACTGGAGTTCCCGATCAGCCCCTCCCACCCGAGCGTACTCCCTCGCGAAACCCTCTACAACAGAGGTAGAATACGCCCGCTCACGGGCGGAACTCACTGATGAACGGAGGACGTCACGATGCAGTCTCCCAGTGCGAGCTATAGCCTGACCGTCCGGCTCGAGATCACGAACCGCCCCGGCATGCTCGGGCAGGTCACCTCGGCCATCGGCAAGGCCGGCGGCGACATCGGCGCGATCGACCTGGTGCAGGTCGGCAAGTCGACCATCACCCGCGACCTCACGTTCAAGGCGCGCGACGAGCAGCACGGCCAGCAGATCGTGGAGAAGATCCGCGGCGTCCGTGGCGTGAAAGTCGTGAACGTCTCCGACCGAACCTTCCTCATGCATCTCGGGGGCAAGATCGAGGTGCGCGGCAAGATGTCCGTCAAGACGCGCGACGATCTTTCGATGGCCTACACGCCGGGGGTGGCGCGCGTGTGCATGGCGATCCATCACGATGCGCAGAAAGCGTACGCGCTGACGATCAAGCAGAACTGCGTGGCGGTGGTGACGGACGGCACCGCCGTGCTGGGACTCGGCGACATCGGTCCGGCCGCGGCGGCGCCGGTGATGGAAGGGAAGGCCCTCATCTTCAAGGAGTTCGCGGGCGTCGACGCGTTCCCGATATGCCTGGCGACCAAGGACGTCGACGAGATCGTGTCGATCGTCAAGGCGATCTCCCCGATCTTCGGCGGGATCAACCTCGAGGACATCTCGGCGCCGCGGTGCTTCGACATCGAGACGCGGCTGCAGCGAGACCTCGAGATCCCGGTGTTCCACGACGACCAGCACGGCACCGCCGTCGTCGTGCTGGCCGCGCTCCTCAACGCGCTGAAGATCGTGAAGAAACGCCTCGCCGATGCGCGCATCGTGTTCACCGGCGCGGGCGCATCCGGGATCGCGACGGCGAAGTTGCTGATGCGGGCGGGCGCCAAGCACATCATCGCCTGCGACCGCGCGGGGGCGCTCTACCGCGGGCGCGCGGACAACATGAATCCCATGAAGGAATGGTTCGCCAAGCATACCAACGAGAAGCGGCTCCAGGGCTCCGCCGCCGACGCCCTCAAGGGCGCCGACGTGTTCGTCGGGCTGTCGGGGCCCGGGGTGGTCTCGCTCAAGGACATCAAGGCCATGAACCGCGACCCGATCGTCTTCGCCATGGCCAACCCGATTCCGGAGATCCAGCCCGAGGAGGCCGGCCCGTACGTGCGGGTCATGGCCACCGGGCGCTCGGACTATCCCAACCAGATCAACAACTCGTGCTGCTTCCCCGGATTCTTCCGCGGGATGCTCGACGTGCGCGCCCACCGCGTGAACGACGAGATGAAGCTCGCGGCCGCCCAGGCCCTGGCGGCGATCGTGACCCGCGAGGAGCTCGGCGAGGAATACATCACACCCTCGATGTTCGACGGCCGGGTCGTCCCCGCCGTCGCCGCGGCCGTCTCGGAGGCGGCCATCCGGACCGGCGTCGCCCGGCGCAAGTCGCGCGGCGCGACCGGCGGAGGGGCAACGCGGTAGTACGCGTGCGGCGGGTACGGGCCTCGATCCACTCTCACACCACCACACGAGGGGAGCCATGGCTCAGCCGAAGGTGAAGGCGGACGTCCCGATCGAGGCGCTGCTCAAGGAGAAGCGCAAGTTCCCCCCGCCCAAGGAGTTCGTGAAGCGCGCGGTGATGAACCGGAAGTCGATCTACGCCGAGGCGCAGCGCAACTTCGTGAAGTTCTGGGAGCAGCGCGCCCGCGAGCTTCATTGGTTCAAGCCCTGGAAGAAGGCGCTCGAGTGGAAGCCGCCCTACGCCAAGTGGTTCATCGGCGGCAAGCTGAACGTGGCGTACAACTGCCTCGACCGCCACGTGGCCGGTCCCCGCAAGACGAAGGCGGCCCTGATCTGGGAAGGCGAGCCCGGCGACTCACGCGTCCTGACGTACTGGGACCTGTACCGCGAGGTGAACCAGTTCGCGGCGGCGCTGAAGCGGCACGGCGTCCGGAAGGGCGACCGGATCACGATCTACATGCCGATGGTCCCCGAGCTGCCGATCGCAATGCTGGCCTGCGCCCGGATCGGGGCGGCCCACAGCGTGATCTTCGGCGGCTTCTCACCCGAAGCGGTGCGCGAGCGGATCCATGACGCCGAGTCCTCGCTGGTGATCACCGCCGACGGCGGCTACCGGCGCGGGACGACGGTGGCGCTCAAGAAGAACACCGACGAGGCGCTGCGCGGCGCTCCCGGCGTGAAGACCGTCATTGTGCTCAAGCGCACCGGCCAGCCGGTGGAGATGCAGAGCGGCCGGGACATCTGGTGGGACGACTTCATCAAGGGCGCCCCGGCGCGCTGCCCCGCCGAGCCCATGGACTCCGAAGACCTTCTCTACCTCCTCTACACGTCCGGGTCGACGGGAAAGCCCAAGGGCATCATTCACACGACCGGCGGGTATCTTACCGGCGTGACGGTGACGCACCGGTGGATCTTCGACCTCCACGACGAGGACGTCTACTGGTGCACCGCCGACATCGGCTGGGTGACGGGCCACTCGTACATCGTCTACGGCCCACTGGCGAACGGCGCCACCACGGTGATGTACGAGGGAACGCCCGACTACCCGGACAAGGACCGGTTCTGGCGCATCGTCGAGAAGTACGGGGTCACCATCTGCTACACGGCGCCCACCGCGATCCGGACGTTCATGAAGTGGGGCGAGGAGTACCCGAACCGGTGCGACCTCTCGAGCCTGCGTTTGCTCGGCTCGGTCGGCGAGCCGATCAACCCGGAGGCGTGGGTCTGGTACTGGAAAGTCATCGGCGGCGGCCGGTGCCCCGTCGTGGACACGTGGTGGCAGACCGAAACGGGCCACATCCTCATCTCGCCGCTCCCCGCCATCACGGTCCTCAAGCCCGGATCGGCGACGCTGCCGTTCCCGGGCGTCGACGCCGAGGTGTTCGACGAGAAGGGGAATCCGGCGAAGTCCGGGTATCTCGTGCTCCGGAAACCCTGGCCCGGGATGCTGCGCGGGATCTGGGGCGACCCCGACCGCTTCGTGAAGCAGTACTGGTCGAAGTACGACAACATCTACTTCACCGGCGATGGAGCCAAGCGCGACGAGGACGGCTACTTCTGGCTCCTGGGTCGCGTGGATGACGTCATGAACGTCTCGGGCCACCGTGTGTCCACCATGGAGGTGGAATCGGCGCTCGTCGACCACAAGTCGGTCGCCGAGGCCGCGGTCATCGGCAAGAGCCACGACATCAAGGGCCAGGCGATCGCGGCGTTCGTCACGGTGAAGAGCGGCGTCGACGGCTCGCCCCAGCTCATGGACGAGCTCAAGGCCCACGTCGTGAAGAAGATCGGCTCCCTGGCGCGGCCCGATGACGTCATCTTCTCGGCGGAGCTCCCGAAGACGCGGAGCGGCAAGATCATGCGCCGGCTCCTGCGCGACATCGCCGAGGGCCGAGCGCTCGGCGACACCACGACGCTCGCCGACCCTGCGGTCGTCGCGTCGCTCAAGTCGAAGTATGAGGAACAGGAGTCATAGATCTCCGCTGTTCGCGAAACTGCTCGAAAAGCGGGCACTTTCGGTATGATAGCCGCGGCTGAGAGCGCGTCGAACCGACCGCACACAAAGGAGACCTATGCGGGCGTCTAAAGTTCCACTCAAGGAGCTCCGTCGCGTCGTCATCGCCGCGTCGGTGGGCAACATCATCGAGTGGTACGACTTCTACATCTTCGGGAGCCTGGCCTCGATCCTCGCCGTCAAGTTCTTCGAGAAGGGCCACCCGGTGGCCGCCTTCCTCAGCACGGTGGCGATCTTCTCGGTCGGCTTCCTGATCCGGCCCCTGGGGGCGTTCGTCTTCGGCTGGCTCGGTGACAAGGTCGGCCGGAAGTACACCTTCATCGTCACGCTGACCGGCATGGGCCTGGCGACGGCCCTCATCGGCTTCGTGCCGACCTACCAGTCGATCGGCCTCGCCGCGGCCTTCATTCTCTTCGCCCTGCGCCTGATCCAGGGTCTCTGCCTGGGCGGAGAGTACGGTGGCGCCATCACGTACGTCGCCGAGCACATCGAGGACGAGCATCGCGGGTACTACACCGGCTGGCTGCAGACGTCGCCCACACTCGGCATCGTCGTGTCGCTGGCGACGATCATCGGCATCCGGAGCTACCTGGGCTTCGACGCCTTCCAGGATTGGGGCTGGCGGCTGCCCTTCATCATCTCGCTCCTCCTGGTCGCGATCGCGATCTGGATCCGGCTCTCGCTCGGCGA
>QHSR01000133.1:18813-27486 GCA_003221635.1 Candidatus Rokuibacteriota bacterium | reverse complement strand
TCCGTCATGGCGACCTCCGGTGAGCCTTTAAGCCCACATTGGGAATCGAGAGCGCCGCAGGTTTCCCGGGGCGCTCCGAGCCACCTCGGGGGGCTTGAGGGGCCCTTCGAGGCCCAGCGGTGTGGTGCAAGGTCGAGGAGCGCCACGGCTACGAGGTTGTGAATGAATCCCGATGAACCGTGGCACGCCGCCGTCTACTGGTATCTCCGGATGGCTGAGAAGGCCAACCGCCCCCAGCCGTCCACAGAACCGGCGGCGAGCCGCGGGCGTTGGGCCACCATCGCTCACGCGGCGGGCCGCGTGGTCCGCCTCACCCGACGGTGACCGCTGCCTGACGCAGCGCCACGGCGCGTAGGAGATTGTGGGCCAACGCGAACCAGAGCAAGACCGCCTGGACCTTTCGCAGGCCCCGCACCGCAAACTGCTGTAGGCCTCGGTTGCGCGCCAGCGCGTTCACGCATTCGCTCGTGGCCGCCCGCTCCTTGTAGATTGTCTGCGCTGCCGCGGTCGCCATGCGCGAACATTGAAGCTCGCGCCGCTCGCGATGGCGTCCGCGACACGCTGCTCCTCGGTCGCCAGTTGGTCCGGAACATCGTCATGCGCTCTTCGCTCGCACAACAAGGTCGACGTCACAGTCGAGAATCTGCAGCAAAGACACGAGTTGGTCGACGGACTTACTGTAGTTCGTCTGATCCATGAGCCGATAGAACTGGGTCGCGGAAGTCCGGAGTCGACGGATGATCTCACGCTTCGGTAAACGGCTGGCCGCGACTCGCTTCTGAGCCTCAAGCGTCAATCGGTAGAGGAGCCGGTCCCGCAAGTAATCCGGATCCTTGTTGTACTCAAGGACCTGCTCGATGTGGACCGTGCCCTCCCGACCCGATCCGAGCGCGTACGTGAAGGCTTCCGAGGCCAGCTCCTTGTCGATCCACACTCGGGCAACCGGATCGTCGTCTGTAGGTCTCGGATCTGCCTTCGCAAACGGGTAGTGCAACTCTCCCTTCGACGTTCTGACCGCGAAGACCTTCCGTCGATTGTTGACCGTGACCGCCCGAATCTTCATAGCCGCCCCTCGTTCTCCAAGTCTCTTATAAGGTCCAGAAGCTTCCGCGACACCGCGCCCATCATCGGCTTCTTGTTGTCCAAGTCCCACTTCACCACTAGCTTGCCGTTCCGATACACATGGACGTGTCGAGGTGGATGGTCGCTCTTCCACGAGATGAAGACATCCTGGATTTCCTGGGCCAGCGGCCTTGTTCTTGCGCCAATCGTTTCAGCTTGTGGCGGAAGAAGAGATTGGTGGCGTCGCGTCACCGATTGACCTGCGTGTCGTCGGCAGGCCGGATCGTTCGCCGGGCGTGGCCGGCGTTGGGGCTACCGCCCGCCGGCTGGCCCGCACAACCTGGCCCTGGAAGCCGATCAACCTCGGGTCCACCGTGGTGAGTCCTACCGCACGGGACACGTCGAGGCCCCCCATCTAGTCAGAGAACGTGGTAGCCGTATGCGAGGCCGAAGACGATCGAGCCGATGCCGGCGCAGATGGCGAGCGCCTGTCGGGCGCGGCGGAAGCGGAGCGCCAGGGCCACGGGATACGCCATCGCGGCGGTCAACAGGGTCATGCCGATGATCGTCCCGACTCCGAAGATCAGCAGGTAGACGACCGCACTCGCGGTCGAGCGCAGCGTCGCCAGCACCAGCAGCGAGACGGCCGCGCTGCCCGCCAGGCCGTGCACGGCCCCGACGAAGAGCGCGCGACCCGCGGGCCAGCCGCTGCGCCAGCCGAGCGCCGCCAGCCAGCGCGACGGATGGACGTGCGGGTGCTCGTGAGCGTGACCGGGGCCGTGCACGTGGGGATGGCTGTGGACGACCCCCTGGCCGCCGTGCTCGTGGTCGGCGACAAGGTGCGCGGCGGGCACCGTCGCGAGTCCGCGCGCCGCATCTCGCAGCCGCAACACGCCCAGCAGGATCAGCATGCCGGCCACGGCCAGCTCGAGCCCGAGCCCGACGATGATGGCGCCGACGATTGTCAGCGTCGTCATGTGGCCCGCGCCCCAGAGGACCCCCACCAGCGCGCCGTCGGTGAAGCGCCGCTCGCGCGTCACGATGGTCGCCACCGCGACGAGATGGTCCGGATCGGTCGCGTGCTGCAGACCGAGGATGAAGCCGAGGAAGATCGCCGAGAGAGCCGGATCCAGCAGGGTCACTCCGACATCTTGAGGAGAAGCCCCGTGCGGCGCGCCCGATGGATCGCCGCCAGGAACGCCCAGTGGGCGAGCGCCGCGTAGAGAGCCGACAGCGCGAGCCCGGTGGCGATCGGCGAGCGGAACTCCGACGCAAATCCGTAGTGCGCCCGGTAGGCGTCGAGGAAGTACGTGAGCGGGATCGCCCGTGCGATCACCGCGATGGAGTCCGGGAGGACCGAAATGGGGTAGTAGATCCCGGCGAGCACGAGCACCATGTTGACGCTCGCCCACGCGAACGCCTCGGCGCGGTTGCCGAAGAGCGTGATGAGGGCGCACACGGCGACGCCGACCACCCAGGCGGTCAGGAAGCAGCCCAGGAGAAACGTCGCGAGCGCGAGCCAGCCCGGCTGGAGCACCTGGAAGCCGAACGCCCAGCGACCGAGTGCGGCCAGCAGGACGAACACGGCCAGGCTGCGGACCATCCCGACGACCCAGGAGCCGAGTGTCAGGTGACGAATGCCGATCGGCGCCAGGAACTGGTGCTTCAGCGACTTCGACCAGACGTCGAGCAGGACCGCGTAGGCGACCTCGAGCTGGCAGACGTTGACCACCGAGAGCGCGATCGTGCCGACCAGCACGAACGACGCCTGCGCCTCCGTCAGCTCGAGGAATCGCGACATCAGGCCGATGGACAGGACGCCGACGATCGGCCAGAAGAGTAGTTCGAAGAAGAAGAATACGTTGCGCGCGCCCATGAGCGCGTTCCGGAGCGTCACCGCCCAGACGGCGAGAAGCTCATTTCGCCAGCTCAACGAAGACCTCCTCGAGCTCCGGCTCGCGCACCTGCACGTTGCGGATGACGACGCCGTCGGCGTACAGCGCGCGGAGCAGCTCCGGCAGCCGCTTCTCGGCCTCGTCCACCGTGCACTCGACCCACCCGTCGACCTCGACGCACCGAAGAACGCCCGGAACGTCGGCCAGCCACGGCACCCGTGCCGGGTCCAGCCGGAGCGCGACGACCTCGCCGAGACGGATCTGGCGCTTGAGCTCTCCGGGCGTCCCCCGGGCGAGGATCCGACCGCTCTTGATGAACGCGATCTCGTCGCAGAGCTCGTCCGCCTCGCGCATGTAGTGGGTCGTCAGCACGATGGTGATGCCCTGCTCGCGCCGGAGCCGGGCGATGTGGGCGCGGACCCGCACCGAGACGTCGGGGTCGAGGCCCAGTGTCGGCTCGTCGAGGAAGAGGAGCTCGGGATCGTTCACGAGCGACTTGGCGAGGGCCACCCGCTGCTTCAGCCCGGTCGACAGATCGCTGTACGGGATCCGGCGGTACGGGCCGAGCTCGCACAACTCGATCAATCCGTCGACGCGTCGGTGGAGCGCCGCCCCGCTGAGGCCGTAGAGCCGCCCGTAGAACGCGACGATCTCGGCGACGCGCAGGCTCCAGAGGAACGACGGGCGGCCGCTCGCCATGTTGAGCCGGCGCCGTAGCGCCCCGGCCTCGCGGACGACGTCGAGGCCCAGCACCATGACGGTGCCGCGGTCGGGCGTGAGCAGCGTGGCGAGGATCGAGAGCAGCGTCGTCTTCCCGGCGCCGTTAGGCCCGAGGAGGCCGAAGATCGAGCCGCGCTCCACCGTCAGCGAGACCCCGCGCAGCGCAGGAGTTTCCCGACGGCGCGGCCAGCCCGAGCGGAATGTCTTCTCGACGTCACGCGCGTCGATCGCGAGCATACGCAGGGATGATACCATCCGGGCCATGGCGGGCTCCGACGAGTGGCGCTGCGCCGCCGCGACGGTGCCGCCCGGTCACAGCGCAACGTTTAGACTCGAGCGCGCCGGGCGCACCGTGAACGGCTTCGTCGTGAATCATGACGGCCGCTACCGCGCGTACGTCAACCGCTGTCCGCACGTCGGTACCCCGCTCGACCTGTGGCCGAACGAGTTCTTCAGCGAGGACGGGCGCGCGCTGATCTGCTCGACCCACGGCGCTATCTACGAGCCGACCAGCGGCCTCTGCACGGCGGGCCCCTGCGTCGGCGACCGGCTGACCGCGCTGCCGCTGGTCCTCGACGGCGAGACGCTCGTCGTGCGACTGCCGGCGGCGACGGTCTCGCCGGCCAGCGATGAGTGACATCACCGAGATCGAGCAGGCGAACGCGCGCTTCTACCAGGCGTTCGAGACGCTCGACCTGGCGCGGATGGATCTCGTGTGGGCCCACGCCGAGCACGTGAAGTGCGTTCACCCGGGGTGGCCCATCCTGGTCGGCTGGGAGGCGGTGCGGTCGTCATGGGAAACGATCTTCGAGAACACCGCCGAGATGCGGTTCACGCTGTCGGACGTGCGCGCCAGCGCCAGCGGCAATCTCGCCTGGGTGACGTGCACGGAGAACATCTTCTCGGAAGTCCGTGGCCGGCTCTCGGTCACCTCGGTGCTCGCCACCAACCTGTTCGAGCGTGGCCCCGACGGGTGGCGCTTGATCCACCACCACGCCTCGTTCGGCGCCACACATCGACGTCGCGTCCCTGGTACGTCGCTACGAGGTCTTGCTCCTCGATGCGTATGGCGTGCTCGTCCATAGCGGCGGGGCGCTGCCGGGCGCGGCCCATCTCGTCGACACGCTCAATGCCGCGGGCAAGCCCTACTACGTCCTGACCAACGACGCCTCGAAGCTCCCGGCTACGGCGGCCGCGCACTACCAGGGCTACGGCCTGGCGATCGAGACCGACCGGATCATCACCTCCGGACTACTTCTGGAAGGCCACTTCACCACGCACGGCCTGATCGGCGCACGCTGCGTCGTGCTGGGAACCGAGGACAGTCGGCGCTACGTCGCGCAGGCCGGGGGTCGAATCGTTCCTCCCGCCCAGAGCTTCGACGCGCTCGTCATCGCCGATGAATTCGGTTTCCCCTTCCTCGAGACCGTGGACGCCGCGCTCAGCGGGTTGTTCCGAGCCCTGGACCAGCAACGGCCCGTCCATCTGGTGTTGCCCAACCCCGATCTGATCTATCCCAGCGGTGAAGGCTTCGGCATCGCGGCCGGCCTATCCCAACCGGACCGACCTGCGCTTCGCCCGCCTGGGCAAGCCTCACGCCGCGATGTTCGCCGAGGCCCTCCGGCGCAGCGGCACGAGGAACATGGTCATGGTGGGCGATCAGATCGATGCGGACATCGGCGGGGCCCACGAATTCGGGCTCGATTCGGTCCTCGTCGGTACCGGCGTGAGCGTGGCGCCGATCGGCGCGGGGCTCGTCCGCGTCCAACCGACCTACCTCCTGCCCTCCCTGGGCTAGGGGGGCTCGGCGCGTCAGGGCAGGCGGGTGTACCGGGCCCGGAGACTGTCGAAGCGGCGCGAGCGCCGCAGGCCACGCTGGTTCAGCGTGAACCAGAAGAGGGCGGCGAGAATCCGGCATCCGTACATGGCGGACGCCGGGAAGCTGGCAGACGAGGCCTCCGGGAAGTACCGGGTCGGCACGCTGATCTCGGCAATCCGGAAGCCCGCCGCGACCACCTGCGCGATGATCTCCTGGTCGAACACGAAGCCGTCGGAGTTCGCTCTGAAGTTCACGGTCTCCAGCACCTCTCGACGGAATGCGCGGTAGCCCGTGTGGTACTCGGACAGGGAGAGACCGAACACGCGGTTCTCCACGCCGGTCAGGAAGCGGTTGGCGACGTACTTCCACCAGGGCATGCCCTGGTGGATCGCCGAGCCGCTCTTGAGCCGCGAGCCCAGGACGACGTCAGCCTCGCCTCCCACGATCGGCCCGATGATCTGCGGAACGAGCCGAGGGTCGTACTGGTAGTCGGGGTGGACCATGACCACGACGTCGGCTCCCGCCCGCAGCGCTTCCGCGTAGCACGTCTTCTGGTTGGCGCCGTAGCCGTAGTTTCGGTTGTGGACGAAGATCTCCAGGCCGAGCTGCCGGGCGACCTCGAGCGTCGCATCGGTGGAGCCGTCGTCGACCAGGATCACGAGGTTCACGGCGTCCTTGGGCAGCTCCTCGTAGGTCAGGCGGAGCGTCCGACCCGCGTTGTATGCGGGCATGACGACGACGACCTTGGGCACGCTCCGCACCTCGCTCATTGCTTCATCATCGGACCTCTGGCCCCCCGTCGGCAAGGTTCGAATAGAGCCGGCGACCGCCGGCTTGCGCGATCAGGTGGACCGTCCCGGGGGGCAGGGCGCGCACCACGCTTCGCTCGGGGTCGACCGCCGAGATGAGGAACAGGCGGCCCGGGGCGGCCCAGGCTTGCTCGAGCCGCGGCGAATCCCAGAAGGTATCGCGAGCCTCCGGGAAGGTCGCCCCAAACGCCAGATTCGCATAGAGCCCGTTGACGACATGGACCCGGCCGCTCACGAGCAGGAGGACCGAGGCGCTGTTCGCGATCGAGCCCTCGTGCGCGACGAGGTCGCCCGGTCGGAGCCGCTGGACGAGCGCCACGGCCAGCGGACGTGCGGAGCGGCTCCGCGCGAACTGAGCCATCCCGTTGGCGGCGACCGCCGGCAGGAAGGCGATCGTCACCGCCAGGACGACCCCGACGCCGAGCGCCACGGCGCGCCGCCACACGCCGATGGCCAGCGCCAGCGTGCCGAGCGCGAAGATTCCCGCGCCAGAATAGAAGAGCGTCGCCCACGCCTCGAGCGGCGCCCCGACGGCCTGCTGGCCGCGGGCGGTCAGGTTCCGCGTGGCGACGTCGAGGCTCGAGAGGGCGTCCGCGGGCATGGGCAGGATGCCGGCCGCGGCGGCCGCGAACCCGGCCGTGACCAGCGCGAACAGCACGAGCGCCGGGACCAGGAGCGCGCGCGCGGACGGCGCGCCCCGTGCCCGCTCGATTGCCTCGTCCCACGCACGCGCGACCAGCAACGCCAGGGCGGGAAACGCCGGGAGCCCGTAGTGCGGCAGCTTGAAAGGCGCTAGCGTGAAGAACCCGAGGACAGCGACCGACCAGAGCGCGAACAGGAGCCAGAGCCGCGCCGACGCGGTCTCCCAGCGGCGCTGAAAGGCGCGCGCGAGCGCCCACGGGAGCGCCAGCGACCAGGGCAGGAAGGCGAGGAGCGTCACGACGAGGAACTCGAGCGACCCCAGCGGCACGTTCTCGTCCGGAAGGGCGCGCTGGCGGGTGAGGCCGTAGAGATAGCTGTCGACCAGCGTGTGCCAGAGGAAGCCCGGGTTACGCGCCTCCACCACGAGGTACCACGGCAGCGCGATCACGCCGGCGAGCAGCACGCCCCACCACGGGATCCACGGGCCCACCGGGCGCTCGCGCGTGAGCCAGAAGAAGACGGCGACCACCAGCAAGGGGCCGACCGCGGCCAGGAACCCTTTGGTGAGCATGGCGAGGCCGAGGCCGGCATAGAAGAGGGCGAGCCCCCGCCGGCGGTCGCCGACGTACGCGAGCGCGAAGCCGGCCCAGGCGAGCGTCACGCAGAGCATGAACGGGAGCTCGGCCGCGACGATGCGGCCGTAGACGAACATCCCGAGGTTCGCGGCAACCATGAGCCCGGCGAGCAACCCGAGGCGCGGACCGCCGAGCACCACGCCGAGCCGCGCCGTCACCGCCGCACAGCCGACGGCGGCGAGCGCCGTCCAGCACCGGGCGGAGAACGGGGTGACCCCCGCCACGCCGAACGACGCCGACATCAACCAGTAGAGCAGCGGCGGATTTTCGAAGTAGCGCACGCCGTTGATCCGAGGCGTGATCCAGTCGCGGTCGAGCGCCATTTCGCGCGCGACCTCGGCGTGGAAGCCCTCCGGGGGATCGAGGAACGGGGCCGCGCCGAGCCCGACGAAGTACAGGCCGATCGCGACGAGGGCGACGCCGAGGGGGACGCTCCGCACGGACCGAGCTAGATGACCCTCACGAGCGCGTCGGCCGGCAGGCGCCGCAGGAACTCCGCCAGCGCGCTCTCGAGGTAGCCACGATCCCGCGACTCCAGCGTCACCTTCACCTTGTACTCGGGATTGGCGAACTCCGGGTACGAGCCCAGGAGCAGCAGCGGGAAGTCCACGAGGAGCCCGTTCAGGTAGTCGGCGAGCGTTCCCTCGCCGATCGCGACGAAAACGTTGGTCAAGTGAATGGGCTGGTCGCGGAACCGCTCGCGGATCGCCTCGAACTTCTGGCGAAAGATCTCGGGCACCCCCGGCAGGATGTAGACGTTGCGCATCAGGACCGTCGGGAACCGAACCGTCTCGCCCCCGACCAGCTCGGCGCCCTCGGGCATCTCGGCCATCTTGAGGTGCGAGTCGTTCAGCCGGTCCCGGAAGTGCCGCTCGAGGATGCCGACGAGCAGCGGATGGCGTACGACCTTGACGCCCATCGCCAGCGCCACGCCCTCGATCGTGACGTCGTCGTGGGTCGGCCCCACGCCGCCCGACGTGAACACGACGTCGTGAGCGCGGCTGACGGCGGCGACCTCGTGGGCGATCAGCTCGATCTCGTCCGGAATGACCGAGATGCGCCGCACATCGACACCGAGCGCGCGGAGCTCG
>QHSR01000133.1:0-18773 GCA_003221635.1 Candidatus Rokuibacteriota bacterium | reverse complement strand
ATAGCTCCCAGGCGATTCTACGATGCTAAAATGCCCTAGTCCACGGGGAGGAGACGCGATGATCCAACTGAGCGGCTGGGCGCTCGCGCTGGGCGCCTCGTCGGGATTCGGCGAGGCCACGAGCCTCGCGCTGGCGCGCGCCGGGCTGAACATCTTCGGCGTCCACCTCGACCGCAAGGCGACGCTGGGCAACGTCGAGCGGATCGTGGCCGCGATCAAGGCGCTCGGCCGCGAGGCCGTCTTCTTCAACGTCAACGCCGCCGACCCCGACAAGCGCGCCGAAGTCGTGGGGCAGATGGAGCGCGTGCTCGAGGAGCGCGGCGAGCCGGGCGCCTTGCGCGTGCTCCTCCACTCGCTCGCCTTCGGCACGCTCAAGCTCTACGTCGCCGATCCGATGAAAGAGGCGGTCAGCCCGGCCCAGATGGACATGACCCTCGACGTCATGGCGCACAGCCTCGTCTACTGGGCCCAGGAGGTCGTCGGGCGTGGGCTCATGACGCGAGGCGGTCGCATCTACGCGATGACGTCGTCCGGGGGCACGCGGGTGCTGCCCTTCTACGGCCCGGTGTCGGCGGCGAAGGCGGCGCTCGAGTCGCACGTCCGACAGCTCGCCGCCGAGCTCGCGCCGCAGGGAATCACCGCGAACGCGGTCCGCGCCGGCGTGACCGACACGCCCGCCCTGCAGAAGATTCCCCGCCACGACGCGATCCTCGCCGAGGCCCGGCGCCGTAACCCGAGCGGCCGAATCACGACCACCGAGGACGTTGCGCGCGCCATCGCGGTTCTCGCCCACCCGGACACGTACTGGATCACGGGCAACGTGATCGGTGTGGACGGCGGCGAAGACATCGTCGGGTGACCTACACGCAGGGTGTGGTCCTCGGCCTCGTCCAGGGCCTGACCGAGTTTTTGCCGGTCTCGTCCTCCGGTCATCTGATCCTCGTGCCGTACCTGTTCGGCTGGCCCGATCAGGGTCTTGCCTTCGACGCGGTCATGCACCTCGGCACGCTGGCGGCGCTCCTGGCGTACTTCCGGCGGGAGCTCCTGGGGATGGCCTCCGGGGCGGTTCCGCGTCGGCTCGCCGCGATGCTCGGCCTCGCCACGATCCCGGGCGCCGTGGCCGGCCTTCTCCTCGGAAAGCTCATCGAGACAGAGCTTCGGTGGCCCATCGTCATCGCGATCTCCACCGGCGCGTGGGCCATCGTCATGTGGATCGCCGATCGCCGCGCCGTGGCCGCCCCGATGGCGGCCGGCGATCCGCTGGAGCGCGTCTCCTGGGCCCAGGGGCTCGCGGTCGGTTGCGCGCAGGTGCTTGCGCTGATCCCTGGCACGTCCCGCTCGGGCATCACCATCACCACCGCGCTCCTGGGCGGCGTCGACCGCGCGACGGCGGCGCGCTTCTCCTTCCTGCTCGGCATACCGATCACCGCGGGCGCCGGCATGCAGAAGGCCCTTCACCTCGGGAAGACCGGCCTGCCCGCCGGAGAGCTCGGGCCGCTGATCGTCGCGCTCGTCACCGCGTTCGTGAGCGGATGGTTCGCGGTGTGGCTCCTGGTGAACTACCTCAAGACCCGCTCGCTTCGACCGTTCGTCGTCTACCGCCTGCTCCTCGCCGGGGCCATCTTCGCCCTCGTGCTGTGGGCGTGAGACTGCCGGATCCCGGTTTACGATGCGCGTGACACGGCGCGCGTTCCTCGCTCGGGCGACGCTGGCCTGCGCCGCCGCGGGCGCGGGATGCTCGGCGGCCGGCCACCCACGCCCCGGTCCGCCCGAGATCGTGGTGGAACGGCCCGACGACCTCGTCGACAGTCCGTGGTCCATCTGGCTTCGCGGCTTTCCGCCAGCGAGTCGAGTCGAGGTGACGGCAACGGTCGCCGGCTGGGGGCGGGCGCCCTGGCGGTCCTGGGCGGCCTTCGAGACCGACTCGGCGGGCGAGGCCGCTCTGGCGAAGGCCACGGCTTTCGCCGGCTCGTACCGGGGCGTCTCTCCGATGGGCCTCTTCTGGTCGATGGAGCGGCAGGAGGACGAGACGGCCGGCCCGGCAATGGCGCTCACCGGCGCGTTTCCGGTGACGTTGACGGCAGGCAGCCGCGGCGGCGCGAGGGCCGAAATCACCCTCGATCGTCGCCTCGCCTCGGCCGGTGTCACGCGTCGCGATGTCCAGGCCGACGGGGTCGTCGGCACGCTGTTCACGCCGGCCTCGCCCGGGCCGCACCCCGCGGTCATCGTGCTGGCGGGCTCAGGCGGTGGCGCCTGGCTCTCGCCGGCCGCGCTGCTTGCTTCACGCGGCTACGCGGCGCTGGCGCTCGGGTACTTTCGTATGCCGGGCCTGCCGCACGGCCTCGTCAACATCCCGATCGAGTACTTCGAGGCGGCGATCACCTGGCTCCGCGAGACCGTCCGGCCGCGCGAGGACTTCATCGCCGTCATCGGCGTCTCGCGCGGCGGCGAGCTGGCGTTATTGCTGGCGGCGAGCATTCCAGAGATCAACGCCGTCGTCGCCTATGTGCCGAGCGGCGTCCTGTTCGGGCCTTTCGGACCCTCGGAGCCCGGCGACAACCGCCCACGCGCCGCGTGGACCCATCGAGGTCGCCCGCTCCCCCACCTCGGTGAGAACAACCGGACGGTCGACTGGTCGGCCGTCGACCAGAAGCGCACGCCGATCGTCGAGAGGTCCGTCTACCTGACGATGCTCCGAGACCGGGACGCCGTCGAGCGATCCTCGATTCCGATCGAGCGCACGCGGGGACCGGTCCTGTTGATCTCCGGCAAGGACGACGACCAGTGGCCATCCTTCGACCTGGCCCAGATCGCGTATCGAAGGCTTCAGGGTCATCGGCACCCTTACCCGTTCGCTCACCTCAGCTACGAGGGCGCCGGCCACGGGATCACGTTTCCCTACACCCCCACGACCTCGACGAGCTACGTGCATCCCGTCAACGGGCGGACCTACTCGCTCGGCGGCCACCCGGCGATGACCGCCGGCGCGAACGCGGACTCGTGGCCCAAGGTCCTTGCGTTTCTCGAGGACGCCCGACGTCAGCGGAGGTAACGGCGAAGCCACTCGAGGCTCCGCTCGACGGCGATTCGGCGGTGGCCCATGTCGGTGAGGCGGTGGTCGCCGCCCGGAATGATGACGAGGTCGCACGGCTCGGCCGCCCGGGCGAACAGAATTGCCCCGTGCTCGACGGGAATGACGTCATCGGCCTCGCCGTGAATCGCCAGGTGGCGCGCGACGCCGGCGGGTGACGTGGCGTATCGGTGAGATGAGAGCTCGAGGAGGAACGGGATCCCGATACCCTCGGAACGCTTCGCGTCGTCGCCGAGGTCTTCCAGGCTCGCGGGGGCGTTCCACGTCACGAGGGGAAGCTCCGCCCGCTCCGCGGCGAAGTGCAGGGCGACGAAGCCCCCCAAGCTCGATCCGAGGAGGCCGAAGCGGCGGTCGAGCCGCGCGTGGCCCTCGAGGAGCGCCACCACCGCGCGCGCGTCCTCGAGGCGCGTCTCGATGGTCGTCTCGTCCTCGCGGCCGGACGATTCGCCGCAGCCACGAAAGTCGAAGCGCGCGAGGGCCAGTCCCGCACGCGGAACGTCTTCTCCGAGCATCAAGTACTTGTCGGTGTCCTTTCCGGCGCCGAGCCCGTGCAACGCGACCACACACGGAAAGGGACCCGGACCATGGGGAAGATGCAGGACGAGTGCGAGCTTGCCGCCGGGCAGCGCGACGGTGTGTCGTTCCGGGGTCACACCCAGACGAGGTCGAAGAGCCGGCAGGTGTTCGTCGAAAGCTGGAACATCATGTCATCCAGGGGCAGCTGCTTGAGCTTCGCCACTTCCTCGGCCACGCGGCTGGCGAGCCACGGCCCGGACTCGGTGCCCTCGAACTCGCCCCCGTACTGCCACGGCCCGTCGCTCTCGACCAGCAAGGCGTCGAGCGGTACCCCGGCGACCATCTCGCGGTCGCGTTCGCGATAGACGACGTCCGGGGTGACCGAGACGAAGTAGCCCGCGTCGACGATCGCGTGCGTCACCTCCGCGGTCGCCTTGTGCCAGTGAAAGACCGCCCGCTCGATCCGGTGATGCCTCAGCGCCTGGAGGGCATCGGCGGCGGCGCGGCCCCGGGCCATGATCGCCGCTGCGTCCGGCGCACCCTCGAGCGAGTACCAGGGGAGACCGATCTCTCCGATACCCACGATCCGCGAGTGGTGAGCCGCGATCTGCGCCTCGACGCGATCGAGATCGTCGTCCGTGAGGCGGGTCCAGTCGGGATGGAAGCCCAGGCACGCCCAGACCGCCTTCGGGGCCGCCGCCGCCGCCGCGAGTGTCCGCGCGTTCGTCTCCGCGTCGCAGCCGACGGCGACGGCGCCCCACACGTCGTGCGTCAGCGACAGCCGGAGCGTCTCCCGCAGATCGGCGAACCGCCGATCGTACAGATGACAGTGGCTGTCGATGACCATCGCGTCCTCTCTCAGGTTCCCGCCACCACCATGCGGCCGATTCTCACCGTGGGCGCGACGGTCCGATCGCGCAGGACCAGATCGTCGCCGATGCCGTCGAGCGCCGCCAGCATCTCCAGGAGGTTGCCGGCCACCGTGACTTCCTCCACCGGATACGCCAGCTCGCCGTTCTCGATCCACAACCCGACGGCGCCGCGAGAATAATCGCCCGTCACGCCGTTCACGCCGAAGCCGATGAGCTCGGTGACGTAGAACCCGCTCTTCACCGAGCCGATCAGCTCCGTCGGCGTGGTCTTGCCCGGCAGCAGCATGAGGTTGCTCGTCGAGACCGAGACGCCGCTGCCGTCCCGGCCGGCGTGATGCGTGGACTGGAGCCCGAGCTTCCGCGCGCTGTAGGTGTCGAGCAGGTAGGACTCGAGCACGCCCTCCCGCACCAGCGTGGTCCGGCCGGTCGCCAGGCCTTCGCCGTCGAACGGCCGCGAGCCGAGCGCCGCCGGGATCAGCGCGTCGTCCACGATCGTCACGGCGGGCGCCGCGACCGTGGTGCCGAGGCGGTCCAGCAGAAACGAGGCGCGCCGGTACAGACTGGGGCCGCTCGCCGCCGACGCGATCGAGCGCACCAGACTCGCGGCCGTGTCAGGGTCGAACACGACAGGCACCTCGACCGTCTTCATCTTCCGGGCCCCCAGCCGCCGCAGCGCGCGCGCCGCCGCGGTCCGCCCGACCGCGGCCGGATCCTCGAGCCGGGCGCGCTTGCGCGCCGCCGAGTACCAGTAGTCGCGCTGCATCTCGCCGTTTCGGGACGCGATCGGCGCCACGCTGATGCCAAAGCTCGTCGTGGCATAGCCGCGGGCAAAGCCGTGGGAGGTCGCGTACGCGTAGTGCGCCCGGCGGTCGGAGTACTCGGCGCCTTCCGAGTTCGTGATGCGCGGATCGCTCTCGAGCGCCGCGGCCTCCGCGCGGCGAGCAATCTCGATCTTCTCCTCGGGGGACAGATCGGCGCCGCTATCCTCGAGATCGAGGTCCGGTACCCGCTCGATCATCGCCGAGGGCTCCGGCAGCCCGGCGTGGGGATCCTCCGCCGTGACCTTCGCCAGCGCCGTCGCCTCGTCCACGACCCGCTCCAGGGATTCGCGCGAGAAATCGGAGGTCGACGCGGCGGCCGACGCCCGGCCGGCGAAGACGCGCAGGGCGAGACGCTGCTCGCGCGAGTGGCTGAGGGTCTCGATCTCGCCCATCCGCACCGATGCGCCGAAGCGACTCTCTTCGACGAGGTAGCCGTCGGCGGCCGTCGCGCCGCGCTGCGCGGCCCGCCTCAGCACGGAGACGAGGAGATCGGTGTTCATTGTAGCGATGTCCGTGAGCCCGGCTCGCCCCGAGGGTGGCCTGAGTCAGGCGCGACCCGGCTCCGCATCGCCCGCTTCATCCGTTGCGCCCCCACGAGCCCGGCTCGCTCCGAGGGTGGCCTGAGACGGGAGCGAGTGGCCCCGACACGCCCGATCCCACCCGCACCAGAGCGGGGTTTCCCGGCTTCATACCGCGGTGCCGCCGACTGTGATGCCGTCGATGCGAATCGTCGGGAGGCCGACGCCCACCGGCACGGACTGGCCGTCCTTGCCGCAGGTCCCCACGCCCTCGTCGAACTGCAGGTCGCGGCCGACGCGCGAGACGCGCGTGAGGGCCTCGGGGCCGTTGCCGATCAGTGTCGCCCCTTTGACCGGCGCCGTGACGCGTCCGTCCTCGACGAGGTACGCCTCGCTCGCCGAGAAGACGAACTTCCCGTTGGTGATGTCTACCTGACCGCCGCCGAAAGTCACGGCATAGAGGCCCCGCTTCACCGATTTCAGGATCTCCTCGGGGTCGTCCTTCCCGGCCAGCATGAAGGTGTTGGTCATCCGCGGCATCGGCGGATGGGCGTAGGACTCGCGGCGCCCGTTGCCCGTCGGCTTCATGCCCATGAGCCGCGCGTTCAGCCGGTCCTGCATGTAACCGGTCAGGATCCCGTTCTCGATGAGAACGGTCCGGCCGGTTGGCGTGCCCTCGTCGTCGACGTTGAGCGAGCCACGGCGATTCGGGATCGTCCCGTCGTCGACCACCGTCACGAGCTCCGAGGCCACCTTCTGCCCCAAACGCCCCGCGAAGGCCGACGTGCCCTTGCGGTTGAAGTCGCCCTCGAGGCCGTGTCCGATGGCCTCGTGCAGGAGAATGCCCGGCCAGCCCGGTCCGAGCACGACCGTCATCGTTCCCGCGGGCGCGTTCACCGCGCCGAGCTTGAGCGCCGCCTGGCGCGCGGCCTCCGTGGCGAACCGACGCCACCGCCCGGCCTCCAGGAAGAAGTCGAAGGTCACGCGTCCGCCGCCGCCGTACGAGCCGATCTCGCGCTTGCCACCCTCTTCCGCGATCGCGGTGACGTTCAGCCGGGTGAGCGGGCGGGTGTCACCGACCGTCCAGCCCGACGCCGTCGCGATCAGCATGATGACTTCCTCGCTCGCGATCGACGCGATGACCTGCGTGACGCGAGGGTCGGCCGCGCGGGTCTCCGCGTCGATCCGCTTGAGGAGATCGAGCTTACGCGCGAGGTCGGTGACGATGGGCGGTTCGGCCAGGGTGTAGAGATCGTGGGGCCGGCCGCGAGTCGCGAGCTCCAGCGCGCCCGAGCCGCCGCTTCGATCGGCGATCGCGCGCGCCTGACGCGCGGCCTCGTCGAGGTTCTGGATCGAGATCTCGTCGGTGTGGGCATAGCCGGTGCGGGTGCCGGCCTGGGCCCGCACCCCGGCGCCCTGGCTCACGTGGCGGGAGGCTTTTTTGACCGCCCCCTCCTCGAGTACCAGCTCTTCGTTGATACGGTACTCGAGGTAGATGTCGGCGTCGTCCACCTTGCCGATGAGATTTCCGCCGAGGACGCGGTCCATGAGCCCCGAGGTGATGTTGAAGCGGTCGGAGAAGAAGCTTTCGGGACGTGTGCGCGCAAGCTCTGTCATCGGTCGTTCGCCTCCGGGCCCGTCGGAGGCCCAATCCTATCGTGCGCCCCGCCGAGCCCCAAGCTTTTTGGGTTCGATCGTCCTAATAGATTCATTCTACCCACGCGGTGAAGCCTGGCGCGACCGGCCGCACGCTAACCAGTCGCCTGAAAGGCTTGAATAATCTCATGGATGCGCCTGACGCCGTGCGCGAGCGAGGGGCCGGGGGACAGAATGTCTGAGCCGTCGATCTCGTGGATTTGCCCGTTCTTCACCGCCGTGATCCGCTCCCAGCCGGGCCGGCGCGCGATCAGCGCCGGGTCGACGGGCTTGCCGCACCACGAGGCGAGGATGATCTGGGGATCGCGCTCGATGACGGTGTGGGGCGCGACGACGCGGCCCTGGGCCGCGTGCTGGTCGCGCAGCTCGGCGAAGACGTCGCGGCCGCCCGCGATCTCGATGATGTCCGACACCCAGCGGATCCCGGCGATGAGCGGGTCCATCCACTCCTCGAAGTAGACGCGCGGGCGGTCCGGCCACACCGCCGAGTACTCGCGGATCTGTCGGACTTCGTCTCGCAGGTCGGCGATGAGCTCGCGCGCCTGGCGCTCGCATCCCAGCGCGCCGCCGATCAGGACGATCGCATCGAGGACGTCGTCGAAGGAGCGCTGGTTCGTGCAGAGCACGCTCACCCCGGCGCCGATCAGGTCGCGGACAACGTCGCGCTGGAGATCTGAGAAGGCCAGAACCAGATCGGGCTCGAGCGCCAGGATCTTTTCGAGCTTGAACGTCGTGAAGCCGCCGACGCGTGCCTTCTCGCGCGCTGCCGCCGGCCGGCGGGCCGTACCCGGAACGCCGACGACGCGGTCGCCGGCGCCCAACGCGAAGGCGATCTCGGCGGTTTCGGCGGTGAGGCAGACGATGCGCCGCGGGAAGTCGGTGCGACTCGCCCCGTACATCCTCAGCCCGTCACGCGGCTACGAGGCGCGTGCCGCCCGCGGCCGCGCGACACCGGCGAAGTGGCTGAGCAGAAGCCAGCCGGGAAAAGCGCGCACGAGATCGCGAGGTCCCTCGAGACGAATCGCGCGCGAGCGCACCGCTTGATCGAACGACACGTCCCCGAGCCAGACCCGCGTGAACGCGCCAAGATCCGCGGCCACGACGAGGTCGATTCCGTAGCCGGGGTCCTTGAGACAGACATCGACTTCCTGGCGGCTGGCGACGAGCCAAGAGGTCGCCGGGCCGCGGCCGGCCGGCACGCCGCGAAAGTCGAATCGCACGACGACGCGTCGATCGGGCAGCCGATCGACCGCCAGGCGGCGGCGTACGTTCCACATGAGCAGCATCGCGTCGAGGTTCTCGGCCGAGGCGCGCCCCTGCATCCAGCGCTGGCCCCAGGCGCCGAGCTCTTCGATCACGCCGTGGAACTCCTCGCCCGCCTTGCTCAGGCGGTACTCGCGACCCCGCCCCGCGGGCTGGCTCTCGATCACGCCCACGTCTTCCAGGTAGCGCAGGCGTTGTGTCAGGAGTGCCCGCGAGATGAGCGGCATGCCCCGTCGGATCTCGGAGAACCGTCGACTCCCCGCGAAGAGCTCGCGAAGGATCAGCGGGGTCCACCGCTCTGCGAACACCTCGCAGGCGACCGCCACAGGACAGAACTGGCCGTACCCGTGCATTCTGGGGGGACTGTAGGCCGGTCCAGGGCACGGGGCACAGGCCATCATCGGGGCGATGGCATCAGCGGCTGTCGCGCTCGGAACCGTGCGAGGAAATGATCTGGGCCACGACCGGCGCTCAACTCGAGCGTAAAGGAGTCTGACTCATGTGCGCGAAACATTGCGGCATCGCCGTCCTCGTCCTCGCTCTCGCGACGCTGACCGGCGCGCTCGGCGCCCGCGCCGACGTCGTCACCGACGCGAACGCCAAAGCCACCGAGATCGCCTCGAGGCACCCGGGGACCCCCCCAGCCGTGCGGATCATGGCCTTCGTCCAGGTCTCGGTATTCGAGGCAGTCAACGCGATCACCGGGCGCTACCCCCCGCTTCGCACGAAGATCAATGCGCCGGCCGGCGCCTCGGCCGACGCCGCGGTCGCCGCTGCGACGCGCACGGTGCTCTCGAAGCTCATGCCCACACAGCAGGCGGCGATCGATGCGGACTATCTGGCCACTCTGAAGCCGTTGCCTGACGGACCGGCGAAGAGCAACGGCATCGCAGTCGGCGAGCAAGCGGCGGCGGCCTGCCTCGCCCGCGCCGATGATGCGACCAGCCTTCCGGACACGTACCGACCCCATACGACGTCCGGCGTCTATGTTCCGACGCTGCTCCCGGCGGTGCCCAACTGGGGGAGGCGCAAGCCCTGGGTGATGGCCAGCGGCGAGCAGTTCCGGCCGGGCCCCCCGCCCCGTCTGACCAGTGAAACGTGGGCGCGGGACTACAACGAGATCAAGGCGCTCGGCGCGAGGAACAGCACCCAGCGTACGCCGGAGCAGACCGCCATCGCCCGCTTTTGGGAAGCGACGGCTCCGGCCGTCTACTGGCCCGTGGCGCGCTCGGTCGCGGCCGCGCCCGGCCGCGACGTGACCGAAAACGCCCGCCTGCTGGCGGTTGCGGCGATGGCCATGGACGACGGGCTGACCGCGGTCTTCGACGCCAAGTACGCGTACAACCTCTGGCGCCCGATCACGGCAATTCGCAACGGTGATCTCGACGGCAACGACGCAACCGAGCGGGACCCGGGCTGGACCCCGTTCATCGACACGCCGATGCACCCGGAGTATCCGTGCGCCCACTGCATCGTGTCAGCGTCGCTCGGAGCCGTCCTCCAGGCTGAGCTCGGCAGCGGGCCGACGCCGAAGCTGAGCTCCGCCAGCTCGACCGCGGGTGGTGCCGTGCGTACCTGGACGAGCGTCGCCGACTTCGTGCAGGAGGTCGCCCTGGCCCGCATCTACGACGGGGTGCACTACCGCAACTCGACGGAGGTCGGCACCGCGATGGGGAAGAAGATCGGCGAGCTCGCGGTGAAGAGCTTCCCCAAGCCGATCCGCTGACGCGCGCTCGACCGCCGGGAGCCTACCCCTCGTAGGTCTCGCGCCGGGCCAGGCCGCGCTGAGCCGCGAGATAGCTCGCGCGCGTCATGGGCGGCCTGGCCGTCGCCGTCACCTCGCGGGCGGCGGCGGCGCCGTCCCAGAGCATGTCGACCACCATCGCCGCGAGCGCCTTGGCGGGACCCAGGTAAGCGAGCGGCTTGTCGACGATGACGAAGTCGGCGCCGTGGCCGGTACCGCGAGCGCCGCCGATGTAGGGATGCAGGATCGGCATGACCTGGGAGAGGTCTCCCATGTCCGTCGACCCCGTCCGGTGCCCGATCTGCCGGTAGTGTTCCGCTCCGAAGAGGCTGCTGACGTTGTCGCGGAAGTAGCGGGTCATGATCGGGTCGCAGGTCATCGGCATGTAGCCGGGAAGCGTCTCGATCTCGACCTTGGCGCCGAGCGCCAGGGCGCCGGCCCGGAGCGCGCGATCGACCTTGACGTTGGCGTCGACGATCGCTTCCATCGTCCGGCCGCGCACGTACGTTTCGATCCTCACCTCGCCGGGGATGACGTTCACCTGAGAGCCCCCGTGGGTGATGATCGGATGGACCCGGATCGTATCCTCGTCCCGGAACGTCTCCCGAATCGAGTTGATCGCCATCAAGCCGATCTGGGCCGCGTAGAGGGCGTTGATCCCCATGTGCGGGGCGCCGCCCGCGTGCGCCGCCCGCCCGAGGTAGCGTACCGTCTTCACGACACAGCCGTTGTTCGACGAGGGCACACCGGCCTTGCCGTCCTCCGTACGCGGCGTCGTGTGGATCATCATCGCCAGATCCACGTCGTCGAAGTGTCCGAGCCGCAGGAGCTCGGGCTTGCCGCCCAGGAACTCGAGCTTCCCCGCCCGCGCCTGGGCGACGCGCCATTCGATATCCCCGTACTCCTCGGCCGGAACCGAGAAGAACGCGACGCGACCGGCGAGCTGGTCGAACGCCTTGGCGTCGAGCAGCCCGATCGCGGCGCCGAGCATGCCGGCGATCTGAGCGTTGTGGCCGCAGGCGTGTGCGGCGCCCGTCGCGGGATCACTCTCGGGATGCCCCGCGACGACCAGGGCGTCCAGCTCGCCAAGGACAGCGAACGTCGGTCCGTCGCCGCCGCGGCCGCTCACGTCGGCGCGGACGCCCGTCAAGGCGAGGCCCGGCCGCGGGGTCAGCCCGAGCTTCTTGAAAGTCTCCTCGACCAGGCGGGCGGTCTTGACCTCCTTGAATCCGAGCTCGGGATGGCGCCGGATCTGCTCGCCGAGCCCGATGATCTCCTCGCCGCGCTGATCGATCGCCTGATAGACCCGGTGCTTCAGCTCGTCCTTGGTCATGTCAATCCTCTCCGTGGTTCGGGCACTTCTGGAAGCCGCCCGACATTCTACTGCCGGCCGCCGCGCCGCGCCTGCATACTGGCGGGGGCGGATTTCACCCGAGCCGAGAGGGCAACATGGACTTCCACCATGTCATCGAGGCAGCCGGCATCGTGTTCCTGGGGCTCGTCTTCTATTCGTACGCGCGGCGCTGGCTCGCGTCGGCGGGGCGGATCGACCATTGGCGACGCTCGCTGCTGAACGGCCTGGTCTTCGGGCTCTTGGCGGTCGCGCTGATGATCTCGAGGATCGAGGTCAGCCCGAGAATTTTCGTCGACGCGCGGGCTGTCCCGATCGCGCTGGTCACTCTGGTCGAAGGGGGCTGGGCAGGGCTCATCGCGGCGCTGGTCGCCGCGGCGTACCGGCTGTGGCTCGGCGGCCCCGGCGCCCTGGCCGGTGTCCTCGGGCTCCTGGCGACGGCGGGCACGGCCGCGCTGGCGCTGGCGTGGGCGCGCCGCGAGGGGGGCGTGCGGGCGCGCCACGCATTCGCGCTGGGCGGTGCCGTGTTCGTGGTCACGTTCGCCTCGTTCCTGCTCCTGGGCGCTCGAGGCCTGGAGATGTTCGCGCGCGACTGGCTGCCGTTGCTGGTCGTCAGCGTCGGCGGCGTCGGAGGCTTCACCAGGCTCTTCACCGACGTTGCCAACGCCCAGGCGGCGGAAGCGGCCCGCCGCGACGCGGCGGAGCTACGCGCGGTCACGCTCCTCGCCCGCGCCGCGGCCCACGAGATCAACAACGCGCTCATGGTCGTCGCCGGCGGGCTCGCCATCCTCGCCCGGCGCTTGCCGGCCGACAGCGAGGATGCGCAGTGGGCGCAGCGCGCCAGGGAAGGCGTGAACACGGTCACGGACATCGTCAAGCGCATGAACGCGATCACGCAGATCGAAGAGGTACCCGGCCGCGGCCGGCTCTCGCCGATGCTCGACATCCGGCGGTCGAGCGGGTCGGGCTAGACCGCCGTCCGCGAAGCCGGAGGCGCCGGGGAGGGTGCGCCAGGGGTCGAAAGGACCCGTTCCCGCCAAGGCGGCGACGGAGGCCGTGAGCCCGGATGGAGCCCAGCCGCCGCAGGGCAGCGGGCGCGTGCCGCGTGGTCCGTCGACCCCTGGCGCACCTGCTCCCCGGCGCCTCCGGCTTCGCGGACGGGACTCCAGACGGTCACTCCGGACCGAGCACGTGAAAGCCCTCTCGCTCGGCGGCCGCCGCCTGGCGCCGATCGAACGTCACGAACTCGAGCGTGCCAGGCTCGTGCTCGGCGGCGACGAGGGCCGCGCCGATGTGGAGAGCGTCCGAGGCCCGGAGCGGATGAGTCCCCACGATGCGCTCGGCGTGGCGCCGCACGATGTCCGCCGCGGTCACCTCCGTCCAGCGCTCCCATGCATCCAGGAAGTGGCGCCGCACGAGCCGAAGCTGCCGGGTCGCCGCGGGCTCGTCACGACCGCGACGCGCCAGCGCCGCGAGGAGCTCCAGCCGGGCCAGCGTCCAGACCACCACCTCCGGATCCTCGCGAAGACGGCGCGCGGCGGGCCCCGACTCGCGCTCGGCGATGAACAGGGGCACGAGGGCGGAGGTGTCCCAGAACCTCACCAGCTTCGCTCGCGCTCCTCCAGAAGTCCGCGCAGCACTCCGCCGGGGAGCCGGGCGGGCTTGCGCGTCGCCAGGCCGGAGGGCCGGCCGCCCGTGCCGCGCCGGATGAGCCCCTGCCGTTCGAGGCGGGCGAGCCGTTCCGACGCGCCGCGGGTGCCCGAGCTGGACAGTGGCACCAGGCGGGCGACCGGCTGGTCCCGATCCAGCACGAGCACGGAGCCGCCCCCACGAACGTGCTCCAGGTAACGCGACAGGTTGTTCTTCAAGTGGGCTATCTTGGCCTTCTTCACATGGCTATGTTAGCCATGTGAGAGCCACTCGTGTCAAAACCTTTGTTCACCGTGGAGATCGGGGTATCTCGCCGCTTAGGGGGCAGGACGCCGGACGAACCGGTCGGGCAGGAAGTCCTTCACGGCGACGCTCGGCCGGCCGCCGGTGATCCACTCCGTCATGATCCGCGCCGTGATGGGCGCGAGCAGGATCCCGTTGCGAAAGTGCCCGGTGGCGACGAACAACCCCTCGACCCCGGGCCAGGGGCCGAGCACCGGGAGGCTGTCCGGCGCCCAAGGTCTGAATCCACACCACGTCCGCGCGATCGGCAGCTCCCGAAGTGACGGCACCAGCTCGATCGCGGCGCGAAGCAGCCCGGCAATGCCCTCGGCGGTAACGGCCCGCTGGAAGCCGGCGCGCTCGACGGTGGCGCCGACCACGAGCTCCCCCGACGGCCGGGGAGCCATGTAGGCCTCGCCGTGCACGCAGTACGTGAGAACGGAAGGAACGTGGGCGAGGGCGATCATCTGGCCGCGGCGCGGCTCGATCCGGAGGGGGGCGCCGAGCGGCGCCATCAGCTCCGAGCTCCAGGCGCCGGCGGCAAGCAGCACCGCATCGCCCTCGACGCGCTCGCCCTCCGTCACGACGGCGCGGACCCTGCTGCCCTCGATGACGAGGCGCGACACGTTGCAGCCGGTCGCGAGCTCGACTCCGGCCGCCACCGCCGCCTGGGCGTAGGCGAGGACGAGGCGCTGGTTATTGAGCCAGTGATCGCCTCTGACGAAGATCGCGTGCCGGATCTTCGGCGAGAGGGCCGGCTCGAGCGCGTGGACGTCCGAGCCTTCCAGCACCTCGACGCCGAACTCCTTGTTGACGGCCCACGCCTCCGCGTCGCGCCGCGTCTGGGTCGCCGACATCGGGTAGATCGTTCCACGCGTGACGTACTCGACGTCGATCCCGGTCCGACCCTCGAGCTCACGGACCACGTCCGGGTAGAGTCGCCAGCTGGCGAGCGCGAGCTGGGCGAAGTTCGTGTCGGTCGACTCGCCGAGCGGCGCCAGGAGCCCGGCGGCCGCACTCGAGGCCTCTGCGCCCGGCGTAGCCCGTTCGAAGACCGTGACCTGGCACCCCGCCTTCGCCAGCTCGTAGGCGGTGGCGCATCCAATGATGCCGCCGCCGACGACGAGGATCTTCATGCGCGCCCGGCCAGCGCCTCGAGAAAACGGCGGGTCGCGTCGCCGGGAGACTCCGCCGCGAGGATGGCCGAGATGACGGCGACGCCGCGGGCGCCGCCTTGCTGCACCTCGCGAACCCGTTCCGGGTTGATACCGCCGATCGCGATCACGGGGAGGCGCACCGTGGCCGCGACGCGCTCGAGCCGGGCGACCCCTTGCGGCGGGCCGTAGGCACGCTTGGACGGCGTGTCGTAGACGGGACCGAAGACCACCCAGTCGGCGCCCTTCAGCTCGGCCTCGACCGCCTCCTCGAGCGAATGGACGGACACGCCGATCCGGAGCCGCTTGTCGGCGATGGCGCGGATGTCTTCGATCGGGAGCGACGTCGAGGTGCGTTGGACGGCGTCGGCACCGACGGCCAGCGCGACATCGACCCGGTCGTTCACGATCAGGAGCGCCCGGCGGTCGAGCGTCAGCGCGCGGAGGCGCCGGCACACGAAGGCGAGGTCGGCGGCCCCGAGGTCCTTTTCACGAACTTGGACGGCCGGCAGGCCGGCCGCGAGGCACTCGCCGACGACCGCGGTGAGGTCGCGGCCGCGGGTCTGGGTGCGGTCAGTGACGAGACAGAGCCTCAGCTCGTCCAATCGGGCACGCCCTCGAGCGGCGAGGACGCGGTCGCGTAGAGCTTCTTGCCGATCCGCCCGGCGCGAAACGCGAGACGACCCGCCTCCACGCCGAGCCGCATGGCGCGCGCCATGTCGACCGGATCCTGGGCGCCGGAGATCGCGGTGTTCATCAGCACGCCCTCACAGCCGAGCTCCATCGCGATGGCGGCATCGGAGGCGGTGCCCACACCCGCGTCCACGATGACGGGTACGGTGACCGTCTCGAGAATGATCTTGATGTTGTACGGGTTCCGGATCCCGAGCCCCGAGCCGATCGGGGCGCCGAGGGGCATGACGACGGCCGCGCCGGCGTCCTCGAGCTTTTTGGCCATCACCGGGTCGTCGTTGGTGTAGGGCATCACCGTGAACCCTTCCTTCGCGAGCGTCTTCGTCGCCTCGAGAAGCCCCTGGACGTCGGGGAAAAGCGTGCGCGGGTCGCCGATGACCTCGAGCTTGACCATCTCGCCGAGCCCCGCCTCGCGCGCCAGATAGCAGGTGCGGATCGCCTCGTCCGCCGTGTAGCAGCCCGCCGTATTCGGTAAGAGCGTGTACCGCGTGGTGTCGAGGTGGTCGAGGAGCGACTCGCCAGAGGGCAGGCTGACCCGGCGGAGGGCCACCGTGATGATCTGGGCGCCCGAAGCCTCGTGAGCCCGCTTCATGACTTCCATGGACGAGTACTTGCCCGTGCCAACGATGAGACGCGACGAGAACTCCTTGCCCCCGATGACCAGATTCGTGTCGCCCATGGCTCTAGCCTCCCTGCCTCTATCCCCCGCCCATCGGTCTGACGATCTCCACCCGGTCGCCGTCGTGCAGCACGGTCGCCTCGTACGCGCTCTTCGGCGTCACCTCGCGATTCACCGCCACCGCGGTGTACTGCCGCTTGACGCCCAGGTGCGTCAGCAGCCCGTCGATGCTCAGGCCGTCGGCGACCTGCAGGTCCTTGCCGTTGACCACGATCTTCATAAACAAAACGGCCGCGCCCTTTCACGGGTGCGGCCGCTCCAGTCTCTGCCGTCGTGTTCCCTTCGCTGGGATTATCCAGATCAGGTTCGAGGGGTCCCGGGCCGCACCCGGTTCTCAGGATTCCTCCCCCCACGACGTCAAGGCGGAGTATACCACCGTGCAAGCAACGCTGGAGCCGAGGCTTCGGGGATGGACGACCGGCCACGCGCGGGCTCGGGCGAGCGTGAGCTGGCGACCGGGCGTGGCCATGACACGCGGCATCGCGCCCTCCACCCAGCTGGCGCCGGGAGGCAGCACGACCGACGCCGAGCGCACGTGAAACGATTCGGGATCGCGTCCCGGCGCCGGCGTGCCGCGATCACGCAGGGCCCTCGCGGCCATCATGAGGCGCCATCGGCCTCGCAAGCGTTTCATCATGACGCCTCCGTGATGGCCTTGACGGCCGCGGGGTTCTCGAGCGACGACAGATCACCCGGTTCCCGACCCAGATAGGTCGCCCGGATCACGCGGCGCATGATCTTGGCGCTCCGGGTCTTCGGCAAGTCCTTCGCGAAGAGCACGCGCTCGGGCTTGAGCGCCTTGCCCATCTGCCGCGCGACCAGCTCGGAGAGCTCGATACGCAGGGGCTCGGAGGGCGCATGGCGCGGCCTCAGGACGACGAAGCAGACCATGGCCTCGCCTTTCACCTCGTGCGGCACGCCGACCACGCCCGCCTCGGCGACCGCCTCGTGCGAGACCAGCACCGACTCGACCTCGGCGGGACCCAGGCGCTTGCCCGCGATCTTGAGCGTGTCGTCCGAGCGTCCCTGGATGAACCAGAAGCCGTCCTCGTCCACGTACGCCCAGTCGCCGTGCACCCAGACGTCGGGCCAGCGCGACCAGTACGTCTCCTCGTAGCGCTGCGGGTCCTTCCAGAAGCCCTGCGTCATCCCCGGCCACGGCGCGGTCACCACCAGCTCGCCGACTTGCCCACGCACGGGCCGGCCGTCCTCACCGAAGCAGTCCGCCGCCATGCCCGGGATGGGCCCGGTGAACGAGCACGGCTTGATCGGGGCGATCGGGAAGGAGCTCAGGATCCCGCCGGAGATCTCGGTGCCGCCCGTGTAGTTGATGATCGGCACGCGGGCTTTCCCAGCGTTCTCGAAGAGCCAGCGGTAGGGCTCGGGATTCCACGGCTCGCCCGTCGAGCCGAGGACACGAAGCGACGAAAGCTCGTGAGCATGCACGTGCTCGGCGCCGTGCGGCATGAGCGCGCGCACGGCGGTGGGCGAGAGCCCCATGACCGTGATCTTGTGGCGCTCGACGAGCTCCCAGAGGCGGTTCGGCTTCGGGTAATCGGGGACACCCTCGAAGAGGACCGCCGTACCTCCGTGAAAGAGCCCCGCGGTGATGAGCATCGGGCCCATGAGCCAACCCAGGTCCGTGAGCCAGAACAGGCGGTCGCCCGGGCCCACGTCCATGAGGTAGCCGAAGTCGTGAGCGCACTTGACGAGGAATCCCCCCTGCGTGAGCACCGCGCCCTTCGGGCGGCCCGTCGTCCCCGACGTGTAGATGATGAGGCACGGGCGATCGAACTCCACGGACAGCGCGGGGCACGCGTCCGACTCCCTGCCGATCAGCTCGTGCCACCAGTGATCGCGCCCCATGGTCCACGGGATCTCGCGCCCGAGCCGCTTGTACACGATGACGTGCTGGATGGAGGGCGACGCGGCCGCCGCCTCGTCGGCGGTCTCCTTCATCTTCACGACCTGGCCGCGGCGATTGCCCGCCGTAGCCCGAGAAGCACGGCGTGTAGATCGCGCCGATCCGCAGGATCGAGAGCGTGGCGATGGCCGCCTCGGGCGACATCGGCAGGAACACGCCCACACGGTCGCCCTCGCCGACGCCCAGGCGCTTCAAGGCGTTGGCGAGCTGATTCACCTCGCGCGCGAGCTCGCGGTAGGTCAACGTGCGGCTCCGGCCGTCGTCCCCTTCCCAGATGAGCGCGGGCTGCTCGCTCCGCCCGGCATCGAGGTGACGGTCCACGCAGTTGTCGGCGAAGTTCATCAGGCCGCCCTCGAACCAGCGCGGCCACTGGACGCCGCGCGAGACGTCGCGCACCCGCGTGTAAGGACGCGTGAAGCGCACGCCGAGATCGCGCACCACCGCGTCCCAGTACCAGTCCGGCTCAGCGGTGCTCCGCCGCTGCAGCTCCTCGAGAGAGCTCACGCCGAGGGAGCGCATGAAGCGGGCGATACGCGTGCGCTCGGCGTACTCCCGTGTG
>QHSR01000318.1 GCA_003221635.1 Candidatus Rokuibacteriota bacterium | reverse complement strand
GTCGACGGGTGTCTGGACCTGCTGGGCCCGGTAGAGGTGAGCCCCGAAACGCGGCAAGAGCTCGTCGCGCAGGCCAAGGAGTGGGGCCAGACGGGCTGGGCGAGTGAGACGAGCGCCAAGACCGCCGACAAGCGTGTTGGCGAAATGCTGCAGCTGATCGTGGCGACGAGAGAGTACCAGTTTGCCTAACGTCATGAGCCTCATCGGGTGAGGAGGACTACGCATGGCTGCGACGCCAAAAGACCCCGTGCTGGTCACGCTACAGCTCTCGGGCGGCAACGACTATCTCAACACGGTGATTCCGTTCAATGACCCGCTGTACCGCGACAACCGTCCAGCAGTCGGGATCCCCGACAATCAAATCTTGAGATTCGACAGGAACTACGGCTTCCACCCGGCGATGGCGCCGCTGAAGAAGGTCTGGGATCAGGGCAAGCTCGCCATCGTGCACGGCGTGGGCTACACCAACTCGCCACGCTCTCACTTCCGCTCCATGGATATCTGGCACACCTGCGAGCCAGAGAAGGTGGGGACCCAGGGCTGGTTGGGCCAGGTGGCGCGCGAATACGATCCCAGGAAAGAGAACGTGGTCACGGTCGTGAGCTTCGGACAGTGCCTGTTCCGGGCTCTGGTCGCGCCGGGCGTTCCCGTGGCATGTGTGTCGGGCCCACTGGAGAAGTACGGATTCCTGCCCAACATCCAGGAGCGGGAGCAGCGCCTGCAAGTGCTCGATCGCTTCGCGAAGATGTACGCCCCGGTCGCGGGGACCGGTGTGATGGAATATCTCGGCACCACCGGTCTGGACTCGTTGAAGGGTGCCGATATCCTGAAGGTGGCGCCGCAGAAGTACGCGTCCCCCGTCAAATATCCCGATACCCCGATCGCCCGCAAGCTGCGCGGGATCGCCCAGGTCCACTTTGCCGATCTGGGCAGCCGGATCTTCTACTGCGACCACGGAAGCTTCGACACGCACGCCGGCCAGAACCCGGGCCACGGGGACCTGTGGAGCGCGGTGTCCGAGGGGCTCGAAGCCTTCATGGCAGATTTGCGCGAGCACGACCACGCCGACAACGTCATCATCCTACTGTTCTCGGAGTTCGGGCGCCGTGTCCACGACAACGGTTCGGGGACGGACCACGGCGCAGCCGGGCCAGCCTTCATCCTCGGTGAGAAGGTCAAGGGCGGTCACTACGGCGAGTATCCCGCCCTCAAGGCGGAAAAGCTGGTTCAGGGCGACCTGAACCCGAGTACGGACTTCCGCAGCATCTACTCGACGATTCTCGAGAAGTGGCTGAAGT
>QHSR01000317.1 GCA_003221635.1 Candidatus Rokuibacteriota bacterium | reverse complement strand
CGCCGATGCCCCGGAGGATTTCATAGAGCGGCTCAACAAGCAGGTGGATCAAGCGTTTTCTTCTCGACGCCAGAAAAGGACGGACCGATGAGAGGCCCCCTTGCTCTAAGCAAGGACGAGCAGCGCAGGCGTTCGCTGAACGAACTTGACACGACGATTGAGGACGAACTGTGGAAGGCCGGGCTCTACCCAGACACCGAGCACCCCGTCATCGACCTCGATGTCTTCATCGAGCAGCGTCGTCGACAGCGGGAACAATCGACTTCAAGTGTTCACCGGCGAGGGGAAGTTCCTCGCGAGGTGCGGCAAGGCCGGGAGGGGAGATGGAGAGTTCAACCAGCCCTGGGGGATCACCCTTGATCAGGCGGGCAATATCTACGTCGCAGACTGGAAGAATCATCGCGTTCAGAAGCTCTCCCCTCAAGGCAAGTTCATGATGAAGATCGGCGAATACGGGACGGTGCCCGTGGCGCCGGGAGCGTACGCCGTCTCCTACATGGGGCCGTACATTTTGCCCTCGGGCACACCCGGCTATCCCAAGGCCGGCCTGCTCAATCATCCCACCGACGTTGCCGTGGACACCGACGGCGATATCTACGTCGCCGACTGGGGCAACCATCGGGTCTGCGTCTTCGACGCTGAGGGGGGCCCCATCGCCAATCTCATCGGCGACGCCCAGGTGATGTCCAAGTGGGGTCAGATGAGCATCGACGCGAACCCCGACATGATGAAAGCTCGTCGTCGGGTGCGAAGCCTCGAGCCCGAGTATCGCTTCTGCTTCCCGACGGCGGTTGACTTCGATCCGGAAACCGACCGCATCATCGTGGCCGACAGCCAGCGGAACCGTTTGCAGATATACCGCAAGGTCCGCGACTACGTCGATTTCCAGGCGAACCTCTAGAGGCGAGCCTCGCCGTTCGTTCCTACCTCTTTCCGGTGTGCCCGGGAGAGGTAGGAGCGAACGAACAGGGCTCGATGCGTTCAATCTCCCCGGTCCGACGGGCTGCTCGTCGGCGTGACGCCGGTCGGGGCGAGTGGATACTTCCGGCCGCTTCGCCACTCGACGAGGACGATCTCGTGCCCGACCTGGCGCGAGGTGCTCGGGTCGAGTCGGAATCGACCGTAGAGCGTCGTTGTGTCGAGCCGCCGAGCAGCGGCCAGCAGCTCTCGGTCCTCGAGACTCCCTGCGCGCCGGATGCACTCGCCGATGATGATACCCATCGTATATGACTGCGCGGCGACGTAGCCGGGATTGCGCTGGAACACTCGCCGGAATTCAGAGCAGAACCAGTCTGAGGATGGCCCTATCGAAGGGCGCTCGTACAGATGAGGCTCCCATTGGCTCGGTCCGATCACGCCTTCGGCATGCGCATGGAGCTCGTGGTGGAACGCGCTCGCTCCGGCCGCGACACATGCGACAGTCCCGATCGTTTTGAGCATCTGGCGCTCCCAGATGATAGCGACGTCGTCGTCGAATCGCCCTGCGACCACGAGGAGGTTGGGACTGTCGGTCAGCGCGCGGCGCAGGAGCGCTTTCGCGTCGTGAAGCGGGGAGTCGAATGCAATCGCGCGCACGATATCGAACCCGGCCGCCCGGGCTCCCGCTTCTACACCGCGCCAGATGCTGGACGCGAAAGTGCCGCGCGAGGCGTACAGGACCATTGCCCGCTGCGCACCCGTGCGATGGCGGGCGAGTCTTGGCAGGTCTCGAAGATACTCGCTGGCCGGACTCAATACACTGACGACACACGTGGAGCCGGCCTCGGTGACGGCGTCGGACGCGCCGCCGTGGTTCCAGAGGATCTTACCGTGCGCGGCCGCCAGGGGCACGACGGCAAGCGTCGATCCGCTCCCATACGGTCCGAGGAGGAGGTCTACGCGCTCCTCGGTCAGCAACCGCGCTGCGTTCCCCCGAGCGCGTGACACACTGCTTGCGTCATCGAGGGCGACAAGGCGAAGTGGGCGGTTTGCTCGGTTCCGGCCGAACGTCAGGCCTCCAGCGCGCACGACGTGCTCCACCCAGAGCCGGATCCCGTCATACGCTTCTTGCCCCTGGCGGCGCAACGATCCGCTCAGTGATACCGAGACTCCGGCGACGACGGATTCGTGTGAGGTCACTCCAGTGCCTTTTTCTGCCCACAGCGGAGTCGGCTCGGACTCCTGCTTTGCCGGATCCTCGCTGAGTTGCCCTTTGCGCAACATCGAGGATACGGGTGATGGCGAGAGGAGTGAAGCATTGTCGACGATCGCGTTTGCTATGCGGATGCAAGAGTTAGTCGCGCAGTACGCCGAGGGTGTCTTCCGCTCCCACGGCCATGCCGAAGCTTGTAGCGCGGCTTGGGAGACGTTCAACGATCGTTGGCCTTCCGCCTAGCGCGGTTCCTAACTTCGCGAAGTCATTGATCGTTGTGGCTCGAAGAGGGTTTTCGGACGCTGCACGACGTTCAATCGTGTCGCTCTCAGAACGCTCGTTTTTCGCTCGCGCACCGCTTGGCTGCGACGTTTCCAGGGGCCGGGAACGGGATGTCCGCGATGAGAGTGCTTCGATTTGCCTCGGCGGCGCTGTCTTTCGCGAGGAGTTCAACCACGAGCGG
>QHSR01000131.1 GCA_003221635.1 Candidatus Rokuibacteriota bacterium | reverse complement strand
GGCTCCTCTCGCGTCCTGCCCGCGTGGCAGTCGGCACGATGTGCTTACTGGCTCTCGTGGCCGGAACATGGGCGGCGCTTCCGCGGGGGCCGGAGTCTCCCCGGACCGTCGCGCCAGTGTCGAGCGTCAAGCGGGAGATGGAGCCGGCAGCGCGACCGGCGGCTCCGACCGTGACGGCCCCGCCGAAGGGAACGGTGCCGGCAGCGCGCGGCCCCGCCGCCGCGACGGCGCAGGAGTCGAGGTGTCTCAGCGTGAATGCGGTTCCGTTCGCCGAGGTTTACGTCGACGACAAGCCCGGGGGATACACGCCCACGGCATGTCTG
>QHSR01000132.1 GCA_003221635.1 Candidatus Rokuibacteriota bacterium | reverse complement strand
CGGAGGACGAGATCGACGCCGGGCTGCACGCGGGAAGCCTGATCCACGTCGAGCCGCTGGGCTCCAAGGTCGAGTATCGGTGGATGGCAGAGTTCACCGGGACGGTGCGCGATGCACAGCTTCGCGACCGGCTGGAGGTTGCTCTGGACGGCCGCGGCGCCTTCCGCAGGTTCAAGAACGTTCTGCTCGAATTCCCCGCCGAGCGCGAGCGGTGGTTCGCGTTCCGGGACCAGCGGCTGCATGCGGCGGCGCGCGAGTGGCTCGCGGAGCTGCGAATCGAGCCGACGACGGCACCGCCAGCGTCACGATAATCGCCTCATCCGAGGGGCGGCGCGATGAGGCGCGCCGATCGCTGGAAAACATCGATGGTTGGTTCACCGCCGGCTTCGACACCGCCGACCTCCGGGAGGCGAAGGCCCTCTTGGAGGACGTCGCATAGGACGGGCCCCGGCACATCCGAGCGCGCCACCCGAGCGGTCCGGTCCGACTGTCACCGAAGATGTCACTCACCGGCCGCATCCGCGCGCAACTTCCCGCGACACCGCGCATTCAGGTCTGCGCTGTCATACGTCGTTAACTCCGCAAGAGACAACGACAGCCTGCGGTTGTGGGGCGAGAACTTCTAATCCGAGGGTCGCAGGTTCGACTCCTGCCAGGCGCACCACCTTCGTCGTAGTTGCGGTCCCCAGCATCCTGAAAGAACTGACGCGGCCAAACACGCAGTTGAAGACTTTCCCGAAGCTAGGCGACGTTGTGGAACCAGCGACCGAACGACGCCCGTTCGCCAAGAGGGAACTCATGAAGGAGATTGAGGCATGCATCCTCGAACTCGAAACGGATTCGCGAGCTGGACCGGGACGGCTATCGGGATTGGCGTGACTGCCGCTGGGCCAGAAGGCATGGTGTACAAGTAATGTGCAACGAATTCGGGGTGCACAGAAAGGCGGTCAGCCCAGGCGAGCGGGCCGCATGGATTCGTGATGTCCGCACGGCGCTCGAACGTCTCAAGATGGGTTGGACGATCTGGGATTATGCGGGCGATTTTGCGGTGGTGAACCGGAAGTCGGGGAAGACGGTTCCCGATGACACGGTAATTCGCGCATTGGGAATCGGTGATTCCACTGTGACGCGTTGAGCCGCTGGCCGGCTTCCCAACTGGGGGACTCCATAGGGTAAAGCAGTACGCATGGTCCCGGATGACGCGAGCCCTGTGGCCAGGCCGGAGGAGGGAATCGAAATGAGCGTACCCAAAGAGATCGGGCATATCGTCCTCAATGTCACTGACGTCGAACGGTCTACCAGGTTCTATCGGGATGTGGTGCGATTCCAGGTGTCTCGTTATCGCCCTGACGGGACGGGCGCCTTCTTGACCTGCGGCGTGGTGCATCACAACCTCGCGCTGTTCAAAGCGCCTGCGGGGGCCCGGCTAGTGGAGAAGGGAGCAATCGGCCTGAATCATTTTGCGTTCAAAGTGGAAAGTTACCGGGCCCTGCAAGCGGCCCACAAACGCCTGGTGGAGGCTCGGGCGACCATCGACCACATCGTGACCACGGCATGACCCGCAGCGTCTACTTCCTGGATCCGGACGGGATCGAGATGGAGCTCTTCTCGGATGCTTATGCCACTGAGGAAGAAGGGCTAGTGTACATGAAGGCCACCTGCGGAGGGGCTGTCCCGATGGACATCACCGCGGCTGAGCCCCCACGAGCTGAGATCTCCCAGGCCAACTTCACCCGGGTCGGCTAACGCTCATGGACTTCGGGCTCTTCATCGAGTTCCCATGCCGTGAGGGCATGACGGATGGTCAGGCCTTTGCCGGAGCAGGCGTTCTACTTCACCGGCGGGATCGCCGACGTGCTCAGCGCAGCCGCACGGTCTTGAGGGCGATGGTGTCACGAGGAATGGTCGCGTCAGTGGCTCTCCTCGCCAGCGGGCTGGCGCTTTCCGGATGCGTTTCAGCGCCTTTCGTTTCGTCGCTCGAGTCGGGGAAACTCGGCGCGCTGCGATTCCAGAGCCTCACCGTCGACGAGGAAGATTTCTTGCGCGGCCGGAAGAGCGGAACGCCGGTAACGATCACTGGAGAGCTACGCCTGCCGACGACGGGCGCCGAGCGTGTGCCCGCCGTGGTACTCGTCCACGGCTGTTCCGGCCTCACTTCCGCTACCGACGGCTGGGCGCGAGAGCTGCCGCGCTTTGGAATTGCCACGTTTCTCGTCGACAGCTTCACCGGCCGAAACATTCGCGAGGTCTGTACCGGACGCGACCGAATCGCGACCGGGAGTCGCGTCATCGATGCGTACCGCGCGCTGGAGTTGCTGGCGACACATCCGCGTATTGATGCTGCACGCATCGCGATGATGGGCTTCTCTCAGGGTGGACGTGTTGCGTTGTGGACCGCCTTCACGCGCTTCCAGGACGCCTGGGGTCCGCCGACGGTCCGATTCATCACGCATCTCTCGGTCTATCCGGCGGCGTGTTTCGTCACGCTCCAGGGTGACGACCGTCTGGCGTCAGTCCCGGTGCGTATCATGCACGGCCAGGCCGACGACTGGACCACCATCGGACCCTGCCGAACGTATGTCGAGCGAGTGCGCCGGGCTGGCGCCGACATCGCAATGATCGAATATCCTGGCGCGCGCCACGGATTCGACAGCCCGTCGTTGCCCTCGTACGTCCGTCGACCCGACGTCCTGAACCCGAGCGCCTGCGGGTTCGTGGAACAGGAGCTCGGAAGAATCATCGATCCGGCGACAGGCCGGCTCGCAGGGCCCGACGCCCCGTGCTTCACGCGTGGCGGCGGCGTTGGATATCATCCGGACGCACATCGCAAACTCGTCCGCGACGTCGTCGAAATCCTGACCGTGGCACCGAAGTAGACGCCGCTGAGTGACCGCGTCGGGGACATCCGGTCGTTGGCGAAATAATTCGTTGGGCCCGGCGCTCATCCTGATCGAGGGCTTTTCAGGGTCGGGAAAGTCGACCACGGCGGCCATCCGCGCTGGCGGCAGCAGTGCACGCGAGTGACGCAAATGATCGACAGCGCGTTCAGGCGCACGTGATGACGAGTACCTCCTTTCGTTGGTGGCGGGCAATACGTCACGGGGAGCCTCAGATGCCAGACGAGGTCTGCTGGCGCACCCGTTCGCGGTCTTTGAAGACCGGCGGGCGCTCAAGGATTTCTCCTGGGGGACGCTGCCCCGCCGCGTCTCCGCCTCTTTCGGGGCCGTCTCGCACCGCGCACTGCTTTGGAGATGCTGCTGTCAACCGAGTGTCGAGTCCACCACCGCGAGCGGATGCGTGCCTGGCACGTATGCCACTTCCGTGACACCGATCATCCGGCGCGCTTGCTCCTCAGGGATCTTCATCGGCCCCGGCGCCGGCGCACTGCCCGGCGCCGGCTGCGGAAACGCCGTGGACATCGCGGTATGGAACGAGATGTTGCCCTCCACCTTGCGGAGCACCTGATGAATGTGACCGTTCAGGACGGTGGTCGAGCCGAAGCGGCGGAGAGACGCCAGCGCGCGCTCGGCGTCTTCCGTGGTCCAGCCCCACTGCGGGTAGACTGCCCAGAGTGGCACATGGGAGAAGATCACGATCGGGGTGCTACTCGAGAGCGGCGCGACGTCCTTCTCCAGCCACTCGAGCTGCTCGTCGCCCAGCGAGCCCATCCCCTCACCCTTGTACTTGAGGACGTTCACGAGCCCGACGAAGTGCGTTCCCTTGTAATCGAAGCTCTGCCAGCCGCGCTCGTCGACCGTCCCCTTTCCGTAGCGGGCCAGATACTCCTTGCCCCCGTCGAGGAACACATCGTGTTCGCCGGGCACGTAGAAGATGCGTTCGGTCTTCACGCTCTTCAGAATCTCCGCGACCGTATCGAAGGCGCCCGCCTTCTGCCCGTGCGTCTGATCGCCCGTATGAAGCACGAACGCTGGGGCAGGCCGCAACCCATTCACCCGGTCGACGACCTGTTGGAGGGTGGCGGCGGCGTCCTTGTTCGCCTCGCCCTTGAAACCGATGTGCGTGTCGCTGATCTGTACGAAGGTGAAGCTCCCTGCCGCGGCGTCGGCGACTGAGGCGTCCGTGATCAGTCGCGACGACAGCACGCCGCCCGCCAATGTCCAGACGACACCTGTGCCCGCCCAGGCCATGCATTCGAGAAATCCCCGCCGATTGATCCGATCCATGCCGTCCTCCTCGTCATTGGTGGCGTCTACTTCACGACCAGAGTGCCCTTCATGTAGGGATGAATCGCGCAGAAGTACTGGTAGGTGCCGGGTTTCGTGAATGTCCGCACGAACGTGTCGTCGTTCACGAGCCCGGCGGAGCTGAAGGCGCCTGTCCCTGACGTGACAGTGTGCGGCTCCTCGTCGTGATTGACCCACGTCACCGTCGTGCCCACTGGGACGGTGAGCATGGACGGTCCGTACTTGAATTCCTTGATCCCGATCGTCGGCGGCGTCGCGGCCAGCGCGTGGGCAGCGATGAGCAGTGTCACCACGCCGACGGTGACTACCCTCCGCCTGTACCACGCCAGCGCTCTTGTGTCGTCTTTCATGGTTTTCTCCGTGGCCTCCTCACACGTCCGAACGCTCCACCACAGGCCCCGTTCCATGCGGTTCAGAAAAGGTTTGAGGGAACGAATGGTTCGCTCGAGCGTTGCGGAGGGTGAGAGGCCCTGCAATGCTATGCAGGTCCTGTGATCAAGGGGAGTGGCTCTCCGTTGAGTACCGTCGCGAACGAGGCGTTGGCGTATGTCGACGCGCTCCACAACCTCGCGCGGCACCTCACCGGGAACCAGGCGGATGCCGAGGACCTCGTGCAGGAGACGTATGCCCGCGCGCTCAAAGCTGAGCACCAGTTCACGCCGGGGACCAATCTCAAGGCGTGGCTGTTCCGAATATTGAGGAACACGTTCGTGAGTCTCTACCGGCGCCGGCGCCGCGACCCCACGGTGGGCGGTCTCGACACGGTCGACGCCTATTCGCAGGGCGCGACCGACGAAGCGTGGCTCCGCGACGACCTCGAGCTGGGCCGGCTTCGTAAGGTCGTGGCCGAGGAGATCGAGGCCGCGCTGATGATGCTGTCGGAGGAGGCACGCACGGTGATTCTGCTCGACCTCGAGGGGCTCACTGAGGTGCAGGTCAGCGATGTCCTCGGATGCCCTGTGGGAACGGTGAAGTCGAGGCTATCGCGCGCGCGGGCCGCGCTCAGACTGAGTCTGAGAGACTACGCACGGTAAGACACGGATGAACTGCGACGACGTTCGGATGACTCTTCGCGACTATCAGGAGGGGCGCCTGCCCACGGCGGCTTTGGGTGAGATACGCGCGCATCTCGAGGCTTGTCCGGACTGCACGCACGTGGATGCGGTGGAGCAGGAGTTGACGTCGGCTCTTGAGCACCGCTTGCCGCAGTACCCGGCGTCTCTCGCTCTGAAGCGGCGGATCGCCGCCCAATGGAAGGTATCGACACCCAAGCGATCAGGGTGGAGCTGGTGGCGCCCGTCGCTGATCCCGGCGTTCGCCTTTGTGGCCCTCGTGCTCGTGGGCGCACCCATTGTCTATTACGAGCGGGTGGCGTTCCGAGACGCGAATGCCACCAGCGCAATAGTCGGCGAGGCGGTGAATGATCATCTGCGAGTGCTTTCAAGCCAGCGCCCCCTCGAGATCGAGAGTGGGGGTCTGCACCAGGTGAAGCCCTGGTTCGAGGGGCGGCTGGATTTCGCGCCCAGCGTGTCATTCGAGGGCGACATCGACTTCCCGCTCAAAGGCGGAGCCGTTGGTTACTTTCTCGACCGCAAGGCCGCTGTGCTCGTCTACGCGCACCGACTCCATCCGATCTCGCTCTTCGTCTTTCGAGCCAGCGGCCTACACTGGCCCACGAAAGACGGTGGCACGTTAACAACTCAAGAGCGCGGATTCAACGTAGTAATGTGGCGCCAGAGCTCGCTAGGGTACGCGCTCGTGTCCGACGTCGATCGCCGCGCGCTCGCATCACTTGCCGCAAAGTTGCAGTCGATGCCCTGAGGCTGAGGCGCACTCTGTGAACCTGCCAGCCATCGTGGAGTGTTGTCGGCCCACCTGACCTGCTTCGAGGCTCCGGAGCTCGGGCAAACGCCGGGCGTGGCGGGCTAAACCGTGGGCGCCGGACGGCGCGTGAGTCGAGATCGAGGACCTGCCCGAATTGGCTGGAAACGTGCCATTTCCGGTACCAGCAGGTCGGTTCATGTCCAGGCTGGTCTGTCCCGCTTTAGAGACCCCCGCGGTAACCGTCAGCGAGGCAATGCCTTTTTCCGGATGGGCGGGTGTGGCCTGTCTGTTGCTATATCTGGAGAGGGAGGACGGGTCAGATGCCAAAGCTGACGCTGGTTGTCGAGCGAACCGCGCTGCAGGTGTACGACATCGACCACCCGATCATACGGGTCGGTCGCGAGATGGGGCTGGAAGTCGTCATCGACAACGTCGCTGTATCCCGCCACCAAGCCGAGATTCGACTCCAAGATAAGCAGTGGTTCGTCCGGGATCTCGGCTCGGGGAACGGCACGCTTCTCAACGGGCGGCGGCTCGCGGGCATGGTGCCGCTCAAGCGTGGTGACGAGATCTCCTTTGGCAAGTTCTCCCTTTTCTTCGACCACGTGCCGACCGAGCCGGCGCCGCAGCTCTACGCGTCCAGGGCCGGGTATGCCGAGCCTGGTCGTACGCTCGTGATGAGACCGGAGGAGCTGGCCACGCTCCGCGCGACGATCGTCGAGAAGCGCCGGGCCCACGTGCGCTGGCAGGCCGGCGGCGAGGATGGGACCTTCGCGCTCGCTGACGGCTCGGTCGTCATCGGTCGAAGCGACGCCTGTGATCTGCGGGTGGCCTGCCGCGGTCCGAAGCATCACCTGCACATCCGCCGTATCGGCCCGCAGTACGAGGTGCGCAACACATCCTGGCGGTACCGCATGCGGGTCAACGGCGAGCCGACGAGACGCGCCACGCTCCGCGACGGAGACGAGATCGCGATCGGCGGACTCCGGCTCACGTTCAAGGACGACATCCGTTGATCGAGGAGACGTCGCCGGCCGCGCTGAGGGCGGCCGAGCGTGCGCCGCTCCTCTACGGCCGCTACGAGCTTCTCTCGGAGCTCGGCCGGGGCACGAGCGGCATTGTGTATAAGGCGCACGATCCCAAGCTCGATCGCCTGGTGGCCATGAAGATCCTCCGCCCGGAGCTGGTTTCACTCGAGGAGTCGGGCGTCGGTCTGAAGCAGCGCTTTCATCAGGAAGCCGTGGCGGCGGGCCGGCTCGCGCATCCCGCGATCATCGCCGTTCACGACGTGGGAGAGGGCGAGGGCCGGCCCTTCATCGTCATGGAATACATCGAGGGGGGTACGCTCGCCGATCTGCTGCTTGGCGGCCGGCCTCTTCCGCTGGTGGACGCGGTGGGGATCGTCTTGCAGGTCTGTGCGGCGCTCGACTATGCCCATCGCCACGGGGTCGTCCATCGGGACATCAAGCCGCGAAACATCCTCGTCGGGCCCGGCGTCACGAAAGTCACCGACTTCGGCACGGCCCGCATCCTGGGCGCGAGTCACACGCAGACCGGCTCGATGCTGGGGACGCCGGCCTACATGTCTCCCGAGATGGTCCGGGGCCAGGTTGTTGATCCGCGTAGCGACTTGTTCTCCCTCGGCGTCGTGCTCTACGAAGCGCTCACCGGGGTCAATCCCTTCAATGCCACCGACCTCGCCGCCGTGC
>QHSR01000130.1 GCA_003221635.1 Candidatus Rokuibacteriota bacterium | reverse complement strand
CGATGGCGGGCGCCGACCGCGAGCAGCGGGCCAGTCTCGATCGCGGGCTGACCCAGCTCCGCGCCGGTGAATACGACACCGCGGTACGCTCGCTGCGCCAGGCGATCTGGGACGTCGAGCAGATCGACAAGCCCTCGCTTCGCCTGGAAGAGCTGGTCGAAGTCCACGAGGCGCTCGCCGCAGCCTACACCGGCCTCGGGAAGAATCAGTGGAGCGAGGAGCAGCGCGCGCTGGCGCAGGCTCTGCTCGAGTACGGGCGGCGCGAGAACGGCTCCGGATCACCGGAGACCGTTCTGGCCAAAGCCAGAGCCGCCTACCAGGCGGCCCACTTCCGCGAGGCGGTGACCGCCTTCGGTCAGGCGCTGGTCGAGCTCGAAGGACTGTCTC
>QHSR01000247.1 GCA_003221635.1 Candidatus Rokuibacteriota bacterium | reverse complement strand
TACTCCAGGCCTGCGTTACTGTCGATAATTGAAGCCCCTATTCGGACAAGTTCCAGTCCCTACTGGCGCAGGTTCTCGCGGAGGTCGCGGTCGGAGAGCCACGTGGAATAGAGGACCCCGTCTTTCCGCATGATCCTCCTGAGCTCGCGTACGTAAATTCCTTCTACTCTTTATAGAGGTGCGTGAACACGGACCAGGCAATCACCAGCGAAAATGTGCCATCCGGCTGGTGGATAGGCGCCATAAGCCGCCCCGTGTTCGCAGGAGCAAGGCCCTGATTGTACACGTCATGATGAAAAAACTTGAACCCCTTCTGAAGGGGGCCAGGTTCTCAGTGCACCACTTGATCATGTCCTGATGGATATCAATACCGACGTTACGGACTGGTCTCAGCGTCTGCTGGAGAAACTGACGAGCTATGCGCCCGCAGCCGCAACCGAAATCGAACAACGATTCGAAAGCGCTCTCGGGAACGTAACGAAGGACAAGCCCTCCACTCGGATTGTGCCTCATACTCGAAGGCGATCCAGGCGAGGGAATCGCCTGGGCTGAAGTTGTGCGAGAAGTGCAGCACCTCGGTCTCGAAGCCCACGAACCACGTTTCCAGTCCGTAGCGCGTCAGGTTGAAAGAATGGCGCGGTGGAACGGCTGGAGAAAGGCGGTGTGCACCAGCATCCGATCCGCGGGCCGCGGCTCGCGGCGGCTATCACGCGCCCCGCGAGATCGCGTCGGATTCTGCGACCTCGTCCAGGATCCGCGAGACGTCCACCGCCGTCCGTCGCCAGCTGAACTGGCTGGCCCGCTCGAGGCCCTGCCGTCGAAGCTCCTCGCGGAGATCCGAACGAGTGACGACTCGGTGCATGGCCTCCGCCAGCTCGACCGCGTCACCCGGATCGACCATCACGGCGGCGTCCCCTGCGATCTCCGGGAGCGACGAAACGCGCGAGGTGATCACGGGGAGACCGCAGGCCATCGCCTCGAGCACCGGTAGTCCGAATCCCTCACCGAGCGAGGGAAAGACGAGGCAGGTGGCGCCGAGGTAGAGGTCTCGCAAAGTCCGCCCATCAGCATAGCCAAGGAACCGGACGGCCTCGTCGAGTCCGAGCGTCTCCACCTGCTCGCGGAGGCTCCGAGCGTACTCGGGCCTTCCAGCTCCTCGGATGACGAGCCTCACCGGCACACGCCGGCGAAGCATCGCGAAGGCATCGATCAGCCGCTGAAGGTTCTTGTGGGGGAACAGGTTCCCGACGTAGAGGACGTAGGGCGATTTGCTCACCGGCACCGACGTACCACGGCTGTCGGGGAAGTATGCGGCCGGGTCATAGCCCGGATAGACGACCGTCACCGCCTCGGGAGCGAGGCCGAAGTGGCGGACGACGTCGCGGCGCGTGCTCTCGGAATCTGCGATCACTCGACGGGAGAACCGCAGGACCCGCGGCACGATGTGGCGGAAGTAGTGCTGCTGCCGCCGGGACTGGGAGGGAAAGTGGAGCGGCAAGAGGTCGTGGACCACGGTCACCTGCGGGATCCGCCGGTCGAGGATGGCCTCGGGGACCGTGTTGAGGACGACTCGAAACCCGTGGATCCGCGCTCTCACGCGCTGAACGGTCTGGAGCCAGAGCGCCCGGCACGCGTGGCCGCGCATCCCCCGGTCGGGGCGCACGGCTGATGTGATCGCAATCATCGGCGCTCGGACACCGTCGAACGCGGCCGGTGCCGAGGTGTAGACGACGAGGTCGTCGCGAAGCTTGTCCAGCTCGCGGACGAGGTTGATGGTGTAGAGACCGAGGCCGGTCGGGTTCTCTCCGACGATCGACGCGTTGACGCCCACCCGGCCATGCACGCTCACTGCGGCGACTATAGCCTACCGACGCGCCGCCCGGCGGTAGGCTGCGGCCGTCGCGTCCACCATCGCGCTGATACTGAACTCCTGGCGGACACGCTCACGTCCGGCCTGACCCAGGCTCTTTCGCCGGGCGGGATCGGTCAGCAACGCCGCGATGGCGTCCGCCAGCGCGGCGGGATCCTCGGGCGTGACCAGCAGGCCCGTCTCGCCCGGGACTACGACGTCACGGTGGCCGGGCACGTCCGTGGCCACGACCGCGAGCCCGGCCGCCATGGCCTCGAGAATCGAGGGCGGGAGCCCCTCCTTCCGGGAGCTGGCTACGTAGAGGTCGAGCACCGGCTGGATGCGCGCCGGGCTCTCGAGGAAGCCGGTGAAGATCACCTGCTCCGACACGCCGCCCTCGAAGACGAGCCGGCGAATCCGCTGCTGCTCGCCGCCGCCCCCGACGAGAACGAGGACCAGGCGCGGAAACCGCGCCCTCAGGCGCCGCAGGGCTTCGACGAGGAGCTCGATCCGCTGGACCGGGTCGAAGCGGCTGACGCAGCCGATGATCACGTCGGCGGCGGTGAGCCCGAGGCTCTCCCGGCGGATCGGCGACTCGAGCAAGACCCGCTCCATGTCCTCGATGTCGACTCCGTTGACGATGACGACGCTCTGCTCCGGTCGAAAGAGGCGGAGGCCGAGCCCCTCGAGGTGCTGAGAGCGGGAGACATTGATGATGGTGTGGCTCCAGCGCGCCAGCTGTCGCTCGAGAGCCAGATAGAGATGTCGGCTGAGCGGGGGATAGCCGCTGTCGTGAAGTCCGTGAAAGGTGTGGATCGCCGGCACGCGCATCCACCGCGCGACCAGCCGGCCGTAGCATCCCGGTCCCTTGCCGTGCGTGTGGACGACGTCGATGCGGAGTCGTGAGATCAGACGGCGGGTGAGGTGGAAGTGCCGCACGCCCAGATGCGCGAGCGGAAACTCGACGACCTCGAGGCCGCGATCGCGAAACCGATCGAAGAAGATCCCGTCGCGCGGAGCGCCGATCACGAACTCGAACTCGCTCCGCGGCAGATGCTGGACGAGATCCCAGACGTGCTTGGGCCCGCCGCCGGGGCTCGTCGTCACCAGGAGCTCGAGGACGCGGATGGGTTGTTTCACGTGAGCGATCGACGATACCGCGGCCAGCGGCGGCGCGGCAAGCACGTATCGAGTACACTCTGTACCGAACGCGAGAACGTCGGACGGAGGCCGGCATGGACTGGCAAAAGGAGCTGGACGAGCTGAGGCATCGCGAGGAGCTGGCCGAGCGGCTCGGCGGGCCCGAGCGCGTCAAGCGCCAGCACGACGGCGGCCGCTACACCATCCGCGAGCGGATCGCCAAGCTGGTGGATCCGGGCACCTTCCACGAGCTGGGCAAGATCGCGGGCCGCGCGGCCTACGACGAGCGAAACGACCTCGAGAACTTCACGCCGTCCAACTTCGTCTTCGGGCGGGCGCAGGTCGACCGCCGCCCGGTCATCGTCGGCGGCGACGACTTCACCGTGCGGGGGGGCTCCGCCGACGCGACCATCAAGGGCAAGCACAACATGTGCGAGCGGATGGCGAACGAGCTCAGGGTGCCGCTGATTCGCCTCGTCGAAGGCTCCGGCGGCGGCGGCTCGGTCAAGACCATCGAGACGACCGGCCGCGCCAACGTCCCGGCCGTCGACGGCTGGGAGCTGGTCGTCGACAACCTGGGCACCATCCCGCGCGTGGCGCTCGGCCTCGGCTCGGTCGCGGGGCTCGGCGCCGCTCACCTCGCGGCCGCCCACTATTCCGTGATGATCAAGGACACGTCGGCCTTGTTCGTCGCCGGGCCCCCCGTCGTCGCGCGCCTCGGCCAGAAGCTCACCAAGAACGAGCTGGGGGGCTGGGAGATCCAGCTGAAAGCGGGCGCGGTCGACCACGCCGTGGACACCGAGGAGGACGCCTTCGCCTGCGCGCGCCGGTTTCTCTCCTATCTGCCGTCGTCGATCGACGACCTGCCGCCCCGTGGCCCGCGCACCGACGAGGCCGACCGGCGCGAGCCCTGGCTCTTCGAAGCGATTCCCCACGACGTCCGCAAGCCGTACAAGATGCGCGCGATCGTCGAGGCCGTCGTGGACCGAGGCTCGTTCTTCGAGGTGGCGAACCGGTACGGCTGCGCGATCATCACGGGCCTCGCGCGTCTCGACGGCTGGCCCGTGGCGCTGATGGCGAGCGATCCCTTCTTCTACGGCGGGGCCTGGACCGCCGACACCTGCCAGAAGGTCGAGCGCTTCGTGGACATCGCGCAGACCTTTCACCTGCCGATCGTCTACCTCGTCGACTGCCCCGGCTTCCTCATCGGCAAGGATGCCGAGCAGACCGGCACCATCAAGCAGGGCGTCCGCGCGATGTCGGCCATCTGGCAGACGACGACGCCCTGGTGCGCCGTGATCGTCCGCAACGTTTTCGGCGTCGCCGGCGCCGCCCACCGTAACGGCAGCCGCTACTGCACCCGCTACGCCTGGCCCTCCGGGCGCTGGGGCTCCCTGCCGCTCGAGGGCGGGATCGAAGCGGCGTATCGGGCGGAGATCGACGGCGCGTCGGACCGGGAGGCGAAGATGATCGAGATCGAGGAGCGGTTGACCAAGCTCCGCTCGCCGTTCCGGTCGGCTGAGACTTTCTGGATCGAGGAGATCATCGACCCGCGCGACACGCGGCCGCTCCTCTGCGAGTTCGCCAACCTGACGGCGCCGCTCCGGCGGCCGGGACCGTCGACGCACCATATGCGCGGCTAGGCGAGGCGAGGGGCTCGATGGCGGGCACCGCACGCCGACCGCACACGCTCGACGCGTCGCTGAAGCGGATCCTCTGCATCTCGGCGCACCCGGACGACAACGAGTTCACGATCGCCGGGAGCGTCGCCCGATGGGCCCGCGAAGGGCGCAATGTCGTCTTCTGTCTGGTCACGTCAGGCGGCGCCGGCACCAACGAGCACACCCGCGACAACACGGGCCTCGTGCCCGTGCGGGAACGCGAATCGTGGGACGCGGCGAAGATCCTCGGCGTCGAGGACCTCGTGTTCCTCGGCTATCAGGACGGCGTCATCGAGCCGACCCTCGGGCTCCGGCGCGACCTGACGCGGGTGATCCGCCGCTGCCGGCCCGACGTCGTGGTGTCCGGCGACCCGACCGTGCGCTGGTACGGCAACGAATATCTCAATCATCCCGATCACCGCGCCGTCGCCAGCGCGGCGCTCGACGCGGTCTTTCCGTCCGCGGAGACCCGCGTCATCTTCCAGGAGCTGCTGGCGGAGGGCCTCGAGCCGCACAAGGTAAAAGAAGTCTTCCTCAGCGGCGCCATCCCGCCCGACACCTGGATCGACATCGGTGACACGCTGGCGCTCAAGTGCGCGGCGCTCCGCGCCCACGCCTCGCAGGTGGGGAAGGGCGAGTGGATCGACGACCTGCTGCGCGCCTGGGCCCTTCGTGACGGCAAACGGGTGGGCGTGAAGTACGCTGAGGCTTACCGCCGCTTCATCCTCAACCGTGGCTAGACCCGGGAACGGACTCATCCTGGCGGGGGCGATCGTCGCCTTCTCCGGCCTGTGCATCGTCCTGGTCAAGGTGTTCGACGTGCCGGACTACGGGGTCCTCCTGGCGGTCGGGATAGGCCTCATCGCGCTCGGGCTCGTTCGTCGCTTCACCGGCAAGGACCCGTGACCGACCGGACGCGGCGCTACCGGGCTTCGATGACCTTGTGGCGCTGGGTGCCGAGGTTGGTGATCCCCATCTCGACCACATCCCCGGGCTGCAAGTACTTTGGCGGCTTCTGGCCGTGCCCCACACCGGCCGGCGTGCCCGTGGAGATCACGTCGCCCGCGCGCAGTGACATGAAGCGGGTGACATAGGCGATCAGGGACGCGACCGAGAAGATCATCTTCGCGGTGTTGCCGTTCTGCCGGCGCTCGCCGTTGACCGTCGTCCACAGCGCCAGCGCCTGCGGATCGCCGGCCTCGTCGGCGGTGACCAGCCACGGGCCCGTCGGACCGAAGGTGTCGGCGCTCTTGCCCTTCGTCGTCGTGCCGCCGTGTTCCATCTGGAACTCGCGCTCCGAGACGTCGTTCACCAGGCAGTACGCGGCGACGTGGCGGAGCGCGTCGGCCTCGCTGACGTAGCGCGCGTCGCGCCCGATCACGACGCCGAGCTCCACCTCGTAGTCCAGCTTCACCGAGCCGCGCGGCCGCACGATGGGATCGTCGGGGCCGCAGATCGCGCTGGGCGCCTTGATGAACAGCGTGGGCTCCTTGGGAAGCGCCATGCCGACCTCGGCGGCGTGGTCGGTGTAGTTGAGTCCGATGCAGACCATCTTGCCGATCCCGGCCAGCGGGCAGCCCAGCCGCGGCCGGCCGCGCACCACCGGCAGGCGCGCGAGATTGGCCGCGCGCAGACGCCGGAGCGTCGCGGGGTCGAGCGTGGCCGGGGTCACATCCTCGATGACTCGCGACAGGTCGTGAAGCGTACCGCCGGCGTCGATCGCGCCCGGCCGCTCGGCGCCGGGACGGCCGTATCGCACGAGCTTCATGTCAGGCGTGCCTCACGCCTCTCAGGCGTGCCCCAGGCATCTCACACGTGCCTCACGCATCTCAGGCGTGCCTCACGCATCTCAGGCGTACCTCACGCCGATGATCTCGCCGACGAGCGCGGGGCGCTCCTGCCCCTCGATCTCGACCGTCATCTCGGAGCTCACGCGCACGCCATTGCCCGCCACCTCTTCGGCGCCGGTGATGCGCTGGCGCACGCGAATGCGCGAGCCCGCCTGAACGGGGGAGATGAAGCGGATCTTGTTCGAGCCGTAATTGATGCCCCGGCTTCGCTTGGTGACCTCCAGCAGCGTGGCGGCCATCCGCGGGACCAGCGAGAGCGTCAGGTAGCCGTGGGCGATCGTCTTCCCTCCGGGCATTTCGCGCTTCGCCCGCTCGACGTCCACGTGGATCCACTGATGGTCGCCCGTCGCGTCCGCGAACTTGTCGATCATCGCTTGATCGACCGTGACCCACTCCGAGGGACCGAGCTCGCGTCCGACGAGCTTGAGCAGATCCTTGGGGTACTCCACTTTGAGCGTGGCCATCTCTCCCTCCTGGAATTAGGTGCTCGCGCGGGGCACGACCCACGCCATCTCGCGCGCGTGGCGCCCCTCGAACTCGCGGATCCGCGCCTCGAAGCCGAGCGTCAGGCCGATCTCGTCCCGGCCGGGGAGCAGCATCTCCTTGCGGAACGCGTCGACCTCGAAGGGGTGCCGCCCGCCGTCGGGCGCCGTCACCGTCTGCGCCTCGAGGTCGACGGTGAGCGTGGCGCCCGGCCCGAGGTGGACGATACGCTGGTCGGCGGTGTAGCGTGCGAGCGACTCGACCATGCCGCGCACCTCGGCGTCGGGCGCCGGCGAGCCCGGCGAGGTCAGAACGTAGTGATCCGCCGTCGCGAAGCTGAGGTCGGGGCGTCGCACCCGCCGCCCGCTCTTCGCAAGTCGCCCGAAGGCGGCGGTCGTACCCTCGTGGAGCAGGTGGCGATCGACATACAGGAGGGCGTGGCCCCCGGGCCCCTCGGCCACCACGTGCCGGGCCCAGATCTTCTCGAACATGGTGTGCGGCGTGGACACGATCGGCAACCTCTCCGGAAGACTACTCGGTGCCACCGGGCACCTCAACTACAAATCGCCGGCGTGCGGCTCGAGGGATGACACATGGACCATGCGTTTCGGGGCGAGCCGCTCACGCGGCGCGCGGTGCTACGGCTGATGGCGGCTGCCGCGGCGCGGCCGGCACCGGCGAGCGCTTCGCCCGCCCCCCTGGCGCGACCCATCCCGTCCAGCGGCGAGACGATTCCCGCCGTCGGGCTCGGCACGTGGCGAACCTTCGACGTCGGCGCGTCGCCGACCGAGCGCGCTCCGCTCCGGGACGTCCTGAAGGACTTCGCCGAGCTGGGCGGCCGCGTCGTCGACTCCTCGCCGATGTATGGCGCCGCCGAGTCGGTGGTGGGCGATCTCGCCGCCGACCTCGCGATCACCGACAAGCTGTTCCTCGCCACCAAGGTCTGGACGAGCGGGCGCGACGCCGGCGTGGCGCAGATGGAGCAATCGCTCCGACGGCTGCGCACGCAGCGCCTCGATCTCATGCAGATCCACAATCTGCTCGACTGGCGCACGCACCTTCGCACGCTGCGCGACTGGAAGGCGGCGGGGCGCGTCCGCTACGTCGGCGTTACGCACTACACCTCGAGCGCGTACGACGAGCTGGAGCGGGTGCTCCGCAGCGAGCCGCTGGACTTCGTGCAGGTCAACTACTCGCTGGACGAGCGCGAGGCCGAGCGCCGCATCCTGCCCCTCGCCCGTGACCGCGGCGTCGCCGTGCTCGCGAATCGCCCATTCTCGGAAGGCAACCTCTTCCAGCGCGTGCGGGGCCAGCCGCTGCCCGGATGGGCCGCCGCGCTCGACTGCGAGAGCTGGGCCCAGTTCTTCCTGAAGTGGATCCTCGCGCACACCACCGTCACGTGCGTCATTCCCGCCACGAGCCGGCCGCAGCACCTCATCGACAACATGAAGGCGGGGCGGGGCACTCTTCCGGATGCGGCGACGCGCGAGCGCATGGCCGCCCTCGTCGCCGCGCGGTGAACGAGGTGATGCTCGCGCGGATCAATACACGCGTCCAGGGCTCCACGTGGTTACACCGTTCATCGGGCCCAAGCCGGGCGAGCGAGGATGAGACTCGCTCGCCCGGCGCGCGCATCAACCGCGCGGCGGCCGCACCTGCTGGCCGCGCGGGGCCTGGACCTCATCCGGGCGGTCGCGCGGAGCCTGCACGTCCTGGCCGCGCGGCGCCTGGACGTCGTCGATCGGTGACCGCTCGGCGTACGCGGTGGTGGCCATCAGCGCCGTTGCGAGCGCGATTGCGAGTGCGTTCGTGCGTGTCATTGTCTCTTTCTCCTTTGACGTCAGTATTCGCCGGGGACCGAGCGCTCCGAGGGTCCAACGCTCTCCAGCCGGCCGACCGGGCTTCCATGGCATCGAGCGTGCCAACCGCCAACCGAACGGAATCATTGAGGAGGCGATCGCGGCGGGACCGGCGCCGGTTCCAGGGCGAAACCCGGGGGGGTTCACGATGAAACCGTTGCGCGGTCGTCGCGACGGGTGTTCCGCGATGGAACGATGTTTCGAACTGGAACGCGCCTGTCTCGGACGTGACTCGATTTCCGCCGGGCTCGCGTGGCACGCGATTTGCCCCTCGGCGTAGACTGACTCGATGGGAGGATGAAATGCCGGCGCCGCTCGTCTTGACGTTCGTCTCGACGCTCGCCTTCGCGATCCAGCTCCTGATCTTCGCGTACCTCTACTCGTCGCACCGCGTGCGCTTCTTCGAGTACCTGCTGCTCGCGTGGGGCGCGTACACGCTGTCCAAAGGCCTCAGGCTCGTGGACGGGCTCGTTCTGAACGTCTACCATCCGAGCTTCGCCACCGACGCGGTCACCGTCGCCGCCGTCGGCTTCACGCTGGCCGCCGCCTTCGCGCACCGCTGGGACTACCGACTGCGCGGGCGGGACGTCCTGGTGGGAGCCGGGGTGACAGCGCTGCTGGCGCTCGCGAGCGGCGGTGACGCGGGTCAGCGGATCGTGGGCGCGAGCCTCGGCGTCGTCCAGATCGCGGCCGGCGTGCTGTTCTGGCCGGCGCGCGGTTGCATCACCCGATTTCGAGCTGAGCGGCTTCTGGCCGGACTTCTGACGCTCTGGGGCATCCATCGCATCGCGACGCAGTTCGTGAACACCGACCCCGGGTCGGCCGGATACATGGCGGTGCACGCGGTGTTCATCACGCTCTACTTCCTCTCGACGTTCGCCGTGATCATCATGGTGCTCGAGCGGGCACGCGGCGAGAGCGAGCATCTCCACGCGCGCCTGCGCGAGGCTGAGCGCCTGGCGACGTCGGGCGAGCTCGCCGCCGGCATGGCGCACGAGATCCGCAACCCGCTCGCGGCCATCGTCAACGCCACTGCGCTACTCACCGACGAGGCGGGGCTCACGCCCGCCGAGCGCTCGGCGACGCTCGCGGCGGTCCGCACCGAGGCACGACGGCTCAACCGCATCCTCTCAGACTTCCTGCACTTCGCCCGACCCCAGAAGGCGCGGCGCGCGCCCGGCGACATCCGCGAGGTGGTGGAGCACGTGAGCGCGCTGATCCGCGACGACCGCTCGCGCGCGCCCCGCGTGGACGTGCGCGTGGCGGTCGACCCGGCCGTCCCACGCTTCCCCTTCGACCGCGACCAGGTCATCCAGGTGCTCTGGAACGTCGCGCTGAACGGCGTCGAGGCGATGAACGGCCGCGGCCGGTTGTCCCTCGAGGTCGCCCGGCAGAATGGCGACGTCGCCCTCGCGATCAGCGACACCGGGACCGGGATTTCCTCCGAGAGTCTTCCGCGGGTGTTCGAGCCGTTCTACTCCGGCAAGCCGAACGGTAGCGGGCTCGGCCTCACGATCGCTGAGCGCATCGTCGCCGCGCACGGCGGTCGTATCGAGATCGACTCCGCGCCCGGCCACGGGACGCGCGTGACACTGTTGTTTCCCCTCGAGGCCGCCTGAGCATGGCGCACCTGCTGGTCGTGGACGACGAGCCGGCGGCGCGGAGCACACTGTCCCTGCTGCTCCGCAAGCGAGGCCACCGTGTGCTCGAGGCCGACGGCGTCACCGCCGCGACGAAGTGCCTCGCGGAGGAGGTCTTCGACCTCGTCGTCACCGATCTCCGGATGCCGGACGGCGACGGCCTCGACGTGCTGCGGGCGGCCAAGGCCCACGCCCCTGCGACCGAGGTGATCCTCCTCACCGCCTATGCCGAATGGAAGTCGGCCAAGGAGGCGATCCGCCTCGGCGCCCTCGACTACTTCGAGAAGGGGCAGGAGCCGGACGAGCTCAATCACCGCATCGACAAGGCGCTGGCCGGTCGCGCGCTGCGCCGCGAGAACGAGAACCTGCGCGCCCAGCTCCGGGAGCGCTATGGTCTCCCGGGCCTGATCGCGCAGTCCCCGGCCATGCTGACGGTCCTGGACCTCGTGCAGCGCGTGGCGCCGACCGATGCCACGCTCTTGATCCAGGGTGAATCCGGGACTGGCAAGGAGGTCATCGCCAAGGCCGTCCACCACGCGAGCGCGCGCGCGACGCGCCCGTTCGTGGCCGTGAACTGCGGCGCGGTGCCCGAGACGTTGCTCGAGTCCGAGCTCTTCGGCTACATGCGGGGTGCGTTCACCGGCGCCGCCGTCAACAAGCTCGGCCTCTTCGAAGAGGCCGACGGCGGCACGCTGTTCCTGGACGAGATCGCCGAGATGTCCGGCGTTCTTCAAGTAAAGCTCCTCCGCGCACTCCAGAGCGGCGAGGTCCGGCGGCTCGGCGCGACGCAGCCCGCGACCATCGACGTGCGCGTGATCGCGGCCACGCACGGCGACCTCGCGGCGCTGATCAGCCAGGGAAGTTTCCGCGAGGACCTCTTCTATCGCCTCAACGTCATCCAGGTCGTTCTCCCGCCCCTTCGCGACCGCCGCGAGGACATTCCCGCGCTGGCCGAGCATTTCCTCGCGCGGTCGGCCGGCAAGCTCGGCCGCCGGCTCCGTCTGGCGCCCGAGGCTCTCGAACGCCTCCTCCGCTACCCGTGGCCAGGGAACGTGCGAGAGCTGGAGAACGCCCTCGAGCGCGCGGCCATCCTGGCTCGAAGCGACTCCGTCGGTCCGGAGGACTTGCCGCCGCACGTGTCGGCGGGGCTCCAGCTGGGTCCCTCGCCGGCGCTTCCCCGGCAGATCAGCCTCGCGGACGCCGAGCGCGTCCATATTCTCCAGACGCTGGAGCGCTTCGGCCGCAACCACTCCGGCGCCGCCGAGGCGCTCGGCATCGGCCGCACCACGCTCTGGCGCAAGCTCAAGGAGTACGGGATCGAGCGCTAGCAGGCCAAGGAGCCAGACCAGCGTCCCGGTCCTGAGGCCCGCGGAGGAGGTCGACGACCTGCACGACCATCGTCGTATTCGGGTGGAATACCCGCCTGCGGGAATTCTGTCCGACCTCCACAGAGTTCGACGGAATTGCGCGGCGGCGGCGCCCGGGCTGCCTCGCGGCGGAACCCCGCGTTCTCTTTCGGAACAGCCCGCGTCGCGTGCCCTCGCAACCGTTCGGAAAACGCAAGTTCTCACCGGTGGCATGAAACTTGAGTGGTTTCGGGGTCATGATCACCCACACAGTGCTCTTCAAGTCGGACTCGCCACGTCGGATCGATTGTGTGATCGACTACTTCGGTGAGCTGCGGAGCTTCGCGGTCGGGCGTAAGACCTGGCTGACACGCGGACGCGGCCCGATCCCGCGTCGCCGCCGTCGGGATCCCGTGAGAACCCTCGCGATGCGATAAGTCGGCTGCGGGCTTGACGCGCGCCTGCCTGGCGGACGATGATTCGGGCGTCGCCGACCCAATGACTCCGGAGGGCGAGCGCTCGAGAGGAGGCCGCGCCATGTTCAGGATCAAGCTGATCCATCATGTCAATGTCCAGATCAGCGATCGAGAACGCGCCCGAGACTGGTACACGAAGGTCCTCGGCGCCGAGTTTCTGGACCGAGGGCCCGCGCTCAACCGGCGCCAGCTCCAGCTGCGCCTCGGCAGCAGCGAGATCCACTTCACCGAAAGGCCGGAGCCGGCCACCATTCCCTCAAGCCACTTCGCCCTGGAGGTGGACCATTGGGATGCCATGCTCACCCGCCTGGACGAGCTCGGCATTGCGCACGTGCGGACGTCGGCCGCCAGCACCATGCAGAACATCGGCGGCACGGACCCGCACCACGGGCGCCGCGAGGACACCGGCGAGCACTACACGTACATCCACGACCCCGACGGAAACCTGATCGAGCTGGTTCACCATCCCCTCGGTCTGGAAGACTCCCAGGGAAACAGGGTGGAGACGGCGCACGACGTCCCGGGGCTCCGCTGGACTCAGCTCCCCGGCTTCGTCGCCTCTGAATACGGCAACGGCGTCCTCAGCCGAGGAGCCGGACCGGCAACGCCGTCTCCGTGATCGCCTCGCCGTCGGCGGCCACCCGGTAGACGCCGGCCGTCGGCCGAGAGGCGACGCACACCTCGAGGCTCGTGTCGACGAAGTGCAGCGCGGCGCCGTCATCCGCGGCGTAACCGGGGGGAAACCCGGCGCGGACAAGCCGGTGGTAGGTCGGTCGCCGATCCTGCTCGCCGTCGTAGTGCGGGCAGGCGCTACCGGGAAGGACGTGCAGCCCGTCGCGCAGGGCGTTGAGGGGTCCGAAGGAATCTGTCACCCCAGCTTCGAACCAGCAGATCATCCCGGCGCTGACGCCGGTCAGGATCACGCCGCGCGCCCACGCCTCGCGCAGGATCCGGTCGACGCCGTGGACGCGCCACACCGCGAGCATGTTGGCGGTGTTGCCGCCGCCGACGTAGATGATGTCCTGGCCCGTGAGCATCGCCGCCATGTCCGTCCGCGGGCGTCCGAAGAGGCCGAGATGAGTCGCCTGCGCCCGCTCGCCGAACGCCTCGTAGAACTTCGTGATGTACATGGCCGCGTCGCCGCTCGCGGTCGGCAGAAAGCAGATCTTCGGTCGCGGCTTGCCCGACAGCTCGAGCACGTACGCGTCGAGACACGAGCCTTCCGGCTCAGCGCCGAAGCTGCCGCCGCCCATGGCGACGATCTGCTTCCGTACGCTCGCCATTACGCGCTCGCCGGTTGGTGGCCGATCGAGCCCGCGTACTTCTCCAGCTCTTCCGGCGGCAGGTACCGGGCCTCCCACTCACGGATACGATCGAAGCCGGCGAAGGTGTGCAGGTCACCGAGCGGGTGTCGCTTGAACCGCTCGGCGAAGCGCTCCTCGGCCAACGGCCCCTCGTCGCGGAGCGCGACCGCGAGATCGTAGACCGCCTCGATCGTCGCCCGGAAGGTGGCGCCCGGGATGATCGTCACGGCGATGCCCAGCTCCTGCATCTCGGCGAGGCTGAACCGAGGCGACACGCCGGTCTGATTGTAGAAGACCGGCCCCTTCACCTCGCGACAGACGCGGCGGACCTCCTCGACGCTCGTCGGTCCCTCCACGAACGCGAGATCGGCGCCCGCTTCGAGATAGGCGTTGGCGCGTCGGATCGCCTCGTCGAGCGAGCCACCGCTGGCGCCGCGAGCATCGGTGCGGGCGATGAGGACGAAGTCCGGGTCGAGCTCGCGCCGCACGGCGTCGGCGGCCCGGTATTTGCCGACCGCCTCCTCGATCGGGATCACCCGACGCCCCGCCACGTGGCCGCAGCGCTTGGGGATCGCCTGATCCTCGATATGGATCCCGGCCACGCCCGTGCCGATGTACTCACGGATCGTGCGCATCACGTTGATGGCGTTGCCGTATCCGTTGTCGGCGTCGGCGATGACCGGCACCGGCACCGCGTTGGCGATGTAGCGCGCGTTCAGATGCATCTCGGTCATCGTCGCGAGCCCAGCGTCGGGCATCCCGAGCAGCGCGAGCGAGGTCCCGTAGCCGGTCATGTAGACGGCCGGGAAACCGACCTCGGCGAGGATCCTGGCGCTGAGCGCGTTGTAGCAGCCGGGCACGAACAGCGTCTGGCCCGATTTCAGGAGCTGGCGGAGCTTCGAGGTCGCACGCATGCTGTCCTCCCCTTCGGCTCGGAGTCATCGATCGGTACGACGGGTGTGATACGCGCCGGGCCCGTGGGTGTCAAGGCGCCCGGCCTTGACAGACCTCGCCGGCGCGGCCTATCGTCCCGAAATCATGCCCCGCAGGACACCCCGAGACCCGGAGGACGCCATGACGAGCCGTCGCGAATTCCTGACCTTGACTGCGGGCGCCGTCGCGGGCGCGACCCTCGGCCCCCGGCGCGCGGGCGCCGCCCCCAGGGCGATGACCGTCGTCCGCGAGAGCTCGTTCATCAAGGCGTTCGACGACTACTTCGCCAAGACGCTGTTGATGGAATACGAGAAGCTCACGGGGATCAAGATGAGCTACGAGGCGGTCAGCGTCGGCGGCATGCTCACGCGGCTGACCACGATCGCCGAGACCAAGTCGGGGCCGGAGATCGCGATGACGGCGGTCAACTGGCCTCACCTCTTCGACGCGAGCCTGGTCGACGTCACCGATCTCGCGACCGAGATCGGCAAGAAGATCGGTCCCTGGCACGACAACATCCTTGACGCCGTCGTGGTGAACAAGAAGTGGAAGGCGCTGCCGTGGGGCAACATCGGCCAGCTCGAGGTGTACCGCACCGACTGGTTCAAGGAGGCCGGTGTCGGCAAGTTCCCCGACACCTGGGACGATTTGCTCGCGGCCGGGCGCCTGCTGAAGAAGAACGGGCATCCATTCGGCTTCGAGCTGGGCCACGGCTTCGGCGACAACCACGGCTGGCTCTATCCGCTGCTGTGGTCGTACGGCGGCCGGGAGGTCGACAAGGACGGCAAGACCGTGTTGATCGACTCCGATGAGACGGCCAAGGCGGTCGACTTTTGCCGGCGGTTCTACAAGGAGACGATGTTCGAGGACGTGCTCGGCTGGACCGACGTCAACAACAACAAGGCGTTCCTCGGCGAGCAGATCTCCTGCACCAACAACGCCTCGTCGATCCTGGTCGTGGCCAAGCGCGATTTCCCCGAGATCGCGAAGGTCACCGACCATGGCCTCAATCCCCAGGGACCGAAGGGCCGCTTCCATATCATCAACGCGGTGTCCCACGCCATCGTGAACCATGCCCCCGACCAGGCCGCGGCCAAGGCGTTCCTGCGCTGGCTCTACGATGACAGGCAGATGTCGCGCTGGCTCACGTCCGGCGACGCGTACTACGCGCCGTTCCTCACCGCCTACGAGAACCACCCGATGTGGAACCCGGAGCCGCGCTACCTGCCCTACAAGGAGTCGCTCAAGACGGCGCACCTGCACGGCTGGCCGGGGCCGGCCAGCCACGCCCTGTCGGAGAGCGTCGCCAAGTACGTCCTCGTCGACATGTTCGCGAAGGCGTGCCGGGGCGACTCGACCAAGGACGTCATCGCCACCGCCGCGGCGCAGCTCAAGCAGATTTACAAAGCGAAGTAGACGGTATGGCCGTCCGGCCGGCGACTCTGGCGCGCCCGACTCCGTTCGCCGGCCAGCGGTTCACGCTGCGCGGCTTCTTCGAGCGCGAAGGGGTCTTCAGCTGGCTCATGCTGGGCCCCGGGGTCCTCTTCCTGCTCGCGTTCGTCGCCTACCCGTTCTTCTACGGTATCTTCCTGAGTTTGCAAGATAGGCGGGTCGCCAGCGCGGGCACCTTCGTCGGCCTCGCCAACTTCGTGACCCTCGCGCACGACGCGGTCTTCTGGCAGGTCACCCGCAACACGTGCGTCTACGTCGCGATCACGACGGTGCTGAAGCTGACGGGCGGCCTCGCCATGGCGCTGGTGATCAACCAGGCCTTCCGCGGCCGGAACCTAGCCCGGGCCGCCCTGCTCCTCCCCTTCATCGTCCCGACCGCGCTGTCGACGGTCGCCTGGATGTGGATCCTCGATCCCACCTTCAGCGTCGTCAACTGGCTGCTGGTCCGCGCCGGCGTGATCACCAGCGGCTACTCGTTCCTCGGCAACGCCACGCTGGCGATGGGATCGCTGATCGTGGTCAACACCTGGCGGGGCATGCCGTTCTACGGCATCACGCTGCTCGCCGGGCTGCAGACGATCTCGTCGGATCTCTACGAGGCGGCCGCCATCGACGGCGCCAGCGGCGCGCAGCGCTTCCGCTACGTCACGCTGCCCATCATCAAGCCCGTGCTGGTCATCGTGACGATGTTCTCGGTGATCTTCACCTTCGGCGACTTCCAGCTCATCTACGCACTCACCCACGGCGGGCCGGCCAACGCGACCCACGTCTTCTCGACCTGGGCGTTCGACATCGGCATGTCGGCCGGGCAGCTCGGGATGGGCGCGGCGGTGGCGCTGGCGATCCTGCCGGCGCTCGCCGTCCTCATCGTCGCGCTGACGATCTACCTGAGACGGGAATGACGCCCCAACGGTTGACGGGCCGAACGTCGGGCGCGGATGCGCCCCGACGGCGAATCCCCACATGACCACCAGGCGTGATCCTGCCCGAACGTCGAGCGCCGGAGGCGCTGCGAAGGCGCTCCGACGGCTCATCCGGTAAATGGTCGGCGGCCGCGGACTCCGCTCGCGCGCGCTCCGGCTCTACCTGCCGCTGGCGGTCTTCCTGCTCGGGATGCTGTTCCCCTTCTACTGGATGCTGATCACCTCGATCAAGCCCAACCGTGAGCTCTACAACGCGCGGGTCATGCCGCTGATCGTCCACCAGCCCACGCTCCAGCACTACGTCGATCTCCTGTACGAGACGAACTTCCTCACCTGGACGTACAACACGATGCTGGTGGCCGTCGTCACCACGGTGGTGTCGGTCGTGCTCGGGACGATGATGGCGTATCCGCTGGCCCGCATGCGGTTCCCGGGCGCGGCGGTCGTCGCCATCGGCGTCGCCGCCACGTACCTGGTGCCGCAGCCCCTGCTCTTCATCCCGATGTCCGATATCATCAACAAGCTCGAGCTCGGCAACACGCTGACGGCGGTCATGCTGACCTACCCGACGCTCTTGATCCCGTTCTGCGCCTGGCTCCTCATGGGCTACTTCAAGAGCGTGCCCCGCGAGCTGGAGGATGCCGCTCGTATCGACGGCGCCAGCCGATTCCAGGCGATGACGCGCATCGTGCTGCCGCTCTGCACGCCCGGCCTCCTGTCGGCCGGCATCTTCGCCTTCACGCTGGCCCAGAACGAGTTCCTGTACGCGCTGATCTTCCTGGCCAGGAGCGACGTGCGGACGGTGCCGGTCGGCGCCATCACGGAGCTGATCCGCGGCGACGTTTTCTATTGGGGCCAGCTGATGGCGGCGGCGCTGCTCGGCTCGGTGCCGGTCGCCATCATCTACGCGTTCTTTGTGGAGTACTATGTGGCCGGCCTTACGGCCGGCTCGGTGAAGGGCTAGGGAAGGAGACGATGAGGAGCATGGCCATGAGACGCCTCGGAGTCGTCGGCAAGCGATGAAGATCATCCGGGCGGGCACCCTCATCGATGGGACGGGAGCTCCACCCGTCCGCGACGCGGTTGTGCAGATCGACAACGGGCGAATCGAGGCCGTGACGACGGCTGGACCGAGCGGGAGCTGGCCGGCCAGCACCGAGGTGATCGACGCCTCCGGCCTCACCGTGCTGCCGGGCCTCATCGACTGCCACGACCATCTCGCTTTCCACGGCTACGAGCTGGCGAAGCGCTGGGGCCTCGACGAGCCGCAGAGCACACGTCATCTCCGCACGGCCGGCGTGGCGCGCCAGATCCTCGAATCGGGGTACACGGCGATACGGGACGCCGGCGGGCTCGATGCAGGCTTCCGGCTCGCGATTCAAGAAGGATTGATCACCGGACCTCGCCTGGTCCTGTCCCTGGCGATCATTTCGCCAACCGGTGGGCTCGGCGATCGCGTGAGCCCCTCCGGTCACGCGGCGCCGACGGGAAGCGATCCGGGCCTGCCGCCGAGTGTCGCCGACGGCCTGGAGGCCGTGCGGACGACGGTGCGCACCATGGTCCGCGCCGGCGCCGACGTGATCAAGTGCGCCACGACCGGCGGCGCCAGCTCACGCGCCGGCCACGGCCCGAAAGACTCGGAGTTCACGCTCGAGGAGATGAAGGCGCTGGTGGACGAAGCTCACGCCCTCGGGCGCCGGGTCATGTGCCACGCGCTGGGCGGGCCGGGCCTGCGGGTGGCGGTCGAGGCGAGGGTCGATTCCATCGAGCACGGCTGCTACCTGAACGAAGACCGCGAGCTGATCCCGATGATGGCCGAGCACGGCATCTTCTTCGTTCCGACCCTGACCGTCTACGAGTACCACCGCGAGTCGCCGGCCCCGTACGTGCGCGAGCGCGCTCACGCCCTGCGCGCGCACCACGTCGAGAGCGTCGCGCGCGCCCTCGCGGCGGGCGTCAAGGTCGTCGCCGGGACCGATGCGGGAGGCCACGGCCACCCGAACAACGCGCTCGAGCTGGCGCTTCTGGTCTCGGCCGGGATGACGCCGATGCAGGCCCTCCAGGCGGCGACGAGCCGCGCGGCCGAGTGCCTCGGGCTCGCGCAGGAGATCGGCACGATCGAGAAGGGCAAGTGGGCCGATCTCATTCTCGTCGAGGGCGATCCGCTCCGCGACATCACGCTGCTTCAGGACAAGCGCCGCATCAGGCGCGTGATCAAGGGCGGCGTGACCGTGACCACGCGCGGGTAGCTCGCCGCTGGCCAGCGGCTCGGTCTCCCGACCGGCGCTTACACGACCGCGAGGGCCTCGACCTCGATCAGGTAGTCCGGGTGCGAGAGCGAGCTGACCTGCACCATCGTCGAGGCGGGACCCTTGGCGCCGAAGACCTCGTCGCGCACGGCGCGGAAGTCGAGGCGGTAGCGGACGTCGGTGACGTAGGTCGTGATCTTCACGACGTTGGCGAGGCTGCCGCCCCCCGCTTCCACGAGCGCCTTGACCGATCCGAACACCGCGCGCGCCTGACCCCGGAAGTCGCCTCGATGCTTGACGGTCCCGTCCATCTCGTAGGGCACCTGGCCCGCGAGGAAGAGAATCGTCTGGACGCCCGTGACCTTGATCGCCTGACTGTAGCCCGGCGGGTCGTAGACGCCGGCCGCGCAGTACTTCTCGATCTTCGCCATGATGATCTGCCCTCCTCTGAATGACGCCTCTGTGGTGAGGATGAATGACGCCTGTGTGGTGAGGACCGACCCGATCAGAGCTGCCCGGAGTCTTCCCACTGCTCGAGGAGCGCGCGGTACTCCGGATCGTCGTAGCGGGCCGGGAGGAACGCCGGCGCATACCGCGGGAGCGCGCGGCCGGTGATGTGGTCGGCCAGAAGATCCGCGGCACCGTTCGAGGACATCTGCCCGTAGCCGGAGAGCGCGCCCAGCACGTAGGCCCCCTCGAGGGGTAGCGGACCCGCGAGAAGACGGTTCTCGCGGGTCTTCGTATAGTAACCGCCGTCGACGAAGACTCGCGGCAGGCGCGGCAGGTACGCCCCGAGCGCCGGGATCATCCGTGACATCCCCCGCAGGCAGATCTCGCCGTACGCGGGATCGAACCGGATCGGGAACGTGGGCTCCACCGGCTCAATGTCGTACGTCCAGATCAGGAGGACGACCGGGCTCTCGCCGGCGCCTTCGGGCCGGCCGTGCACACCGCCGGGGAATTCCTCGACGAGGCGTTTGTGCTCCGGCGACCCGGCCAGCTCCGTCCGCTCCTCGTCGGTCCAAACGAGACAGATCGGATCGGTCCAGATCGTCAGCGGCGCCGAGCGCGGCACCGCGCCCAGGACGTCGTTGAACGCGACCTTGGCGTGGCGCTCGCAGAACACCGGCAGGTCGATGTCGAGCAGGCGCCCGACGCGCCCGACGAACGGGCCAGCGGCATTCACGAAGCGTGGCGTCGCGATGGTCACGTCCCCGCCCCGCGCGCTCACCCGGACGCCGCGGACCCGTCCGCCGGTCGTGTCGACCCACTCCACTCGCCCCTCGAGAAATTGCACGCCGCGCGCGCGGGCGCGCTCGAGCAGGTACATGCCGAGCTGGTGGGCGCTGAACCATCCGCCGCGACGCGCGTGCAGCACGGCGAGCGTGTCGTCCGCCAGGTGCGGAAAGTACCGGCGCACCAGAGCGGGCTCGGTGACGACGTCGACGCCGGTCGGCTGGTCCTCGAAGCCGTCGGCGGGGGCGGGCCGGTAGTCGCTCGCCGCACCGGTGTGGACGCGGGCGGGGCCGACGCCGCGGGCCGCCGCCTCCCGCGGCCGCTCGAGGAACACGGGCACCTGGGGCGGGTCGGCGGTCGCGAAGAGGTAGCCCCAGCGGTTGAGCCGAAACAGGTTGTCGCTCTCGCGCGCCAGCTCCTCGAGCAGATCGATGCTCCGGTTCATGAGCGCGACCATATCGTCGCCCGGCCCCGGCCACCAGTTCCGGTAGCACTCCATCGACTTGTCGCTCGTCAGCGAGAGCGGCGAGCCCTCGTCCACCAGGACGACGCCCCGGACATCGCGACGCACCGCCAGATGATACGCGGCAGCGATCCCGGCGATCCCGGCGCCGCAGATCACGACCTCGGCGCTGCGCGAGCTCATCGCACCTCGGTCCGGGTCATCTCGGATCCGGGCGCAGACGCATCAGAGCCGCTTGCGGATGCGCGGATCGAGCATGTCGCGCAGCCCGTCGCCGAGCATGTTGACGGCCAGCACGGTCGCCGCCAGGAAGACGCCCGGGAAGAGAATGTTGTGGGGGAAGACCCGGAAGAGCGCGCGGCCTTCGGCCATGATGTTGCCCCAGGTCGGTGTCTCGGGCGGGATGCCGACGCCGAGGAAGGAGAGGATCGCCTCGACCAGGATCGCGGAGGCGCAGACGAACGTGGCCTGCACGATCAGCGGCGCCAGGGTGTTCGGCAGCACGTGACGCATCAGCAGCACCGGTGTCCGGGCGCCGAGCGCCACCGCCGCCTCGACATACGGCTCCTCCCGGAGGGACAGCACCACCGACCTGACGAGCCGGACGACCCGCGGGACCTCTGGGATGACGATGGCCAGCACGACCGTGCGGAGGCCGGCCCGCGACAGCGAGACGAGCCCGATGGCGAGAAGAATGGCCGGGATCGACATGAGCCCGTCCATCACACGCATGACGATGGCGTCGAGCCATCGGAGGTAGCCGGCCAGGAGGCCGATCGCGAGCCCGACCGTTGCGCTGATCAGCGCGACGGTCACGCCGACGACGAGCGACACGCGCGCACCGTAGAGGACGCGGCTGTACACGTCGCGCCCCAGGCTGTCGGTGCCCATCCAGTACGTGCGCTTCGCCTCGCTTCCGTCGGCGTTCCTGACGACCCGCTCGGCGCCGGGCCGCCGGTTGCGGAAGACCGGGTCGATCTGCCCGGGGTCCCTGGTGCCGAGCCACGGGGCCAGGAGCCCGATGGCGACGACCAGGGCCAGGATCGCGGCCCCGAGCGCTACGCTCGGGTGGCGCGCCAGCCCGCGCGCGCCGCCCACGCGGACCGCCGCCTCGGCTCCGAAGTCGATCGCCAGCGCGCGATCGGCCACCGCCTTCAATAGCGGATTCTCGGATCGAGCACAGTGTAGGTCAGGTCCACGACAAGGTTGATCAGCACGTAGACCAGGGAGAACAACAAGATCACGGCCTGGACCGTGGGAAAGTCGCGCGCCAGCACCGCGTCCACGGTGAGGCGCCCGAGCCCGGGGATGCTGTAGACGGACTCGGTGACGACGACGCCGCCGATGAGCAGCGCGACGCCGAGCCCGATGACGGTCACGATGGGCACGGCGGCGTTGCGCAGGACGTGCCGGAGCAGCACGGGCATCTCGGCGAGACCCTTCGCCCGCGCCGTCCTGACGTGGTCGGCGTCCAGCACCTCGAGCATGCTCGCGCGCGTGATCCGCGCGATGAGCGCCACGTAGATCGCCGCGAGTGTGAGGCTCGGCAGGATCAGGTGCGTGACGAATCCGCCGAGCCCTTCGTGGAGCCGCTGATAGCCCTGCACCGGGAGCCAGGCGAGCTGGATCGCGAACAGATAGACGAGCGCGTAGCCGGTCACGAAGACCGGCACCGAGAACCCGAGCACCGAGAGCGCCATCACCCCGCGGTCGATCCAGGTGGCGCGCCGGTAGGCCGCGATCACGCCGAGCGGCACCGCCACCACCACCGCCAGGACGACCGTGCAGACCGAGAGCGCCAGGGTGGGCTCGAGCCGCTCGAGGATCAAGTCGGCGACCTTTTTCTTGAAGAAGAATGACTCGCCGAAGTCGCCGCGGAGGACGTTGCCGAGCCAGATGGCGAACTGCTGGGCGATCGGGCGATCCAGGCCGAGCCGGACCCGGATCTCCGCGACCTGCTGCGTCGTCGCGTTGTCACCCGCGATGATCGCGGCCGGATCCCCCGCGGTGAGCCGCAGCAGCAGGAACACGACGACCGCCACGACCCCCATGACGGGGACCGTGGCCAGGAGGCGTCGGGCGATGTAGCCGAGGACGGCTCAGCGCCCCTTCTTCTCGACGTTCCAGAACACGGGCACGGGCGCCGTCATGATCCCGTCGACGTTTTTGCGGACCGCGATCGGCTGATACCACTGACCCAGATGGATGTGCGTCGGATACTGCGTGAGGCGCACCTGCACCGCTTCGGCGATCGCCTTTTGCCGGGACGGGCTCGTCTCCCGCGCGAACTGATCGCGCAGCTTCTCCATCTCGGCGTCGCACGGCCAGCCGAACATGGCCTTGTCGCAGCTCGCGTTGAGGAACCCCGTCATCACCGGGTTCAAAATGTCGGCGGCCACCCACGCGGTCAGGAACGCGTTCCATCCGCCCTGCGACGGCGGCTCCTTCTTGGCCCGACGGGCGACCAGGGTCTGCCAGTCCATGGACTGCATATCGACCTTGAAGCCCGCCTTCTCCAGGAGCGACTTGGCGACGGGAGCCAGATTGGCGAGCACGACGAGGTCCGTCGAGTGCATGAGCACGACCGGCGTGCCGTCGTAGCCGCCGTCCTTGAGGAGCGCCTTGGCCTTCTCGACATTCGACTCGAGGAGGCCATCCATCCCCTTCGTGGACTCGAACGGCGATCCGCACGGGAACAGGGACTTGCAGACCTTGTAATAGTTGGCGTCGCCGATGACCGCTTCGAGGAAGTCCTTCTGGTTGAACGCGTAGAACACCGCCTGCCGGATCTTGGCATTGTCGAAGGGCTTGTGGAGGACGTTGAAGCGGAACGTGTACTGATTGCCAAGCGGATTGTAGTCGACGAGCCTGACGTTCGCGTCCTTCTTGAGCACGGGCAGGAGGTCGTGCGGGGGCGCCTCGAGGTAGTCGAGCTCGCCGGCGAGCAGCGCGTTGATGGCAGTCTGGTGGTCGGCCATGGCGCGCCACTCGACGCGGTCGACCTTGACGACCTTGCCGCCGGCCAGCCCGGAGGCCGGCTCCAGCCGCGGCTTGTACTTGTCGAACTTCACGTAGACCGCTTTATCGCCCGGCTTCCACTCGTCCTTCCTGAAGACGAAGGGCCCCGAGCCAGTGGAGTCGGAGATCTGGGTGCTCGCATCCGTCTCGGCCACCCGCTTGGGCATCATGAACGGGACGTTCGAGCTGGGTTTGCCGAGCGCCGACAGCACCAGGCCCGTCGGCTCCTTGAGGACGATGCGGAACGTCTTCGGGTTGACGACGACGAGGTCGCCGACGAAGGTCATGAGCTTCTGTCCCATCGAGTCCTTCGCGGCCCAGCGCTTGATCGAGGCGACGCAGTCCTCGGCGGTCACGGGCGCCCCGTCGTGCCAGAGGAGGCCGTCGCGCAGGGTGAGCGTGTACGTGAGCTTGTCGGCGCTGACGTCGTACTTGTCCACCATCTGCGGGCGGATCTCGCCCTTGGCGTCGGTGGCGAACAGCGTGTCGTAGACCATGTAGCCGTGGTTCCGCGTGATGTAGGCCGTGGTCCAGATCGGATCCACGATCTTCAGATCCGAATGCATGACGGCGCGGACCGTGGTCTGCGCCAGCACGGGCCCGGGCGCCGCACTCGCGAACAGCGCGGTGGACACCAGCGAACACGCGACGGCGAGGTGTCGTACGCGATGCATGGGCTCCTCCCGTGAGGGGACTCCCTGGCGCACCAGACTCCGGCGGTCGGGGCGTCGACGGTGGAGAGACATAATCACACGCCCCGCGAGCTTGTCAACGCGGCTACGGGCCCGGCCGGATCGTCAGCTCGCCCGTCGAGCGGAGCGTGATGGTGTAGATGCGGTCCTTCCGGAGCCGGGTCGAGACCGCCTCGCCGTGCAGGGCCCGGACGCCGCGCCGCCGGGCCTCCTCGGGATCGTTGGCCAGCTCCCAGAATCGCGCCCAAAGCTCCCGCTCGAACACCGTCGGCGCGCGCTCCGCGGCGTAGCTCTGCGGCATCTGTCCCTCCCGGTCCAGGACGTCTCCGTCCGCGGGCCGGCGGCGGTCGGTGAAGATCCGCCGGAACAGCAGCAGCGCCTTGCCCTTGAGGGCGTCGCTGGCGATCACGGACGTGTCCTCGAACTTGATGACGAGCGCGTCGATGTAGATCTCGTCGCCGTCGAGCGAGAGCTCCCGGGGCTCGCCGACGGTGTCGCCCTGGGCGTCGAGCTCGGTGAACCGCACGCGCGTCCGGACGTGCCCCTCGGGGCCGGGCCCCTGGTCCAGCACCACGATCCGGGCGCGCCGCTCCGTGTGCCGGAGGAGCCGAACGGCGGCCTCGAGGGCCTGGTTCCGCTCGGTCAGGGCGCGGATCTGAGCGTCGCGCTCCGCCAGCTGGCGCTGGAGCGCCCGTCCCGGCGCCAGCACCATCCGGTCCGCCAGGTAGACGCCGCCCGCGCCCGCGGCGACGAGGAGCAGCAGCCAGAGGAACCAGGGGCGGAGGGCGCTCATGGCGTGTGCCTCGATGGTACACTCACCGCCGATGATCGCCCGCGTTCTCAGGCTGCTCGCGCTGTCCACGCTCGCGCTGCTCGCGGGAACGCCGCGCGAGGGGGTCGGCGCCGACGGATTGCACCTGGTCCTCACGCCCTCGCAGAAGCCGACCGACCTGCTGGCCACCGGCGAGGAGTTCGGCAAGGTGCTCGTCCGGCTGACCGGCATCCCCGTGCGGGTGACGGTCGCCTCGGATTACGCGGCCGTGATCGAAGCGCTGCGGAATCGAACCGCGGATCTGGCGTTCGTGCACCCCGGCGGCTATGTCCTCGCGAGCCGCGAGGCGAAGGCCGTGATCGTCGCCAAGAATCTCTGGCACGGCAAGAGCTCGTTCACCTCGCGCATCTACGTCCGCACCGACTCGGGCCTCAGGAGGCTGGAGGACCTGCGGGGCAAGACGATGGCGTTCATCGATCCGGCCAGCTCCTCGGGCTACATCTACCCGATGGTGCTCCTGATCGAGCGCGGACTCGTGAAGAACCGCGACCCCAAGACGTTCTTCCGCGAGGTCGTCTTCGCCGGCTCGCACGACGCCGGCATGCGCGCGCTCCTCAACGGCCACGTCGACGCGCTCGCCTCGTTCGACATGGCCCGCGAGCAGTACCTCACCGACCCGGCGGAGCGCGAGCGCATCCTCTTCGTGGCGGAGACGCCCCCGATCCCAGAGGCGGGGATCGCGGCGCGCGGGGGGCTGGACCCGGCGACCTTCGCGAAGGTGCGGGAGGCACTCCTGCAGATCCGCGGGCCCGCCTATGCCGAGCTGCTCAAGCGTCTCTACGAGATCGACGGGTTCGCACCGGCGGAGGACCGCGAGTACGACCCGGTGCGCGCAGCGATCGAGCTGCTCGGCGTCCGACCCCGCTGAGTCCGCCCGCCGCCTCCGGGATGATCGAGGTCGCGGGGCTCCGCGTCGTCCTGCCGCCGGCGACGGTCGCCCTTCACGGCATCGACCTCGTCGTCCGTCAGCGTGAGTTTGTCGTCATCCTCGGCCGCAGCGGCGCCGGCAAGACCACGTTCCTCCGCTCGCTCAACCGGCTCGTCGAGCCGACCGCCGGCACGGTCCGCGTGGCTGGGCGGGCGGTCACCGGCGCCGACACCACCGAGCTCCGCGAGGTCCGCCGACAGATCGGGATGGTCTTTCAGCAGTTCAACCTGGTGCGCCGCGCCTCGGTGCTGGAGAACGTTCTGGCCGGGCGACTCGGCTACGTCCCATCCGTCGCGAGCCTGCTCGGGCGCTTTCCGCACACCGACCGCGAGCTGGCGCATGCGTGCCTCGCGCAAGTCGGCCTCTCGCATCTCGCCGACCGCCGCGCCGACACTCTCTCGGGCGGTGAGCAGCAGCGGGTGGCCATCGCGCGCGCCCTGGCCCAGCGGCCCGCGGTCATCCTGGCCGACGAGCCCACCGCGAGCCTCGATCCCGCGCTGACCAGCAGCATCATGGACATCCTCAAGACGATCAATCGCGAGCAGGGGCTCACGCTGGTCGTGAGCCAGCACCAGCTCGAGACGGCGCTGGCCTACGCGAGCCGCATCGTCGGCTTTCGTCAGGGGCGCCTCGCCTTCGACGGGCCGCCCGCGGCGGTCACGCCGGCCGTCGTCCAGGCGATCTACGGCGAGGACGGCCGATGAAGCAACAAAGAAGCCGGGGAACGCCCCCTTCGGGAGGTTCGGGCGTGCGGAGCCGGGTCGCGCCTCTCAGGAGGTTCGGGCGTGCGGAGCCGGGTCGCGCCTCTCTCAGGCCACCCTCGGTACAAGCCGGCCTCACGGACCCCGCTACAATGACTCGCGCCGCGATCTTCGTCGCCTTGATCGTTCTCGCGTGGCTCGTCTGGGACACCGGCGCCGACCCGGTGCGCCTGGCCCGCGGCGTGCCGTGGATCCTCGACTTCATCCGGCGCATGTTGCCACCCGACCTGCGCGTGCTCCCGGCGGCGCTCCTGGGCGCCCTCAAGACCGTCGAGATCGCGCTGCTCGGCACCGCCGTGGCCGCGGTCCTGGCGCTGCCGCTCGGCTTCCTCTCCGCGCGTAACGTGGCGCCCGGCGCCGTCTTCTACCCCGCGCGAGCCGTGCTCAACTTCTTCCGGAGCGTCGACACGCTCGTCTACGCCCTGGTCTTCGTGGCGGCGGTCGGGCTCGGCCCCTTTCCCGGCGTCCTCGCCGTCGTCGCCTACACGACGACCTCGCTCGCCAAGCTCTACTCCGAGGCCGTCGAGGGCATCGACCCCGGGCCCGTCGACGCCATCACGGCCACCGGCGCCACGCGGCTGCAGATCCTGCGCTTCGGGGTGATGCCACAGATTCTCCCGCTCTTCCTCTCCTATGCGCTCTATCGGCTCGAGTCCAACATCCGCGCGGCCACCGTCCTCGGGTTCGTCGGCGCCGGCGGCATCGGCTTCTACCTGCAGACCTATCTGCGCATGATCGACTACCCGGCGGCGTCCACGGTGCTGCTCGTGACGGTGGTCATGGTGATGGTGGTGGACGCGATCAGCTCGCGGCTCCGCGATCGTCTGGTGTGACGATTCCGTTGCGCGCCCTGACAAAGCCGCGCGTCTACGCTAGAATCAGCCCCTCGCACGCGGTGCGCGCCGCACGCCGTCGCGGGGCCGCAGTGCGAGCCGCAGGGCCGCCCGGGGGCTGGGGCCCCCAGGCCCGACACTCGTCAGGCTCGGCTCCGTCCCGCTGTGCATCGTCGTCGGCGCGGCGGTGATCGGGCTCGCGGCGACCGCCGTCCGGGCCGCGAAGGCGACGCTGACCGTGTACACGGCCGTCGAGGCCGACGACCTCAAGAAGTACGCCGCCCGCTTCAACGAGGATCATCCGGACATCGAGATCAAGTGGGTGCGCGATTCGACCGGCGTCATCACCGCCAAGCTTCTCGCCGAGAAGGCCAATCCGCAGGCGGACGTGGTGTGGGGCCTGTCCGCGACGAGCCTGATGGTCCTCAAGCTCGAGGGAATGCTGATGCCTTACGCGCCCAAGGGTCTGGAGAAGCTGGACCCCCAGTTCCGCGACCGGGACAACCCGCCGACGTGGGTCGGCATGGATGCCTACGTCGCGGTCATCTGCTTCAACACGGTGGAAGCCCAGAAGAAGAACCTGCCCAAACCCGCCTCGTGGAAGGATCTGACCAAGCCGGTCTACAGGGGCACGATCGTCATGCCGAACCCCGCGTCCTCCGGCACCGGGTTCCTCCAGGTCTCGGCGTGGCTGCAGGGATTCGGTGAGGTGGAGGGCTGGAAATACATGGACGCCCTGCACCAGAACATGGGCGTCTACACGCACTCCGGTTCGAAGCCCTGCACGATGGCGGGCGCCGGCGAATACCCGATCGGCATCTCCTTCGAGTTCCGCAGCGCCCGCGTCAAGAAGCAGGGCGCCCCCATCGACATCGTCTTCCCGTCCGAGCGATCCGGCTGGGACATGGAGACGACCGCCATCGTCAGGGGGACGAAGAACGTCGAGGCGGTCAGGGCGCTGGTGGACTGGTCGGTGAGCGAGAAAGCGATGAAGCTCTACAGTGAGGGGTACGCGGTCGTCGCCATCCCCAAGATGTCGCAGCCGGTCGAGCATCTGCCCGCGAACGTGCTGGACCACATGATCAAGAACGACTTCGAGTGGGCGGCGAAGAACCGCAAGGCGATCCTGGACAAATGGCAGGAGCGCTACAACGCGAAGTCGGAACCGAAAAAATAGTTCAGTAGATCGCGGAGGCTCCAGAAGGCCAGGAGAGGGTTGACGACGCGCAGCGTGCCCTACCTCCGCATCCGGAACCTCACCAAGAAGTTCGGCGCGTTCACTGCGCTCGATCACATCTCGCTCGAGATCGCCGAGGGCGAGTTCGTCTGCTTTCTCGGCCCCTCGGGCTGCGGCAAGACGACGCTGCTCCGCGCGATCGCGGGCCTCGACATCCAGACGAGCGGCGGCATCGAGCAAGGTGGCCGGGACATCTCGGCGCTGCCGCCGACCAAGCGGGACTTCGGCATCGTGTTCCAGTCCTACGCGCTCTTCCCCAACCTGACCGCCGCGAAGAACGTCGCCTACGGACTCGAGAACACGCGGGCGAAGCGCGCGGACGTGGCGAAGCGGGTGCGCGAGCTGCTCGACATGATCGGCCTGGGCGAGCACGGCGGGAAATATCCGGCCCAGCTCTCGGGAGGCCAGCAGCAGCGGGTCGCGCTCGCCCGCGCGCTGGCGACCTCGCCCGGCCTCCTGCTGCTCGACGAGCCCCTGTCGGCGCTCGACGCGAAGGTGCGCGTGCGCCTGCGCCACGAGATCAAGCAGCTCCAGCGGCGTCTCGGCGTGACCACGATCATGGTCACGCACGATCAGGAGGAGGCGCTCACGATGGCCGACCGCATCGTGGTGATGAACCACGGGGCGATCGAGCAGATCGGCCCACCGCTCGAGATCTACCGCGAGCCGGCGTCCCCGTTCGTCGCCGACTTCATCGGGCTGATGAACTTCGTCGCCGGCACCGTGGTGCACGACGGCGTGGTACGGCTCGGCCGGGTCGAGCTTGCCTGCGAGGCGGACGGCCTCGCCGCCGGCACCGAGGTGACGCTGGCGATCCGCCCGGAGGACATCGTGGTCCAGGACGCCCCCGGGCCCGGAAGTGAGCCGAACTCCCTGCGGGCGCGGGTGGACGCGCTCGCGTTCCTCGGCTCGTTCTTCCGCGCCGACCTGGCCGGCGACGCCCTGGAGGGTGTGCTCCTCCGTGCCGATCTTCCGGTCGATCTCGTCCGCCGTCTGGGGATCGCGGAGAAGAGCACCCTGTCGGTTCGCCTGCCGCGAGAGCGGATCCGGATCTACCCCGGGAGCACGGTCCATCGCTGACGCCGCGGCCACGCGCTCCCGGGACGTCGCCGCGACCGTCGTCCGGCCGGAGACGAGCCGCGACGACCGGCTCATGCGCGCCGTCATCGGGATCATCGGCCTCTGTCTGGTCATCGCCCTCGCGCTGCCGCTCGGCCTCATGCTCGGAAAGAGCGTCCAGGGCCCCAAGGACGAATTCGTCGGGCTCGCGAACTACGTCCGGTACTTCTCGACGCCGGCCCTGTTCCAGTCGATCGGCAACAGCCTCTGGGTCTCGATCCTCAGCACCGTCATCACCGTGCCGTCGGCGTTCTTCTACGCCTACGCGCTCACGCGCTCCCGCATGCCGCTCCGCGGGCTCTTCAAGACCGTGGCGCTCGTGCCCATCCTCGTCCCCTCCCTCCTGCCCGGCCTCGCCCTCGTCTATCTTTTCGGCAACCAGGGCCTCTTGAAAGGGGCGCTGCTCGGCCACAGCATCTACGGGCCGATCGGCATCGTGATGGCGGAGGTGTTCACCACCTTCCCGCACGCTTTGCTGATCATCCTGGCCGCGCTGGCCCTCGCCGACGCGCGGCTCTACGAGGCGGCGACGGCCCTGCGGGCCTCGCGGCCGCGCATCTTCTGGACGGTGACGCTCCCGGGAGCGCGCTACGGCCTGATCAGCGCGACCTTCGTCGTCTTCACCACGGTCAGCGCGCTCCCGGGAGCGTCACCGTCCAGAAGATGCGCGGCCGCGAGGCCCGCAGGGCCGTCGCCGCCTCGTAGAGCCGCGCGTCGGCGAGGGCCAGCGCGGCCAGGATGATCAGCAAAGCGTGCGGGAAGGTGGTGAACACCTCCGCCATCACGATGCCGATCGGCCCGTAGATGCTGTGGCCGAGCAGCGCCCCTTCGACCTCGCGATGCTCGCCTATTGCGTCCTGATCGGCGCGGGCATCCTCAGCATCGTCGCGGTCTCCCAGTTCGCGGCCCTGGTGAGGTTCTTTCCCTACAACCTGAGCCTGACCTGGGCGCACTACGACTTCGACCAGAAAGGCGGCGGCGGCTGGGCCTCCTACTACAACTCGATTCGCCTGGCGCTCTCGACGGGCGTGGTCGGCACCGCCGTGGTGTTCGTGGGCGCCTATCTCACCGAGAAGGCGCGCGGCTTCGCCCTCGGTCGCGGCCTCTTTCATTTCCTCGCCATGCTGCCGATGGCGGTGCCCGGGCTCGTCCTCGGTCTGGCGTACATCTTCTTCTTCAACGCCCCCGCGAACCCGCTGAACGTGCTGTACCGCACGATGACGATTCTGGTCATCAACACGATTGTGCACTTCTACACCGTGGGCCACCTGACGGCGCTGACCGCGCTCCGGCAAATGGATCCCGAGTTCGAGACCGTGTCCGCGTCGCTGAAGCAGCCCTTCTACCGGACGTTCTGGCGAGTGACGGTGCCGGTGTGCCTGCCCTCGACGCTCGACATCGCGATCTACATGTTCGTCAACGCCATGACGACCGTCTCCGGCGTCGTCTTCATCTACGGCCCCAAGACCGAGCTGGCCTCGATCTCCGTCCTGAACATGGACGACACGGGCGAGATCGCCTCGGCGGCGGCGATGGCGATGATGATCTTCTACACCAACGCGGGGGCACGCGGGCTCCATCTGCTGCTCGCCCGCTGGCTCGAGCGCCGCACGCAGGCGTGGCGCCGCCGCTAGTGCTCCGTCCGCATGAATCAGCTGACACTCTGCGGTGCGGCGCGCGACAGACGGGCGCGGGTGGTTGTTGTCGGGGCGGTGTTGCTCGCGGGGGCCCGACTCCGCGCGTCGCCGCCGTCCCTGCGATAGCGCCGTTTATAATATGGAGGCGATGTCGGGCCTCCTCCTGACGTCTTCGCAGCTCGCGGAAGCCCAGAAGCTGCTCGACCGCCTCATCGCCGAGCACACGCCGGGCTTTGCACTCCAGCGCGAGTTCCAGACCGATCCCGGGATCTATCAGCTCGACCTCCAGCGCATCTGGCGCCGCGGCTGGCTCTTCGCCGGCCACACGTGTCAGGTGAGGCGCCCCGGCGACTATTTCGTCTTCGACATCGACAACGACTCCATCGTCGTCGTCCGCGGTGACGACGACCGGATCCACGCGCTGCACAACACCTGTCGCCACCGCGGCATGAAGGTCTGCGCGACCGAATCCGGTCACCTCGGGCGGATCGTCTGCCCCTATCACCAGTGGTCGTACGCACGAGACGGCGCGCTCGTGGCGTGCGGCGGCATGGACGAGGACGGCGATCTCGACCGCCGCGACTTCGCGCTGCACCGCGCGCGCGCCGTTGCAACCCCAGGGCCTCGAGCGCGCCAAGGTCGCCGCGGCGCGGAGCTACGAGGTGCGCGCGAACTGGAAACTCGTGTGGGAGAACAACCGCGAGTGCTGGCACTGCACCGTGAATCATCCCCAGTACGTCAGGGCCAACTACGACAACGCGCCGATCGACGATCCCGCGCTCAAGCGCGAGATCGAGGCGCAGGTCCGGGCGCGCTCGGCGCATGTCGAGCCGGACGGCCTCGCTATCGATCATCAGGCGGCGGGCCTGGTGCGATTCCCGTCTCCGGGCTGCTGGTGGTCGATCAACCGCACGCCGCTGGTCTCGGGCTGGGTCTCCGAGTCGATGGACGGCCGGCCGGTCGCTCCGCTGATGGGCGCCTATCGGACGCGCGATGTCGGCACGCTGCGCATGCGCACGATGCCGAACTTCTGGAATCACTCCAGCGGCGACCACAGCGTGTCGACGCGGCTGGCGCCGGCGGGCCCGCAGAAGACGCTCGTCCAGGTTCAGTGGCTCGTCCACGAGGACGCCGTCGAGGGCAAAGATTACACGCTGGACGCACTGCTCCCGTTCTGGCAGCTCACCAGCGAGCAGGACTGGGACCTTTGCGCGAGGAACCAGGCCGGCGTCAGCTCCTCCGCGTTCACGCCCGGGCCCTACTCCACCAAACGCGAATACAACGTGATCCGCTACACGGAGTGGTATCTGCGCGAGATCGCCCTGGAGCTGACGCGGCTTGAGACCTAGGTCGCATGGCCGATCCTTTTGCATTGTTTGGCGGCGGGCCAGACGCTCGGCATCCCCACGCAGGCCGCGTCAGGCAGACTGGCGGCGCTGAGCGCGGTGCGCGGTACGCTGACGGCGTAGCGAAGAAGCCGTGCACGAGAAGGAGCGCGACCTGAAATGGGCCACAGCAGGCTGATGTCGCGGCCGTCGGTGCTGGGCGCTGCGCTGGTGCTCGTGGCGACGACGCTGGCGCTCGGTTGTGCCCGCCTGCTCGACGTGGTCAACACCGACCAGACGGCATCGGAGCTCGCGGGGCAGGTGGACTCCGACGCGGCCCGGCGGCTGCTCGCCGAAATCCTGGCGCGCCACTCCCCTGATCCCCGGATCGCCGCCGCGGCGGCGGACCCTCGCGTCGACGGCGTCGTCGAGGGAGGCGACCCGCAAACGAGTCCGCTGCTCGATCAAGCGCAGCTGCGGGAACTCGCGCGGGTGATGTCGGTGGACTTCGCCGCGCTCACCTTCGCACGGGCGCTCAACGCCGACGCCAGGAGCCGTGCGGTCCAGGCGGCCTTCGAGCTTTTCCGCCGGGCAGGGCCGGACCGCTCCGCGGTGGCCCTGCGACAACCTCGCGCCTTCCCGTACACGGTGCTCTTCGCGCCGTCGTGGCTCTACCGGAGCCACCCCGAGACGGGGTCCGACTTCGCGCACCAGCGCCGGCTCCTCGACCAGCTCGGGATCCCCAACCGGCTGATCGCGTCCGGCGAGAGCGATTCGGTCGAGGGCAACGCCGCAGCCATCGCGGAGGCGGTGCGCGCGTCCGCACGTGATGGCGGTCCCGTGATCCTGGTCAGCGCGAGCAAGTCGGGCGCCGAGGCGGCACTGGCGCTGACTCGACTACTGGCGCCGGTGGAGGCGGCTCACGTCGCCGCCTGGGTCAACATCGCCGGAGCCCTGCGCGGGACGCCGCTGGCGGACGCCGCTCTGCGCCCACCCGCCTCGTGGCTGACCCGCGGGGTCCTCTGGCTGAACGGCTGGGACTGGGCGGGCCTGGCCTCGCTGGCCACGGAGCCGAGTCGGCGACGCCTCGAGGGCGCGCGGTTGCCGGAAACGATCGCCGTCGTCAACGTCGTCGCGGTACCCGTCTCCGGCAGCGTCGGCTACCAGGTCTACGCGGGCTATCAGATTCTCCTCTTTCATGGCCCAAACGACGGCGTGGTGCTACTGGCCGACACGGTGTGGCCGGGTGGAGTCAACCTCGTCGCGCTCGGCGCCGATCACCTCTTCAGTCGTGGGCGAGAGGACGCCTTCACCCTTGCGATGCTGCGAGCGGTAGATGTCGCCGTGCGGCTTCACCCTGCGCCCGACCCCACAGCGACGGCTGAGCACGACGCCGATTGAGGCCTCACCGCGGCCTACGGGTGAGCCGTCCTCATCGGCACCACGATCTCGACCGGGTCGTTCGGCTTGCGCTGTTCTGGGCGCAACGCGGCGACGCTTGTAGCTCGACCCACCGCCACCGACCGAGGACGCCCCACGCGAGCGCCTACGACGCGCTCGTCCCACGTCGGCTGGCGCTGTATCCCGTCGACGTTTGAAGTATCCTTCGCCGTGCCTCCTCCCTGCCACGACGGGCATAGCACGCGGTGACGAAGCGCCGAAGGGGACGAAAGTCCTACGCCGCGTCTGCCCGTCCCGTGGCACTCTGAGCCTAGCGCCGTTCGACCACGAGGCCCGACGTGGGGGGGGAGGCCACAACTGAAGAAGGATGCCTTGAAGAAGTGGGGCCCGATCTCCGAATGTGCATGGGACTTCTTCAGCTTCAGCCACGATCAGGCCCGCGCGCGCACCGACCGGTGCGGCGAGGACCGTCTCGCCGGCATCTCGGACGACCGGCAGACCTTCGAGACCGCGACGGCGGGACGGAGCTGAGGGATGGCCGGGCCGCTCTACCCGGCGCTCTACCAGATCAATACGCGGGTCTGGCTTCACGAGCTCGGCGTCACACTGGTGCGACCCGCGACACTGGAGGACATCTCCGACGCGTCGCTCGATCAGTTCGCCAGCGACGGCTTCGACTGGGTCTGGCTCCTCGGCATCTGGCAGACGGGCGAGACCGGACGTCAGGTGTCGCTGCGCCAACCGGAATGGCAGCCGGAGTACCGCGAGCTCCTGCCCGACTTCACCGCCGACGACGTGTGCGGCTCGCCGTTCGCCGTCCGGGAGTATGTCGTGAACCGCGAGTTCGGGGGCCCGCGGGCGCTCGAGCAATTTCGCAAGCGGCTCGCCGAGCGCGGCATCAGGCTCATGCTGGACTTCGTGCCCAACCACACCGCGCTCGATCATCCCTGGGTTCACGAGCATCCCGAGTTCTACGTATCGGGGAGCGAGGAGGATCTGACCCGCGAGCCAAGAAACTACCGCCGCGTCGACACGCGCCATGGCTCGCGCGTGCTCGCGCATGGCCGCGATCCGACAGCATCGCCGCCCAGTGCGACGGCGTGCGCTGCGACATGGCGATGCTGGTGCTGCCCGACGTCATCGCGCGCACCTGGGGCGACCGCGCGCGCCCCGCCGACGGCAGTCCGCCCGTCGACGACTCTTTCTGGCCGGCGGCGACCGCGCGCGGGCGCCTGCGCAAGCCGGGCTTCCTGTTCATGGCCGAGGCGTACTGGGACCTCGAGTGGACGCTGCAGCAACAAGGGTTCGATTACACCTACGACAAGCGCTTCTACGATCGCCTGCACGCACAGGACGCCCGCGCCGTGCGCGGCCATCTCTTGGCCGATCCCGAGTACCAGCGTCGGTCCGCGCGCTTTCTGGAGAACCACGACGAGCCGCGCGCGGCCGCTGTTTTCCCTCCGGCGGTCCACCAGGCCGCCGCGGTGCTCACCTTCCTGGTGCCGGGCCTGCGCTTCGTCCACGAGGGGCAGCGCTCGGGCCGCCGCCTGCGAACCTCCAACCACCTGCGGCGGCGCGCGCCGGAGCCCGTCGACCAGGAGCTGAAGTCCTACTACGTCCGCCTGCTCGCCTGCATGCGGCGCCCGGAGGTGCGAGACGGCGACTGGCGGCTCCTGGACGCTGAGCCCGCCTGGGACAGGAACCCCACGTGGGACCGCTTCATCGCCTTCTCCTGGGAAGACGCCGGCCGCCGGCTGCTCGTCGCCGTCAATTACGGCCCGACGCAGGGGCAGTGCTACGTGCGGCTCCCGTACCGGGACCTGGACCGAGATAGCGTCGTCCTGCGCGACCTCACGAACCCGACCCTGACGTACGAGCGCGACGGTGGTGACCTCGCGCGACGCGGGCTCTACGTGGACCTTCCAGCCTGGGGCTACCATCTCTTCGAGGTGACCGTGCGCGGATGACGGGCGCAGAGCCGAGGTGAAGTGAGCCCGAGAGCGGCGCTCTCCGTCCTGGCGCTCGTCGGCGTCGCGCTTTTTCTGTGGCTCGCCTTGCCCGTGGGCGTCGGCCTGCTACTCGGCACGCTCACAGCCTTCACGGTCGAGTCCAACTACCGGCGCCTCACCGCCCGCTGGGGCCGGCCCGAGCTCGCGGCGATCACGTGCACCGCGGGTACCGCGCTCCTCTTCTCGGTCGCGATCGCGTGTCTCGCCTACCTGCTGGTCTCCCGCGGTGTGGACATGGCCAGGGCCGCCCAGGTCGCGTTCGCGCCCGAAGGCCAGGGCTGGGCGTTCCTGCAGCAGGTCGCGCATCGCCTCGGCATCCGAGAGATCACCCCCGAGCACGTCACGACGCGCGTCGCGGCGGCGGCCGGCCAGATCGCCACGTCCGCCGCCGAGATCGGCGCCGCGATCGCGAGCGCGTCGTTCAGGATTCTTCTGGGGATCGTGTTCGCGGTCATGACCACACACTTTGTCCTGCGCCACTGGCACGCGATCACGGCCCGGATCGAGGCCGTCCTGCCGCTCGAGGCGCGCCACACCCGCGCGCTGCTCGAGGAATTCCAGCGCGTCGGGCGAAGCGTGCTGCTCGGCACGATCTTCACCGGCCTGGCGCAGGGGTTACTGGCCGGCATCGGGTACTGGGTCACGGGAGTTCCGCAGCCTGCATTCTTCGGCGCGCTCACCGCCGTGGCCTCGCTCCTGCCCGCTGTTGGCACGGCGCTCGTCTGGGTGCCCGCGGGGATCTACCTCATCCTGACCGGGCACGCGACCGCGGGCGTGGTCGAGCTGATCTACGGCGCCCTGATCGTGGTCTTCGTGTCGGACTACGTGATCCGGCCGAGTCTCGTCCGCGACGCCCACGGCACGCCAGCGCTCCTGACGTTCGTGGCCCTGTTCGGGGGCGTGGAGGCCATGGGGCTCGCCGGGTTGATCGTGGGGCCCGTGGTGATGTCCCTCGCCCTCGCCATGCTCCGGATCTACGAGATCGAAGCGCTTCGGCTCCGAAATAACGCCCCGTCGGCTCAAGCGCCGTAGGACCGAGGTCCTGTCCTCGAGGTCATTCCTCCTTCGTCGTGGGCATCGCCGTGGGCGCCGGGTTCTGGGCGACTCCGATCTGGCCCGATTTGTGACAAAATACCTGCCGCGAAGGACGGAACCCAGATGCCAAGCCACCTGGACGTCGCTCGCCGCGAGCTGCCGGGGAACGCCGTGATCGACGAGAGCCCCCGTTCCGCGCTCGACGCCGGCCGCGCACTCGGAAAAGTCTGACGGGTCGGCGCCTGGCTTAAGACCAACGTCCGATAGCGCGCCGCCGGTCAGCGTCACTACCGCCGGCGTCGGCAGGGAGCCGCAGGCTGTCGGCTAGGATCCGGCAGCGAATGGAAGGAGACGCCCGTGAACGAGTTGATGCAACGACGGCACGTGTGGGGGCTCGCCCTGATCGTGCTCGCAGCGCCGGCGGCGACCGGCTGCGCCAGCAACGGTCCCCTGGCGAGCACGACGGTCGCTCAGGCGGAGCGGGCCGTTGACGAGGCGCAGCAAAGCGGCGCGGCGCTCAGCGCGCCGGTCGAGCTCAGAACGGCGGAAGACAAGCTGAAGGCGGCCCAGGCGGCCGTGGCCAAGCAGGACTACGGCCAGGCGATCCGGCTGGCGGAGCAGGCGGCCGTCGACGCGGACTATGCGCGCGCGCGCACCGCCAGCGAGCGCGTCAGGCGGATGGCCGACGAGATGCGGCAAAACATCCAGACGCTTCGCCAGGAGCTCGAGCGGCTCCCCCAGTAGCGAAGCCCGCACGCGGAGGTGAAGACGATGACTCTGGCCCTCGCCCACCTGAGACGTGTCGTCGCGGGACTCCTTCCGCTGGCTGTCGTCGTCGGCTGCGCCTCCTCAGACCAGGACGCGGCTGCCAGGGCCCAGCTCGAGCGGGCGCAGATCGCATACCGACAGGCTCAGGCCGATCCGAACGTGCAGTCCTACGCACAGTCGCGGCTGTCGGAAGCACAGAAAGCGATGCAGGCCGCCGAGCAGGCGAAGGACGCGGGAGAGATGCAGCATCTCGGCTACGTGGCGGAGAAAAAGGCCCGGATCGCGACGACCGCCGGCGCCATCAGGAAGATGGAGCAGGACACGCAGCAGATGGGCAAGGAGACCTCGGACATTCTCTTACAGAAGCGCGATCGCGAGCTCAAAGCGGCCCGGATGGAGGCCGAGGCGAAGGGGCTGGAGGCGGAGCAGGCCCGGATGGCGGCCGAGGCGCGCGCGCGTGATGCGGAGGCGAAGGCGCGCGAAGCGGAGCAGGCCCGTACGGAGGCCGAGCAAGCGCGCGTGCAGGCGGAGCAAGCTCGTATGCAGGCGGAGGCCGAAGTAAAAGCCCGGTCTGCCGAGCAGGCCAAGACGGCCGCTCTGACGAAGGAGTTGTCGGACCTCCGGGCGCAGCAGACCGATCGGGGTCTCGTCCTCACGGTGGGCGACGTGCTCTTCGCCAGCGGCAAGGCGGAGACAGCAGCCGGCGCGCAGAGGAGCGTCGACAAGCTGGTGGAGTTTCTCAAGAAGAATCCAAAGCGCAACGTCCTGATCGAGGGCCACACCGACAACACCGGGGCCGAGGACTTCAACCTCAAGCTGTCGCAGCAGCGTGCCGATGCCGTCAAGGATCTGCTGGTGGCGCGAGGCGTCGCCGCCGAGCGGATCACGACCAAGGGGTATGGCCCGAAATATCCGACTGTGGCGAACGACACGGCCGCCGGCCGCCAGCAGAACCGGCGGGTCGAGGTCGTGGTCCTGAACGAAGGGGCGAGCGCCGAGAGCGCCGCTCGCTAGCCGAGGGGACGCGACAATGCAACCAGTGAGGGACGCGCCCCTGTACGACCCTAGCGCTCCTTGATCAGAAACTGAGCGCGGCGGTTCTTCGACCAGCACGTCTCGTTGTGCTCGGTGCAAACCGGCCGCTCCTCCCCGTACGAAACGATCGTGATGCGGTCACTCTTGATGCCCCGCGCCGCCAGGTGGTTCAGGGCGGCCTTCGCGCGCCGGTCGCCGAGGGCGAGATTGTAGTCGCTCGTCCCCCGCTCGTCGCAGTGGCCCTCGATGAGGACGAGATAGCCGGGGTTGGCGTTGAGCCAGGCGGCGTTCGCGTCCAGGATCTTGACATCGCCAGGACGGACCGTCGCTTTGTCGAAGTCGAAATAGATCGGCGTGAGGGCCTCGTGCGCCCGATAATCCTTCGGCGGCGAGGGACGCGGGGCGGGCGCAGGAGGCGTCGGGGCGGCCACCGCGGGGGCAGATGGTGCCGGGGCCGCGACGGCGGGGGCGGGGGGCTGAGCGGTCGGCGCCGGAGCGGGCGCGGGCGCCGAGCTGACAGTTTCGACTGGACGCTTGGCGCACCCGGCCGCCAGGATGAGGCCGACGATTACCGTGGCAACCACCGAACGGTCAAGAAGTGTACGCACGATTGGTCCTCCGCTCAGTTGATGCTTCGTTATACGTAGTCGCGGCTCGGCTCGATGGGACGTTGGTCGGATGATCTCATGACCGGCCCTGCTGCTGGACGCCATTGCGGTCGCGGTCGGCGGGCTCGCCGAGGCCGTGAGCGCCGAAGACCAGCTCGCCTCGAGGCGCCGTCCGCCGCTCCCGTCGTCCGAGAACCGGGTCGGCGCCGCGCTTGCCAGGGACGATAGAATCGCTCCGTGACCCGTTCCCGGTTTGTGAGATAGTCACGCGATGCCTTGGGATCCGCGCATCCAGGCGCTCGTCGAGCGCTACCCCGCGCTGCGGGCCGTGGGCAACACCCCTCTCGTCCCGCTCGATATCTTCCACCGCGAGCTCCCGGAGGTCGAGGTGTTCGCGAAGATGGAGTCGCTGAATCCCGGGGGGTCGCTCAAGGACCGGCCGGTGCTGCGCATGCTTCTCGGGGCGCTGGACGACGGCCGGCTCAAGCCGGGCAAGACCGTGCTGGACAGCTCGTCCGGCAACGCGGGCATCGCCTACGCGATGATCGGGCGGATCATCGGCGCGCAGGTCGAGATCGTGATCCCCGACAACGCGAGCGCCGAACGCAAGAAGCGCATGCTCGCGCACGGAGCTCGGCTGGTCTTCACGGACGCGCTCCTGGGTTACGACGAGGCGCTACGGGAGGTTCGCCGCCGCTGGGAGGCCAATCCCGGCCGCTATTTTTTCTGCGACCAGTACAGCAACCAGGACAACTGGCGGGCCCACTACGAGACGACCGCCGCTGAGATCTTGCAACAGACCGACGGCCGGCTGACCCACGTCGTCGTCGGCGTCGGCACGGGCGGCACCCTCACCGGCCTGGGGCGACGCCTGAAGGAGCACGACCCGGCGATCCGCCTCGTCTGCGTCATCCCCGAAGCTTTCCCCGGGGTCGAGGGACTCAAGCCACTGGGGCGCGCCGAGGACATCGTGCCGGCAATCCTGGACGAGAAAGTGATCGACGAGCGCGTCCCGGTGACCGTCGACGAGGCGTATCAGATGTGCGTACGGTTGGCGGCGGCAGGCTTCTTCGTCGGTCAGTCGTCCGGGGCCTACATGGCCGGCGTCGAGCGCGTCGCGCAACGCGTACGGCGCGGCCGATTCGTCACCGTCTTCAACGACCTCGGCGAACGCTACTTCTCCACCCGTCTC